>CAXUEQ010000016.1:4043-39410 GCA_964250175.1 uncultured Sphingobium sp. | reverse complement strand
GCCGAACACGGTGACCGCGTCCGGGTGCACCCCGCGGCGGACCAGCCACGCGGCGGTGGGCTCGACCACTCCCTTGATCGCCGCCCGCGCCCAAACCGACCCGCACCCAGCGCATCCGAGCACCAGTCCCATCGCCGTCACGATCACCGGCGGGCATGGCGAACTCTTCTGGCAGCTATTCGATTGCGCCAGCCTCGCTCCGCTGACGGACCTGGCCTCCACCCCTGTCGCGCAACTCGCCGCCCAACTGGATGCGCCCGCGCTCTACGGCACCGGGGCGGAGGCCCTGGTCGCGGCGCGGGGCTGGGGCGTCGCCATCCCGCTCCAGCCCGACAGCCGCGACTATCCGCGCCTTCCTGCCCATGCCGCCACCCTGCCGCCCCGCCCGCTATACGGGCGCGGTGCCGATGCTATGACGATCGCCGAACGGCAGGCCCTTCGCATATGATACACGGACTTACCCTCGTCCGCCACGACCGTGCCGACAAAAAGGCGCAGGCGGCGGCGATGGCGGTCATGGCCCGCGCGTTCGATCCCGCATTTGGCGAAGCCTGGAACGCTTCACAGCTTGCGGGCATGGTCATGATGCCCGGCAGTTGGCTGACGCTCGCGCGGCTCGACGGCGCGACGCTGGGATTTGCCCTGATGCGCTCCATCTTCGACGAGTCCGAACTTCTGCTGCTCGCCATCGATCCCCTCTGGCGCGGTCGCCATATCGGCGAAGCATTGTTGCGCGATTGCATCATAGCAGGACGGTTGCGTGGTATCATATCCATGCACCTTGAAGTCCGATCCAACAATAATGCTATCCGCCTTTACGAAAAGGCGGGGTTTCGTCATGTAAATACCAGGCCGGCTTATTATCGCGGAGCCGACGGTCAAATGCACGACGCTTTAAGCTATCATCTTGATTTTCGAGAAATCGATACGGTGGGTTGAAATGTCTACTTCGTCCGCTTATTGGAAGCTTCACCGATATGAAATATTCCTGTTTTCGTTTCGGTTGCATAATCCCGGAGTAGAAAAATGGAAGATTCGACGGCGCAAAGCGAGATATTGATTACGCTGACCGCGGATATTGTTGCAGCCCATGTCTCGAACAATGATGTGGCCGTGACCGATTTGGCGCCGTTAATACAGAATGTCTATTCCGCGCTTGCAGGATTGAACGACGCACCCGTCATTCCGCAGGTGAAGCAGGAACCCGCCGTGTCGGTCCGCTCCTCGGTCAAGCCGGACTATCTCGTCTGCCTCGAAGACGGGAAAAAGCTCAAGATGCTGAAACGCCATCTGATGACGCATTATCAACTGACGCCGGACGATTATCGCGCCAAATGGAACCTGCCTGCCGACTATCCGATGGTTGCGCCCAATTATGCCGAACAGCGCCGTAACCTTGCCAAGAAAATCGGCCTCGGCACCAAGCGTCGCCGCCGCGCTCCTGTCGTAAACTAATCGCTCGAATGGAGGGGAAAGAGGGATCGTCGCCTTCCCTCCCTTTCGCTCGTGCAGCGAAGCCGCTAGGCTGCTTTTCAACCTAGCGATTCAAAGCAGAAATGAGCGCCCATGAACCGAAAGATCGATATTGAAGCGCTCTGTGCCCAAAAAGGCCTGCGCATCACTGAACAGCGTCGGGTCGTTGCCCGCGTCCTCTCCGAAGCGGAGGATCACCCGGATGTCGAAAAGCTGCACGAACGCGCCGCCGCGATCGATCCGGGCATCTCGATCGCGACCGTCTATCGCACGGTGCGCCTGTTCGAGGAGGCCGGCATTCTCGAACGGCACGATTTCGGCGATGGCCGCGCGCGCTACGAAGCCGCGCCGGAATCGCATCACGATCATCTGATCGATGTCGAAACCGGCAATGTGATCGAATTTGTCGATCCCGAACTCGAACAGTTGCAAAAGATCATCGCCGAAAAGCTCGGCTTCCGGCTGGTCGATCATCGCATGGAACTATACGGCGTCTCGATCGACCGGAAGAGCTGACATGCCCCATGGCGGCGGCTCCGGCGGTTTCCGCCGCGCCCGCCGGATCGCCGCCCTCATCGGCGCGCTGATACTCTGTGTTCCGCTGCATCTGCTCTGGCGGCTGTTTCGCCTGACCTCGCCCTGGCCGCCGATCTTCCTTGGCCTTGCCGCGCGTGCTGTCGGAACGCGCGTGACCGTCAGGGGAACGCCGCTCGCGAAAAATGTCTTTTTCGTCGCCAACCACATAAGCTGGATCGACATTCTCGCGCTGGGCGGCGCGACCGGCACCGCTTTCGTGGCCAAGGACGATATCGGCGCCTGGCCGGTCGTCGGCTGGCTCGCCGGGCTCAACAACACGCTTTTCATTGCGCGCGACCGCCGCAACAGCGTCGGCGAGCAGGTCGCGGACATGCGCGCCGCGCTTGCGGCGGCCCAACCGCTGACGCTGTTCCCCGAAGGCACGACCGGCGACGGCGCGGCGTTGCTGCCGTTCAAGCCGGCCCTCTTCGCGGTGCTGATGCCCCCGCCTCCGGGAATGCAGGTTCAACCCGTCTATCTCGATTATGGCCAGGCGGCGACCGACATCGCCTGGGTCGGCGACGAGGCGGCGGGCGACAATATCGCGCGCATACTCGCCCGCCGCGGCCCGCTCGACCTGACGCTCCATTTCCTTCCCCCTTTTGACCCCGCCGCCATCGGCGATCGCAAGGCGATCTCCGCCGAAGCCAGAAAAAGGATCGAGTCCCGTCTGCCGCCTTCCGTCGCGGTCCCGCCCCCTGTATAGCGGTGACGATGAATCACGAACCCCCGCCCAAGGCGTCGCCCGATCCGGCCACCTTCCACGTCAAATCCTTCGGCTGTCAGATGAACGTCTATGATGGCGAGCGCATGGGCGAGATGCTCGGCGCGCAGGGCATGACCCAGGCCGCCAATGGCGCCGACGCCGATCTCGTCATCCTCAACACCTGCCACATCCGGGAAAAGGCGGTGGACAAGGTCTATTCCGACATCGGCCGCATGATCCGCGAGGATGGCACCCGCCCGATGATCGCCGTCGCCGGCTGCGTCGCCCAAGCCGAAGGCGGCGAGATCGCCCGCCGCGCGCCCACCGTCGATATCGTCGTCGGTCCGCAGGCCTATCACCGCCTGCCCGACCTGATCGCCAGGGCGTCGCGCGGGCAAAAGGCGCTCGATACCGACATGCCTGTCCTGTCGAAATTCGACCTGTTGCCCGGCCGCACGAAACAGGCGCGGCCTACCGCCTTCCTGACCATTCAGGAGGGCTGCGACAAATTCTGCACCTATTGCGTCGTTCCCTACACGCGCGGGGCGGAGATCAGCCGGCCAATGGCGGCGATCATCGACGAGGCCAAGGCGCTGGTCGATGGCGGCGTGGTCGAAATCACTCTGCTCGGCCAGAATGTAAACGCTTGGACAGGCGGTGACGGCCAGGGTTTCGACACGCTGATCCGCGCACTCGACGCGCTCCCCGGACTCCGCCGCATCCGCTACACCACCAGCCACCCCAACGACATGACGCAGGGGCTGATCGACGCCCATCGCGACGTCGAAAAACTCATGCCTTTCCTGCACTTGCCCGTGCAATCGGGCAGCGACCCGATCCTCAAGGCCATGAACCGCAGCCACTCGGTCGAATCCTACATGGCCATCCTGGACCGGGTCCGCACCGCCCGCCCCGACATCGCGCTGAGCGGCGACTTCATCGTCGGTTTTCCCGGCGAATCCGATGCCGACTTCGAAGCGACGCTCGCCCTGGTCGAACAGGTCCGCTACGCCCAAGCCTATTCTTTCAAATATAGCCCCCGCCCCGGCACCCCCGCCGCCGACATGGATCGCCAGATCCCCGCCGATGTGATGGACGACCGGCTCCAGCGGCTGCAAGCGGCGCTCAACCGCCACCAGATCGACTTCAACGCCACCACCGTCGGCCGCCGCATCCCTATCCTGCTCGAACGGCCCGGCCGTCATCCTGGCCAATTGGTCGGCAAGACGCCTTGGCTGCAATCCGTCCACGTCGTCGCGGAAAGTGCCGCGATCGGCGACATGATCGATGTCGACATCATCAGCGCCGGCCCGAACAGTCTGGCTGGGCAAATTCCAAGGAGGAAAGCCGCTTGATCCAAACACCCGTCACCCCTGCAAAGGCAGGGGTCCCGCTTTTGAACCGTGACGGCAATCAGAAGACTAGCGGGCTTCCTGCTTTTGCGGGAATGACGGCAGCGAGGAACAGGTAATGGCGAAGAAACATAATCCCCGCCCCGCCGAAACCGGCGACCGCGTCCGGCTTGAACTCGCGTTCGAAAAGCCGCATTTGCTCGGCACCGTATTCGGCCAATATGACCAAAATTTGGTAGCGATAGAAAACCGCCTCGGCGTCTACATCTCGGCGCGCGGCAACAAGCTGCAGATCGAGGGCGTCGCGGAGTCGGCCGCCCGCGCCCGCGACGTCATTTCGGGTCTCTACAACCGCCTGATCGAGGGGCAGGAAATCGACAAGGGCGCAGTCGAGGCCGTGATCGCCATGTCGTCTGAACCCACATTGGACGGCATCATTCGCCACGATGTGTCGGAACCGCCCAAGGTGATGATCCGCACCCGCAAGAAGACGATCGTGCCGCGTTCCGCGACGCAGGTCACTTATATGGAAGAACTGAGCCGTCAGGACATCATCTTCGCGCTCGGTCCGGCGGGCACCGGCAAGACCTATCTTGCTGTCGCGCAGGCGGTCAGCCAGCTCATCAGCGGTAGCGTCGACCGCCTGATCCTGTCCCGCCCAGCGGTCGAGGCAGGCGAACGGCTCGGCTTCCTACCCGGCGACATGAAGGATAAGGTCGATCCCTATCTCCGCCCGATCTATGACGCGCTCTACGACACGCTTCCCGCCGAACAAGTCGAGCGGCGGATCGCGTCCGGCGAGATCGAGATCGCACCGCTCGCGTTCATGCGCGGCCGCACGCTGGCCAACGCCTTCATCGTGCTGGACGAGGCGCAGAACACCACGATCGCGCAGATGAAGATGTTCCTAACCCGCTTCGGCGAAGGCAGCCGCATGGTCATCTGCGGCGATCCCAAACAGGTCGATCTGCCGGTGGCGGGGTCTTCGGGACTGGCAGACGCGGTCGCGCGACTGGAGGGGGTCGAGGGCATTGCCGTGGTGCCGTTCAACGTAGCCGATGTCGTTCGCCATCCGGTCGTGGGGCGGATCGTGACGGCCTATGAGGGACCTGATGCCTAGAACGTCTCAAACCATCGTGACGCGATCATGATCGACGTTGCGCTCATAAAAGACAGCGATGCCTGGCCCGCCGACTCGCCCTGGGCCGAGATCGCCGTCCGCGCCGTGACCGCAGCGATCCGGCACAGCGCCTATGCGGACTATGAAAGCCAGACCGCAACCTATGAAATCGCCGTCAAACTGACCGACGATACGGAAGTCCGTGCGCTGAATCGCGCCTATCGGGACAAGGACAAGCCGACCAACGTGCTTTCCTTCCCGATGGTGCAGGCCGATCTGCTCGAAGCCACCGCCAATACAGACGATGGCGAAGTGTTGCTGGGCGATATCGTCCTTGCCGCCGGCGTCTGCGCGGCGGAGGCGGCGGAAAAGGGTATCGCCATGACCGATCATGCCGCCCATCTGATCATCCACGGCACTTTTCATTTGCTCGGCCACGACCATATGGATGATCATGAAGCGCAAGCGATGGAAGCGCTCGAAATTCGGGCGCTTTCGTCTATGGGGATCGGTGACCCATATGGCGACCAGACAGGGGAAGACTGAACATCATGGCTGACGACGGCCCGGCGCCTACGAAAGACGCGGACAGTAGCAGCGAAGGCGGCTTGTGGCATGGCCTCAAGACGCTGATCTTCGGTGACGATGCCGACCAGAGCCTCCGCAAGGAGATCGAGGAAGCGATCGACGAGCATGAAGGCGACGCGGAAGCGGCCACGCCCGAAAAGAAGGGCGACCTGTCGGCAATAGAAAGGCAGATGCTCCGCAACCTCCTGCACTTCAGCGAACATACCGTCGACGACGTGGCCGTGCCGCGCGCCGACATCGTCGCGATCGAGGAGAAAGCGAGCTTCGCCGACCTATCCGCCCTGTTCGCCGAAGCCGGCCATAGCCGCATCCCGGTCTATCGCGAAACGCTGGACGAGATCATCGGTATGATTCACATCCGCGACGCTTTCGCGATCCTGGCCAGCACCGCGCCGCCGCCCGAGACATTGGAAACGCTGATCCGTCAGCCGCTCTATGTTCCCGAAAGCATGGGCGTTCTCGATCTGCTCGCCGAAATGCGCGCCAAGCGCACCCATCTCGCTATCGTGCTCGACGAATATTCCGGGACCGAGGGGTTGCTGACGTTCGAGGATTTGGTCGAAGAGATCGTCGGAGAAGTCGAGGACGAGCATGACGACGCGCCGACCGCAATGCTCGTGCCGCTCGAAAATGGCTTATGGGATGCCGACGCCCGCACCGAGCTGGACGACGCCGCCGAAGAGATCGACCCCAGGCTGGGTGAGGTCGAGGAGGATGTCGATACGCTGGGCGGTCTGGCCTTCGTCATTGCCGGCCGTGTGCCGGAGCCGGGTGAGATATTACTCCACGAAACCAGCGGCTGGAAACTGGAAATCGTCGAAGGCGACGAGCGCCGCGTTACCCGTTTGCGACTTCATCCGCCGGTTCCGGCGCCGGAGGGTGCGGAGGATTAAGCGGAAATGACTATGGCCGTTACCCAGTCCCGTCGGTATCCAGCGCATAACCCGCCGACCGCACCGTGCGAATGATATCGCGATGCGCCTCACCGTTGATCGCCTTGCGCAGCCGCCGGATATGCACATCGACCGTGCGCAGTTCGATGTCGCTGTCCTGCCCCCACACGCTATCGAGCAATCGCTCGCGCGAGAAGACCCAGCCCGGATGCTCCAGAAAATGCTTGAGCAGACGGAATTCGGTGGGACCGAGTTGCACCATCTGCCCCGCGCGACGGACCTTGTGGCCGACCGTATCCATCTCGACATCGGCAAAGGTCAGCGTCTCGCCCGCCAGTGCAGGCCGTACGCGACGCAGCACTGCGCCGACCCGCGCCACCAGTTCGCGTGGGCTGAACGGCTTGGTCACATAATCGTCCGCGCCGGTTTCCAGCCCGCGCACGCGATCCTCTTCCTCGCCGCGCGCGGTCAGCATGATGATCGGCACATTGGCCGTGCCATTCATACGGCGTAGGCGGCGGCACACTTCGATCCCCGACAGACTCTCGACCATCCAGTCGAGCAGCACGATGTCGGGCGTGTTCTCCTGCGCAAGGATCAGCGCCTCCTCACCATCGACGGTATGCGCGACTTCGAAATCCTCACGTTTGAAATGCCAGATCAGCAGTTCGGCAAGGGCGGCGTCGTCTTCTACCAGCAGCATCTTTGCGCGGGCCATGGACTGCAATCCTTATTCGGGGGTTTCGCCACGTTCACGTTCGGGCAGGTTTGCCCCGGTCGCGGCATAATAGACCATCTCTGCGACGTTGGTCGCATGATCGCCGATCCGTTCGATATTCTTGGCGATGAACAGAAGATGCGCGCATTCGGTTATGGTCTTGGGATTTTCGACCATGAAAGTCAGCAGAGTGCGGAAAATGCTGTTGTAGAAATCGTCCACCACCGTGTCGCGCTGCACCACCGCCAGCGCCAGATCGGCATCACGCGCAGCGAAGGCATTGAGCGCGTCATGCACCATCTCGCCCGCTATCTGCGCCATAGAGGGCAGCAGCGACATCGGCTCCAACGTGCGGCTGGCACCGACGATCACCGGCACGCGCTTGGCGATATTTTTCGCATAATCGCCGATCCGCTCGACCACGCCGACGATCTTGAGCGCGGCGATGACCTCACGCAGGTCGTTGGCCATCGGTGCACGCAGGGCGATGGTCTGGATCGCCAGCTTTTCGACTTCGCTTTCCAGTTCGTCAATCCGCTTGTCGCCTGCGACCACTTCGGCAGCAAGGCCGATATCCTGCCGTGACAGCGATGCCATCGCCTGTTCCAACGCCGCTTCGGCGCGTCCGCCCATCTCAGCGATCAATCCGCGCAGATTGTCGATGTCCTGATCGAAAGCCTTGACCGTATGCTCAACCATAGTCTGTCTCCCCCGGTCAGCCGTAGCGGCCGGTGATATAATCGCGGGTGCGGTCCGCTTTCGGATTGGTGAAGATATCCGACGTCACGCCATATTCTACCAGTGTGCCCAAGTGGAAAAAGGCAGTCCGTTGCGACACGCGCGCCGCCTGCTGCATATTATGGGTCACGATGACGATCGCATAGCGGCCACGCAGTTCGTGGATCAGTTCTTCGATTTTCGCGGTCGCGATCGGATCGAGCGCCGAGCAAGGCTCGTCCATCAGGATGACTTCGGGCTCCACGGCGATCGCGCGGCCAATACACAGGCGCTGCTGCTGGCCACCGGAAAGGGCCGTTCCGCTATCCTGTAACCGGTCCTTCACCTCTTCCCACAAACCTGCGCGGCGCAACGACTTTTCGACGATCACGTCCATATCCGCCTTGGCGCTGGCCAGGCCATGGATGCGTGGGCCATAAGCGACATTTTCGTAGATCGACTTGGGGAACGGGTTGGGCTTCTGGAACACCATGCCCACGCGCGCGCGCAGTTGCACCACGTCCATCGACGGCGCATAGATATTTTCCCCGTCTAGCGTAATTTCACCTTCAACGCGCGCGCTGGCGACGGTGTCGTTCATCCGGTTCATCGTGCGCAGAAAGGTCGATTTGCCGCAACCGGACGGACCGATGAAAGCGGTCACATTATCCATATCGACGTCGATCGATACCTGTTTGATCGCCTGTTTCACGCCGTAGAAGACATTGACGTCGCGCGCCGTTATCTTCGGGTCGTTGGGCTTGAGCGCCTGTTGTTCTTCAGTGAGCATAAAGGGTTACCAGCGCTTTTCGAATTTGTTGCGAAGATAGATGGCGATACCGTTCATGGCGAGCAGGAAGGCCAGCAGCACGATGATCGCCGCCGAGGTCTTTTCGACGAAGCCCTTGGAAACCTCGTCCGACCATAGATAGATTTGCACTGGCAGCACAGTGGCAGGATCGGTCACACCGCCCGGTGGCGTGGCGATGAAAGCACGCATCCCGATCATAAGCAGCGGCGCGGTTTCGCCCAGCGCCCGCGCCATGCCGATGATCGTGCCGGTCAATATACCGGGTAGCGCCAACGGCAGGACATGGTGAAACACTACTTGCACCCGGCTCGCGCCGATCCCCAGAGCCGCGTCGCGGATGCTGGGCGGCACCGCCTTGATCGCATTTCGGCCGGCGATCACGATCACCGGCATCGTCATCAGCGCAAGTGTCAGGCCGCCCACCAGCGCCGCCGATCGTGGCAAGTGCGCAAGATTAAGAAAAATGGCGAGGCCCAACAGGCCGAAGATGATCGACGGCACCGCCGCCAGATTGTTGATCGACACCTCGATAATGTCGGTCCACCAGTTGCGCTGGGCATATTCCTCCAGATAAAGCGCGGTTGCCACGCCAACGGGAAAGCTTAGCAACAGCGTCACCAACATCGTCAGCAACGATCCCTTGAACGCCCCCCAGATGCCGACTTGCGCCGGGTCGGTCGCATCGCTCGCGGTCAGGAAGCTCGTGTTGAATCCGGTAGAAACCGCGCCTGCGGCCTGCAAAGCCTTGTAATCGGCCTCCGCCTGCGCACCGCCGTCGCTTTTTGCCGCCAGATCGACCTCGGTCGACGCCGGGACCGGGATCGTCACAGACTTGGACAGGATCGACGGGTCCGCCTTGATAGAATCGCGCACGGCCAGCCAGGCATTGGGCGACAGCATCTCCTCGCCTCTTGCGCCGAAACGCGCCTTGGCGGCCTGTCCCACGATAAGCGGCAGGTTCGCGTTCGCCAGTACCCGGTCGGCATCATTGCCTTTCAGCGACGCCGGTTCGATCAGGATCGGCGCGGTGCGGAAATCGATCGGCAGCGCGACTTCGGTGCGCGTGAAGCCGCGCGCGCCATTGCCGACCATCGTGATGAGCAGGAAGGCGAGGAAGCCGGCCGACAGCACAACCGCGCCAAGGCCCAGCCAGCGAAACCGCCTCTCGGCGGCATAGCGCCCGGCGATCCGCCTGCGCATGACGTCGGACGTCCAGTCGGTGGGATTGCGCTCACCCCTCACTCGTAAGCCTCCCGATATTTCTTCACCACACGCAACGCGACGATGTTAAGCAACAGCGTGACGACGAACAGAACCAGCCCAAGCGCGAACGCCGCCAGCGTCTTGGCGCTGTCGAACTCCTGGTCGCCGGTCAGCAACTGCACGATCTGCGTCGTTACCGTGGTCACACTGGCAAAGGGATTGGCGGTGAGGTTGGCCGCAAGGCCCGCGGCCATCACCACGATCATGGTTTCGCCGATCGCCCGGCTGACTGCAAGCAAGACGCCGCCGACAACGCCGGGCAATGCCGCCGGGATCAGCACCCGCTTGATCGTCTCGCTATTGGTCGCGCCCATCGCCAAGCTCCCGTCGCGCATCGCCTGCGGCACGGCGGCGATGCTGTCATCGGCCATCGAGGACACGAAGGGAATGATCATCACGCCCATGACGAGGCCCGCAGCCAGCGCGCTTTCAGAACTGGCGCTGTGTATACCGATCGCCACGGCGAAGTCGCGCAGCGCTGGCGCGATCGTCAGCGCCGCGAAATAGCCATAGACGACCGTTGGAACGCCCGCGAGGATCTCAAGCACTGGCTTCATCCACTTGCGCGTCGCGGGTCGCGCATATTGCGTCAGGTAAATCGCGCTCATCAGTCCCAGCGGAATCGCGACGATCATGGCGATGATCGCGCCGATGAAGATCGTGCCCCAGAAGAGCGGCACCGCGCCGAACGCATGGGCGTTGCCATAGCCGAGCGCCGCCGATTGCGGTGACCAGTTGGTGCCGAACAGGAAATTGAACGGATTGACCATCGAAAAGAAGCGGAGGCTTTCCCACAGGAGCGACGCAACGATCCCTACCGTGGTGATGATCGCGATGAGCGACGCGCCCAGCAGCAACGCCATGACCAGCCGCTCGACCCGCGTCCGCGCCCGGAAATCCGGCCGGACACGGGTAAAGGCATAAGCGCCGCCGGCAAAAGCGAGCAACAACGCCAGCACGACGCCGCCCGTATGATAACGCGTGGTATAGATACGATAGGGTTCGACCAGCGCCTGCGCGGCGGGATTGAATGCCGCGGCCTGACCACCCTGTGCGATCGTGCGCGCCTCGGTCAGGATCGCCCCGCGCGAAAAACTGTCGGCGGCAACCGTCTGCCCCGCCGGCGTCTTCAGGACCGCTTCAGTCACCAGCCCCGGCATGACGTTGGACCATATCACTAGAAACAGGCAGGCCGGTATCAATGTCCACAGGGCGACATACCAGCCATGAAAGGATGGCAGGCTGTGCATCGTCCGTCGCCCGCCATTGGTCGATATGGCGACGGCCTGCATCCGCGTCGCCCGCGCCCGCGCCATGACCCAGGCGATCACGCCCAAGCCAAACAGCAGCAGCAAAGTAGCCGGTCCGGTCATATACTTCCGCGCCGCGCTTATTTAAGCGTCGACGGGTCGAGAACAGTCAGATTCTTGACCACTTCGCCATTCGTCTTGCGCACGGCCTCGGGAGAAGCGATCATGCCGCGCTTGGTCAGGTAGCCGCCCGGCTCCCATCCCGCCGCGAAAGCCGCGAGATATTCCTTGAGGCCCGGAATGGCCGCGATATGCGCTTTCTTCACATAGATATAAAGCGGACGCGCGCCTGGATATTGGCCTGTCGACACGCTCTCATAGGTCGCCTGCACCCCGTTCAATGGAATGTCGTTCAGGCTGTCCTTATTCTCTTCCAGGAAGCTGTAGCCGAAAATGCCGACCGCGTTGGGATTGGCGCCCAGCTTCTGCACAATCAGATTGTCGTTCTCGCCCGAATCGACATATTTGCCGTCTTCCCTGATGCGGGTGCAGGTCGCCTTGAACTTGTCCTCGTCGCTCTTCTTAAGCGCTTCCATTGCCGGGTCTGTTTCGCATCCCTTGGTCAGGATCAGCTCGGCAAGCGAATCGCGTGTCCCGCTGGTCGATGGCGGCCCGAATATGGAGATCGGGATCGCTGGCAATGACGCATCGACATCTTTCCAGGTCTGGGCGCTGTTCTTGCCCTTGCCGAACGGATCGGCCGCCAGCGCCTTGTAGATCGTCGCCGGGGTCAGCTTCAGCCCAGGTCCTTTCTTCGACTCGGCGAATGCCAGCCCGTCAACCCCGACCTGGATCTCGATAATATCCTTGACGCCATTGGCCTGGCATTGCGCATATTCGGACTTCTTGATCCGGCGCGACGCATTCTCGATATCCGGATGCGCAGCGCCAACGCCGGCGCAGAACAGCTTCATGCCACCGCCGGTGCCGGTCGATTCGATGATCGGCGATTTCATGCCGGGCGTGTTCTGAACGAACTGCTCGGCGACGGCGGTCGCGAAGGGATAGACTGTCGATGACCCTACGGCCCTTATCTGGTCACGCGCCGCGCCACCGCTTGCGGCTTGGTCGCCACAGCCGCCCAATATGGTCGTAAGGGCTAAGGCCGGTATGGCGACCTGCGCAAATCTCTTCATGGCTATGCTTCCCCGAATAACAGCAAATATCAGATGACGGGCCTGCTGCCGTGTCAGCGCCCTAGCGGCGAATGATCGCGCCAATGTGACATTTTGATTTCAGTTTTATGACAATGTAACCAGAAGGCGAAATCAGCTTGAAAGATGTATCGCTCTGGCGCGCCATGCCTCAGCCAGCAATGGCATGGCAGCCAGCGCATTCACCGCGCCGGGATCGGCCTTATGTCCACCACCGATGAGCAAACGAAACACACGCTCGACCGTCCACTCGGGTTGCGGTCTGTCCTCCAGCCGCATGACAGCGCCCGCTTCCACCGTGCCTTGGCGTATCACCCGGAAATACACGCCGCAGCGGGCCGTCTTCACGATCGTCGCCATTACATTTCGCACGCCAAAGCGGTGATCGAGCTTCCAGCAAGGCTGACGGCCATGACTGACTTCCACGATCGCGCTGCCCAGCGTCAGCCGATCGCCGATGCACAGGTCGCTTTCGACCAGCCCGATCGATGCGATATTCTCTCCAAAAGCGCCGGGCGCATCCAACAGCCTGTGTCCGGGCATATGCGTGCGCCACCAGGCATAATGGTCCTGCGCATACAGGTGAATCGCCTTGTCATGTCCGCCATGGTGGACAGGATCAGCGACCGCATCCCCCTCAAGTCCCAGCCAGCCAATGCGCACTGGTCCTTGGACAGGCCGCTTGGCAATCGCACTATAATCCTTATCGCGGAACGGCTCGGGTTTCCCCGTCAGCAACGTAACTGCGGTCATTGCGATTTCAGTCATGATTCTTTGTCTCGCAGATATTCCCTGCGTGACAAGAGGCAGGGTTTATCGATCAATGACCTTGGTCAATTCCGAACCCAGCTTCAACACCTTGCCGCCATCGTCCAGCGTAATGAGGTAAGCCGGATTTTCCGCGCTGCCGTTTCGGGAAATTTTTGCGCCCTCGATGGTTCGTTCGACATGCCGCTCAAACCGCTCCGCGATCTTGCCATGCCCTGTGCCCGTGCCCCAATTCCATCGAACGCGCTGACCCGGCTTGAAACTTTGACTGGCCCCGTGAGCGGATACATTACCCATCGATCACATCCTCCTGTTCGACGCAATCAACAGTCAGGCGATTGGGCGGTTCCCTTGGCCTTTCCGCCCGCCTTCGCTATGGCCCCGTTCATGGAAGCAACCGGCCTTCGTATCGCTCTCTTCAGCGGCAATTATAATTATGTGCGCGATGGCGCGAACCAGGCCCTCAACCGCCTGGTCGGCTATCTGATGCGGCAGGGCGCGCAGGTGCGCGTCTATGCGCCCACCACTGATACGCCCGCCTTCGAACCCGTGGGTGATCTGGTAAGTGCGCCCTCTTTCGCGATTCCCGGACGGCCCGAATATCGCGTCCCGGCCGGGCTTCCATTCCGTTTGCGTCGTGATCTGGCCGCTTTCGCTCCCAATCTCGTGCACGTCGCCAGTCCTGACCCGCTCGGCCACCGCGCCGTCACCTGGGCGCGCGAGCGGAGCTTGCCGACCGTGGCGTCGGTCCACACCCGGTTTGAAACCTACCCGCGCTATTATGGTCTCGCCTTTCTGGAACCGGTGGTCGAGGCAATGCTCCGGCGTTTCTATCGCCGCTGCGACGCTATCGTCGCCCCTTCCGATTCGATGGCCCAGTTGCTGCGCGACCAGCGGATGAATTATGATGTCGGCATCTGGACCCGCGGCATTGACCAGACGATCTTCAACCCCGACCGCCGCGACATGCCCTGGCGGCGCAACCTGGGCATTGAGGATGACATGCCGGTCGTCGGTTTCACCGGCAGGTTGGTCATGGAAAAGGGCCTGGATGTCTTCTCGGATTCGATCGATCTGCTGACGAGACGCCAGGTGCGGCACAAGGTGCTGGTCGTGGGCGACGGCCCCGCGCGCGAATGGTTCAATAATCGCCTGCCCGACGCGATCTTCACCGGCTTTCAGGCCGGCCCGGATCTTGGCCGCGCCGTCGCCAGCATGGACATGCTTTTCAACCCCAGCGTGACCGAGACATTCGGCAATGTCACGCTGGAGGCGATGGCCTGCGGCCTCCCCGCCGTCGCTGCCCGCGCGACCGGCAGCGAATGCCTGGTCACGGACAATGTCACTGGTCGCCTGATTCGCCCCGGCGCGATCAACCAGTTCGCCGACGCGCTCGCGGCCTATTGCCTTGATCCGGACATGCGGGTGAAGGCCGGCAATGCCGGCCGCGCAGAAGCCGATCTCTACGGCTGGGATCAGGTGAATCAGGCGCTGGTCGACACCTATCTGCGCGTTATCTGCCAGCGTCAGCGCGGCGCGATTGCGCTTGCCAGCCCCGTGCCCTGATCCTTCGATGACCGATCTGTTCGGTTCCGATCCCGCCATCGCACCGGTCGAACGCACCGACGCGCCTCTCGCCGATCGCCTGCGCCCCAGCACCTTGACCCAAGTGGTGGGGCAGGATCATCTGACCGGTCAGGAAGGCGCGATCGGCCGCATGGTTGCCGCCGGGCGCCTATCCTCGATCATCTTCTGGGGACCGCCCGGCACCGGCAAGACGACGATTTCCCGTTTGCTCGCCAATGCCGTCGGCATGCGGTTCGAGGCGATCTCGGCGGTTTTCTCCGGTGTCGCCGACCTCAAGAAAGTCTTCGCCGCGGCAAAGGACCATGCCCGCCTGGGTCAGAAGACCCTGTTGTTCGTGGACGAGATTCATCGTTTCAACCGCGCGCAGCAGGACAGTTTTCTGCCCTTTGTCGAGGACGGCACGGTAACGTTGGTGGGTGCGACCACCGAAAACCCCAGCTTCGAATTGAATGCCGCGCTTCTCTCCCGCGCGCAGGTGCTGATCCTCCGCCGCCTCGACAATATTGCGCTCGAACTGCTGTTGGAGCGCGCCGAAACGTTGACCGGCCGCGCGCTGCCCCTCAATCCGGATGCGCGTGAGGCGCTGATCGCCAGCGCCGATGGCGACGGCCGCTTCCTGCTCAACCAGGCCGAAACGCTGTATTCGGTCGATCTGCCTGAACCGCTCGACCCTGCCGGCCTGTCGGCGCTGCTGCACCGTCGCGTTGCCGTCTATGACAAGGATCGTGAGGGCCACTACAACCTCATATCCGCACTGCACAAATCCTTGCGCGGATCGGACCCGCAAGCATCGCTCTACTATCTTGCGCGGATGCTCACGGCAGGCGAGCAACCGCTTTACGTCCTGCGCCGCCTGGTGCGTTTCGCCAGCGAGGATATCGGCCTTGCCGACCCGCAGGCGCTGATCCAGTGTCTCGCCGCGAAAGACAGCTATGAGTTTCTCGGCTCGCCCGAAGGGGAAGTGGCGATCGTCCAGGCCTGCCTTTATTGTGCGACCGCGCCCAAATCCAACGCGGCCTATACGGCGCAGAAGGCTGCCTTCCGCTCCGCGCGGGAGACCGGGTCGCTGATGCCGCCGCAGAATATCCTGAACGCGCCGACCAAGCTGATGAAGGATGTCGGCTATGGCAAAGGCTATGCCTATGACCATGACGCGCCCGAAGGCTTTTCCGGCGCGAACTACTGGCCCCAGGAAATTGGACCCCAGACTTTCTACACCCCCACAGATCGGGGCTTCGAAAAACGGATTGCCGAACGCATGGCATGGTGGGACGAACGCCGCCACACGGATGGCGACACGAGCGCGTGACGCCGACACATTTCACCCGCTTTGCCGCGATCGACTGGTCCGGCGCGAAGGGCGGCAAGCACAGGGGTATCGCCGTCGCGCTGTGCGGGACCGGCGCCGATGCGCCCACATTGGTCGCGCCGCCCACCGGCATCTGGTCGCGCACCGCCGTTGCCAACTGGCTGATCGCTGCCGCCGGGGAAGCCCCGACGCTTTTCGGGTTCGATTTCAGCTTTGCCCCGCCGCATGTCGCACGCGGCGCCTATCTGCCTGGGGATACGACGCCCGAGGATGCGCCCGCTTTTTGGGCCTATGTCGATACCTGCGCTCAAGACATGGACCTGGGTGCTGCCAGTTTCCTCGAAACGACCCACCGCCGTCATTTCTATTTCGGGAAGGCGGACGGGACCAAGGCCGACTATATGCACCTGCGCCGTTGCGAGGCACATTATAACGCACATGGCGGTGGCAAACCCTCCACCGTCTACGACGCGATCGGTGCGGCGCAGGTAGCAAAAGCGAGCTTTTCGGGCATGCGGCTGCTTCATCGGGTGCATGGCCGGGTCCCGGTCTGGCCCTTCGACCCGATTCCCGAATCCGGTTCACTCATTGTGGAAATCTATACCAGCATCGCCGCCCGCGCCGCTGGCCGTCCGAAAGGACGCAGCAAGATACGCGATGCCGCAACCCTCGACGCGGCGCTTGCCGTCATGGGCAGTGCTCCCCACGCGCCGCTTGCCCGCCGTTACGACGACCATATTACCGACGCGCTGCTCACCGCCGCATGGCTGCGCCGCGCCGCCGTCGCCCCGGCTTACTGGCGTCCGGCGGTGCTGACGTCCCAGATAGCGCGCACCGAGGGCTGGACCTTCGGCGTCACCTGACTATATGCACGTCCAGCGCCGGATTAGCACAGTGGTAGTGCAGCGGTTTTGTAAACCGAAGGTCGCGGGTTCAAATCCTGCATCCGGCACCGCAGCCTTTCAAGTGATTGAAATGGCATAAAACATTGAAAAATATGGGCATTTTACAAGCGACTGTTACAGTTGTAATAGGAGCTGTCCATGTGCACGTATCTCGATCAAGTTGGGCCGACCTACTATTTCCGGCGCTCAGTTCCCATTGAGCTACAAGCCTTGATTCTCACTGCGACGGGCAAGCCCCGTACCGAGTTTAAGATTTCTTTGCGGACTAAGGACCGGGAAACAGCTAAGCGGCTGCTCCCCGACTATGTGAAAATGAGCGATCAAGCTTTTGATGTCGCCCGCGCCAAATTGGCGACTGATCCGCTGGACATACCGTCTGGGCCTGCCTCCCTTCCATTTAATCCCTTCGCGGGGATTACAGAGGATGAGTTTGAGCGGCAGCAATATCATGCCCGTGAGGTAGGCCGGGAGATTGATGCGCAAGATGAGCGTATGGAGCGAGCATCGGCGTGGGCCGCTCGGCTTCCCGCCGACCATGATGCAGTGTTGCTGCTGAAAGAGATTGGCGGGGAGCGTGACAATTACCGGGATAGATACCGTAGGCGGAAACGCCGTGATTTGGCAGCGGGAGAGTCACAGGGCGGGGAAACCAGTTCGACCCTACAGGCACTGCCAAAATTAGAGAATGCCTCTCAGCGGACTCCACAGGACAATTCTGCGGCGGTCACAATTACAGGATTGTTCAAGGGCCATGTAAATACGGGCGCGTTGTCGCCTGCTATAGTGAATGAGTGGACCGCGAAAGTTGATAGGTTTGTAGCCTTTGTAGGCCATGATGATGCTACACTGGTAACTACCGACAATATCCGGGATTGGCGAAACCATGTCCGCGATGAGGCTTTACCCGGCGACAAACGCCGATCGGCGCAAACGGTCAACGCGGGGTATCTCTCTCCTATCCGGTCAGCGTTCAAATACGGGATTAGCGAAGGGCTAATACCCCATGATCCTGCTAAAGACGTGGCCCGAGTGTCGCCGATCAAAGCCCCCAAAATCCGGGACAAGGATTTTACCAAGGACGAACAGCGGATTATTCTCGCTGCTGCTAGCGCAGCGGGCAGCCGTCCCAGCAGAACCTAGTTCGCCGGTGGGTGCCTTGGATTTGCGCTTACACGGGTGCGCGAGTGAATGAGATAACCCAGCTACGCGCAGAGGACGTGCAGGAGATAGACGGTCATTGGGTCATCAATATCACGCCGGAGGCCGGACGGGTTAAGACCAATGAGTTTAGATTTGTCCCCGTGCATGAGCATCTGTTGGCACAAGGGTTCATCGCCGTTGTTAGAACGCAGAAGCAAGGGCCGATATTCTATAATCCTGATAAGGGCGATCCCGAAAGCGAACGCGGCCAATATAAGAAGGCTGGCGAACGCCTTGCCGCTTGGGTGCGCAGCCTTGGCATCACGGATACAAGCATCAAACCCAACCATGCTTGGCGGCATACGTTCAAGACGATAGCCAATGAGATGGGAATGAGTGAGAGGGCTGCGGACTATATGCAGGGCCATGCCTCTAAGGGCGTCGGTCGGACATATGGGCGTAACACTATAAAGGCCCTTGCCGATCAGATGGCGCTAATTCCGCGCTTTGAGACAGACTGAGCGACTAATCGTCATCGCCGTAGTTGCCGCTTTAGCGCTTGTTGAACCGGCGACACAATGGAGCGAATGGCGGGAGCCTAAGACAGCAATTGCCAATCTTAGGCTCCCTGAAAGCTTTTTGGAGTGCGAAGGCTGGACGCCCCGCCCTGCCATCCTAAACCGCGCTGTAGCCCGATTTTTCCAGCGTTGGCCCCTCCCCCGGTTCAACCTGATGGCGTACAATCGGCTTGAACGACCAAGGCCGGGGGGCTTGGCCTGCAAACTGGGCAGACTTGGCATCCGACCGGGCAGACGAGTAGCTTACCCCGGTCTGATCGCGAATAATTCCGCTCAGCGGGGCGCGAGGTGCCACAGTCGCGAGTCGGGCCGACGAATAACTGACGCCAGTTTCATCCCTCACAATACCAGCATTTTCAACTGGGGCGGCAGGGGGATGGTCGCGGGCCAATATAGCCACGGGAGCCGGGGGCGCAAGCGGCGCGGCTTGTGGCGCAGCCGATTGAACAGCCGCGACTTGCTCAGGCATCGGCTCATACCCAAGAGCGGCGGCAATCCCTGTGCCATCGTCAATTTCTGCCTGCGTAATTTCACCGTCCCTCAGGGCAAGCGTCACGCCATCGCGCGCCATCATCGGGTATAGCGCTTCAATGGCGGCTTCGTCCCCAGTGGCATTATAGCTGTTGATGGCATGATCGTACTGGGCAATAGTCTGGGCATCGCTACTGTGCACAAGCCGCATTACCTTATCCATTGCCACCCGCGTTTCAGTGGGCAGGCTCGCTTTGAAACGGTCTATCGACCTTCCATATGCCGCAGCAGCGGGCAAGCCTTGCGCGATATGAGCGCGAGCCGCCCGACTTATTGCATTGGCATCATATCCGGCGGCATGGATGTAGGCGAGGCCAGCGTTAACGGTGACGCGCTGGCGATTGTTGAGGGTCATTGCATTCAACCCTTGAGGTAGCCGCGACGGAGGCCCGCAAAGTAGCAAGCCAGTGCTTCGCTTGCATCACCGGGCGCAAGGGCCAAGATGCTAGCGGGCAGCTTTTCAGGATGACGCGCTAGCATCCATGACACGATATTGTCATCCAGTGCGCCGAAACTGGCCTTTGATACCGTTTCCGGTAAGCTGGCGTGGGCGAGCGCATCCCACGCATCGCGCGTGTAGGTAATGTGAAAGCGGCTACTCAATACATTCGGCGAAGTCGCGCTAGGCACTTCCGTAATCGTTAGTCCACGAAGGCCCGCGTATCGCGCTTCCTCCGCAGCCTTGGCCTTTTCGCCTTCTGCCGCATCATGCTCCGCCTTGGCCTTATCGTATTCGCCTTTAAGGCGCTTAGCGCGATCCTCCGCGCCTTTGAGGCGTTGCCACATGTCGGCGTCTCGCCGGGCTTCTTCAAGCTGGGCGGTTAGAGTCTGTAGCAAGTTAATATCAGTCATAATTATTCCTTGGATTGGTAGGCAGCCCATGTCGGACGGGCATTATTGTTATGGGGAAGGTCGGTGCCTGACTGCGTGTTAGCGCTTGGCGCGCCCACGTTGAGCGGCCCAATATGCGTCCGTGAAGCTACGGTTCGCGATTGCAGCGGCTCGATTGCTATACGCCCATGATGGCAGGGGGATGCCCAAGGCGATCAGGGTTCCTCGCAGTACCGCCCTGCGAAAGTTGTTCAGGACGATATAAAAGCGGGCGCGGTCGCCAACCCTGCCGTCATCATCTAATAGGCTGCATATAGTTTTCAGCACAGGGACACGGTTGGGGTTATCCCGCAGAAAGCGTCCAAGCAAAGTGTCTTCCCCGATGGCATCGGGGTTAAACGGTAGGTTTATCATTATTCCTCTTGGGATTAGAAGGCGAGCGGGTCCGCATCGGAATCGCTAGGCTGGGCCGGGGAGTGCGCCGGGGGATTCGAAAGCTGGGCTTTCGCAGTAGCGATACGGTCGGACATGGAGGGTTCGGCAGTCGGCGGGACCAAATCTCCAATTAGGAGATTGTCCCCAATATTGGAGGCCGGGACCAAATCTCCAATTTCAACGGCTGCCAAAGGGTCTAAATCCGGGCTTTCGGCATCCGGGACCAAATCTCCAATATATTCTATAGGAATATAGTTAGAGAAAGTTTCCCTCTCCCCGCGCCCCAATCCAGCCACCAACCCGGATTGTTCAGCAAATGCAGCCAGTACATCCAACCGCAGCCACGATCGGGTGCCGCCAACGGCAACTTTGATGTTGTCATGCCCATTGTGCTGTATGACGGGGAAAACCCGCCCGCCGCAGACAAGCTCATTGCCGGATATAGTGCCAATCTTGCCGAATGGCTTTTTCCCCGCCGCAGATGCCGCCTGAGCCGCTTTCGCTGCCTTCCGTATGTCGGACATGGTTTTGATCGTAGATATGTCCAGCGGGACGCCTAGGGCGCTGAACGCCGCCCGTATTTTCGCGACGCTCCCTTTCGCCAGCGGCTTGCTGAAATGGTTAGCCGGATTAAATCGGGAAGTGCTGAACCGCGAATTGAGGGCGGCAATGTCCATGCTGTTGGTAGCGGATGCCGCTTCACTATTAGTCAGCCATTTGGTTGCTAAAGATGCTAGATAATCATCATATCCGGCTGGCTTACCCTGATAGGTAACGGTGGTGGTGCTGACCTTTATCGACCGGGCCTCAGGGAATTTGTCTTTGTAGGACTTAACCCCTTCGGACCCGGAGGATTGACTTATTGCCCATAGCCGCTTGCGATGAAGCGATAACCGGTCATCCAATGTAGCTAGTTGGGCTAACGCACGTTCTTGTTCCTCCTCATGTTTCAGGTCGTCGATTACGGTAGTTATATCTGTCATCTGATCCTATTACTTGGCGGGATTATCGCCGGTTAATTCTAGTGGAAGCCGCCGACGTCCTCGCCAGCGACGCGGCCCGTTGTGTTGACGAGACGGCGTTTGGACGTAGGTTTCTTTAACGAGTCCGCTGCCCGCTTAAATTCGCTGAACGGAATAAGCGCGCCGGTACCAGTAGGATGGTCATCATCATACCCAAGCACGTAAAGCTTTAGGTTTCCGTCCGGGCCTTTAACGCGAGTAATCTCGTAGTTGTCACCCGAGGCCCCAGAAGAGAAGCCGGACGCCCGCATATGCTTGTCGATGACAGAGGTTACTACCTTATCCGCCTCGTCCTGCTGTAGGTTTAGTAGGGTAGAGAGTGGGATAGTTCTGCTCTGGTTGGTCCACCCCAATGCGCCGTATCTCTCGAAGCGGCCACTACGCACAGCGGTCTCTAGGACCTGCGATGCTATGACATTGTTGGGGAGGCGGGAGTTGCCAGCCCTTACGGCGAAGTCGTCCCACAATAAGTCGCCAAGGGCCTTCTTGGTTGTGGTATTCATAGCGGTGCGCTGGAACGGTAGGGTTAGACCTACCGCCCGCCAAGGCCCCTCGCTGTTTACAACGCTGGCCAGTAATTGACCTGCCTCCTTACGTCGCTCGACCGGCATCTGTGCCGATCGGTATTTAGACGGGTTAAGGAAAGCTGCATTGTAGGCGGTTATAGGGTCGTTAGGGTTGCCGCTTATAAGCTTGTCGTAGTTAGTAAGCTGTAGGTCGAAGCTACCGTAAATGGCAGAGGCCAATGAGGGGCTTACATCCCTTACGGCTTTCCACCGCTCATATGCTGCACCTACGGCCTTAGAGTATTGCCCGTCCCCGGCGACCGAACGGATTTCTGCCTGCGCCGTATTCTTCACGGAGGCGGATACCCAATTGTCAGTCTTGAAGTTTTCCAGCAGGGGCTTGTAGTTGCCGGACACAAAGTCGTTATTGGCAAGGGTATTGTACATTGCGTCGTCGCCGATACCGGCAAGCTGGCTACGCTGGGCGCGGCCAGCGGTGTATGCTGCGGAGGCGGCGGCGGTCTTTGCCGCTATCTCTTCCGCCTTATCCTCCCGGTCCCATTGCCTATCCTGCAATCTATCGGCAAGCTGATCGTTACGGGCCTGTGTGCGAAGGTCCTCCGCATGGAGCGCCTCGATGACGCTTTTACCTGCTGCCCGTATGTCATTGGCATCAAATAGCGGCATATCGAAACCCGTCTTGCGGGTAGCGTAAGCATTTAAGGCAAGAGCCTCTGCCTGAACTTCGCTAGGTCTATGCACTTCATCAATACGGTGCATTTCGAGAAGGTTAATGCGCTTCTGCAATTCCGGGTCTTGCAGGATCAGGTCAGACTGGGCCTTCTTTCCATACTTAGTAATCTGGTCGTCAAGGCGCTGTGCCTTGTCTTCGTCTAGTATAGCCATTAACCCCCGTGACGTGAGCACATGGACGGCAAACCCGTTACCGCTCTGGGCGAGGCCTTTGGCCAAATCGTACATGCCATCTTTATATACAGCGTCGTCCATGCCTGCTGGCTGGATTGCCGACGCGGCGAAGTTATCCGCTAGTTGGGCAAGCGCTGTGGTTTCTTCATCGCCAGGGTCCGTCAAGCCCGCTAAGGCCGCTACCCCGTTAGCGAGAAGCGTTGCCGCGCTCTGGCTGTTGCCCGACCAGTTGTGTTTGGCTTCCTCTTGCCCCCACAAATAGTTCGCTTTAGCATGTGTGGCGGTCACTGCGCCCAAAGTTTCAAAGATTGCCGCCTGAGTAGCTTGGTCAGTGAACGGGTCGCCAGTCTCAAGCCCCTGCATCTTGTCCGCTATATACTTTTGGAACTCCGCAGGAGGCATCTTACGCAGGGTTGGCATTTCGTTAATGACCTCATTGTGTAGGTCATTGGCGTTGCGATTGGCACTGTAAAATATAGCTCCCTGCTCGTAACTGGTAGGTCCGAATATCTTGGTGAAGCCGCCCTTGCTGGCGCGAATTTCATCGACGCCTTGGCGGCTCATCTGATCCATAGCGCCCTTCCCAAACACCTCCTTCTGGCGGCGGACGATATAGGGTTCCATGATGGACCCAAAGAACTCACCTAGATCATCGCCGACCGGGCCGGGGGCCGTGAAGTGTCCTCCAAAGCCCCCGCCTTCCGATTGGCCACCAACAACCTGCGCCCCAGCGGATGCACCCGATAAAGACGGGCGGGTCTGCGATGGCGCAGGGGTTGCAGACGCAAAGGTCTGCCTCCCGCCAACGCGGGTCTCAAAGCCGTTAGGCATTAGTGCCGCACCGCGTAAGCTGCCCTACAGACAGCCCCCATCGTCACCATGATAGCGGCAACGGCAGCGCCGCTAAGCCGGGAAATTTCGCTCGCCTGTTGTTCCGTGGGTTTGCAGCCGTGCGTGTTGTCGTGGGCCAGCAATAGAGCGGCAAGTGCCGTGTGTAATTCCTGAATGTCTGGGCCGTTCAGCGGTACAGACGTTGTATATGCCTTCAATTATTATCCTTCTAGTTTTTGATTGGTGATGCTGTGAACAATGTGGCTAACCCGACCGATGATAGCCGCCGATAAACAGGGGCGTTGCGCTCGGTTCCAAGCTTCAACCGTTTCCGCAGCTACAACGTTGGTCTCGCGCTGAATTTCCGGGGACAGGTCGTGCAGTGCGGGCCTTGTATGTGTTTTGCCCAGAGGTACTGGGAAACCCAACCGTGCCTTATCGGCTTCCCGGACCAACTCCACCACGGAACCGGTAAGGTCGATACTGTTGGGAAGTTCAGGGCTGCCCATTAGCCATGACGTGATAGCGATCCATTGAGCTTCCGCCTTAGCGGCCAACGCATAAGGTCCGCAGGTGGCATCTAATGTATCGAGGGTTACGGGTCGCGCCCTTATGGTCTGAAAGGCCGCTTGTGCTTGGTCGTGTCGCGGGGCATTGCCGCGTATCCGCCTCAGTTCAGCGGAGCCGTAATAGCCGGCCTTATAGCTCATGTTCGGGGGCTAGCGTAACGTGGTGGCCTGTATGCCAACGGGCGATAGCTAGGATTATCCGCGTCGTATTGGGTAGCCAACACGCGGGCAGCAATACGGACAGGCGGTTGTCGCCGGGCATAGTCAGGAACGGGAATGCCCAAGGCTTCCAATGCGTCCCGGAAGCCGATCATTATGCGCCGGTCACGGGAGGCCATGTAATCGGCAGCCTCCGGGGTATTAAGTTTGTCGTCCGAGACGGTGTATGTCGCCACGGGTTTCCTTTCATATAAAAGGAGGAACAGTTGCCCGTCCCTCCTTGTCCAAATTAGATACATAGATAGCGTCCGCGTATCTGCGGTTGTCGTTATGGTGTGCCTGACGGTCCCGATACTTCACCATGTCAAAGCCCCTGCGGCCTGCCTCAAATGATCCGGGTGGTAGCGCGCATAAATACGGGTGGTTGTCATCATATCACCATGACCAAGGAACGCTGCTATCTCTGGCATCGGCACCCGATCCTCTGCCATCCACACTGCGGCACTATGCCGGAACATATGCGGATGCACCTTAATGCTGACACGCGTTGCTGCGGCGGAGATACCTCCCCTAATGTCTAGAAGCCGGTCGCCACGAAACTCTATTATGTATTCAGTCGTAGCCCCGCCCCTAGCTTCTCGTAATGCCTCAATGGCTCGGTCGTTTAGTGCGACAAGGGCGCGTTTCTTATGGGATTGAACCCGGCCTGCGGCATTGAGGTTGAGTTGCCTCCGGCCCCAGTCCACTTGATCCCATTTAGCTTCCAGCAAGGCGCTTTTCCTAGCGCCCGTAGTTACGCCAAGGATGGAGAACAATTTGACGTGAGGCGACGCACACCCTTCAAGGAACTCCCGGAATTGTAGCTTAGTAAGATGCCCTACATTGGACTCCGGGATACCCGGAACGACAATCTTAGGTGCATCCTTACCCAGCATCCAATGCAGGGCCGTCCTAATGGTGGCCAACTCATTGCGGCAGGTATTAACCGCACGGTTACGCCATTTCAGATAGGACGAGCTTAGTCCGGGATCGATTACACTTATCGGCACCGCCTCCCAAAATGCCTTGGCTTGTTTCCATGCCTCCCGCTTGCGCTTCTCATCCTTGGTGCCATCGAGACTGTCGAGATAGAGGCTAACGCACACGCCGACAGTATCAACGCGGGCTGCATTGCCTTTGTCCCGGTCGGCATATGCTTTGCGAGCCTTAGCCTCTGCCGTTGGCCTGTCTTGTGTATCAAGGGTTTGGCGAACGCGCCCTCCCGGTACATACCAAGCGACGCAATAGGACCAATAGGATGAGCCATCGGCCCGCTTGCGGGTCAGCTTACCTATTCGGAAAGCGGGCGACATTCGTATGCCTCCACGTCTTCGGGCCGGATGCGCCATAGCTTTCCGCCAAGTTTGAAACCCGGCAAAACACCGCTTAGGAGCAGGCTGTAGACAAGGGTTGTGCTGGTATCCCAGCGCTTGGCCACGCTAGCGACTGAAAAGAACGGGGCACTCATGCTGCTAACGCCGTGACAGGTATAGGCAAGATGACGACCGGAATATCGGTAAGCAATCCAAGGTGCGCAAGAACGTGGTCAAGTATAGCGTTGGCCGCAGTGTCCGACACTTCCGCACCGCCGCGAATGTCAGCGACTAGTCCGGCATCGTTGGCAACTTTCTGCCCAAGCGTAATATGGCATACGCCAGTCAATCGCAGATAGTCATTGATGACAGTAATAAACGCAGATTTGTTGCAAAACATGATTAGCCCCTGTTGAGTAAAGAGGGCGCACCGATGCTGTCATTGCTTATCCGTGTAAACCGTCAATCAATTGCCAAACGCGAATATCTTGAACCTGTGTTAAATTAGCCGATGTTTTCGTAGTTATCTATTATCAATATACGATATATTCATTGTTATTTCTTAGACAGAACCAAGATGGACCTTGCATTTACCAATCTTACCCTTCCCCTCCTTAGGTTGATCCAATGCGGTCCACACTTGGTTAGTGGCAAGCGCCAAGGACTACGCGCCCTATACGGCCCCACCAGCCTTACCGGGCCGATTGAACCAACAGAGGAGCTAGTGCACCATGAAGCGAAATGTTTCTTCTTCGTTGACGGTACCGTTTCAATACATTGATAACGAAGGATAATATGGGGGATGGATCACTGTAATTTTGGACTTATGATCCACCTTCGACTGCCCGCAGCGCTCGTTCACGCTCGAAGTTGTGTTGAGCCATAACAGAGGCCGTATCACGGCCATCTTTGTCCAAGAACTTTTGCAGGTCGTTGACACCAATTTTCCGCGCGGCGGCTTCGGATATAGCTTCCGCACAGTACCGCTTAACGGTAGCCGTCCCAATGCCAAAGTGGTCAGCAGTTTTTTGGATGCTAGCTCCGTTCTTCTCCCGCCATTCCACGATGCCCACGGCAGGGTTTTCCTTCCTCAGAGTCACCGGGACGCGACCCAGCCCATGCTTGCCCTTGTGCGTCTTCCCTGTGGCAGCCAACGCTGCCCTAGCGGCCTCCCGGCCAGTGTCGCAACGTTCCTTGATCCGGTTGCGCTCCATGTCTGCCACCTGAGCCAGAACAGCTAGGATGATTTCCCCAACGCCCTTCCCTATCGGTCCTAGGCCATGGACATGGACGATTACGCCCGCGTCGATCAAGCGGCGGACAGTAGATTGAACATCAAGGGCATCGCGGCCTAGCCGGTCCACGGCATAGACATTCAGCGTATCACCCTTACGGATAGCACCCAGCAGCGCGGCGAAGCCGGGACGCTCAACAGCCAACGTAGCGCCGCTAACCCCCTCGTCGCTAAACTCTTGGTCGAAGCCCCCGCCCATGGCTAACTGTTGGGCTGCTATGCTCTGATCCCCGGTGGATACACGATAGTAGGCTATGCGGTGCGTCATGGTTGGCTCACAAGTTATGTTGGCAATGTCACTGGCTCATAAAGCGGCTCATTGCCTTCTGTCAAATACCTTATGATCCTAGTTCGTAGCTTATAACATTTGATCCATAACTACTACGGCTATGCGGCTGCCCTACTCCCATGGGGGGAAACCGGCGCACTCATTGTCGGAGTTGCCCCTTCGCGTAACCACGCCATTTTCAGGCCGTTGGGCATATAAGGGGTCACGCAGGCTGAGTATGCAAGCGTACGAATTGACATAGGCCGCCGTAATAGAGCAAGCTTGCGACCAACAACCGGGGGAAGAAATGCCTGAATTAAAGACACGCACTCTGTTTCTGAGCCATGCGTGGAGCTATAAATTGGCGTCAGCCTACAGTTTGACTGCCCATGAGATTGGCATCATCGAAAGCAGATTAGCGACGGACGCAAGCGAAAACGAATGGTCCGGCCTCGTCAATGAGGCGGAGCTAGCTTTCTCACGCGAACACACCCAATGGGTAGCCCGACAAGACACTTTCGCTTGATTGGCATGTAGATGAGCGAAGACTCCCACTTTATAATGATCGGCGACGAAAGAGACATTCCGATGAGCATAGGTCTCATCATCATGGTCTGGAATGCGTGTGAACTCACATGCCGCGAGATACTCAAGACACTTGCGTCAAAGGGCGCATGGGAGCAATCTCACACGGTCGAAGCATTGGTATCTGAACTTGGTTCGGTTGGGATCACTCAAGCGCTAAATTGTTATGTGAACGAGTTTCCCGAAGACGAGTCTGCGTTAGCCGCAGGTCTGGCACATGCAGCGCAAATCATTGAAATCTGCCGAGTGTATAGGAACTATTACGTCCATCACATTAGCGGGGTCACTAGGTACGGCGTAGATTTAAGCCCAGAAATGATAGCGAAAGACCCGCCTTTAAGTGAAGCCATTACGGTAGGACCTTTTGCCAAAGTTTATAGCAAAACAGCGAAAGGAAAAATGAAGTTCTCACTTCATTTTATAAAACCTGAAGAGCTTATTTTATTTAATAATTATTTGGCTGATGTACATAAATACCTGCAATCATTACAAACATCGATCATACATTATTTCCGAAAAGAGCTTGAAATTGAAGAACGGGCCAAAGCTCCTCAACCATTACCGCTGCTGAGTGCACTTAAGAAGCCAGTGTCTAGCTTGTTTTCAACGAGCCGCCGACCTGCCCTCGCGCCTCGAACCATAATAGCGACCGACGAGGATACAGAGTTGAGCAATGACGGCGAGTTTTGAGTAGTTGCATTCGCTATTACATTTGATTAACACAGTGACAGACAGAATCTTGTAGATTGTCCTTATTTTTCAATGCCTTTGATTGGCGATCGTCAAATCCTCGATCTTGCTCGACACCGGCAACCCGTTCAAAGAGCGGCAATCATCCCCGCTTTGAGACCCGCCAAGGCGGGAGGCAGACCTCGCTCACTATCGCTGGGTCACTTTCGGCCCATTAGCTATATGGAGCGGCTGGTGTGCAAAAGGCACAGTTAGCCTTCAGATATTTGGCCTTGCGTCTGTATAAGGCTAACTAACGGCCCCTAATATACAAGGCGTGTTGGCATGGGCTTAAGTAGTTCGTGGCAACATCATACTTGAGGAAAATTGATGACAGTAGCCAAGCCATATCATCGGAACTACCGGGGCATAAAGCCGGGTCATAACTCCGGGTACAGCGGATGGGCGTATATCAATGATAGAAGGTACGCTAGAAACCCTGAACATTATGTAAGGGCATTTACCCTTATACAGGATGACCTCAAGAATATATTTGAGTACGTCGAGCCAAGCGATGAAGGCGGAGCCGCTTATTCGTATCGTATTCACGCCCTTCTAATGCGAACCTGCATAGAGGTGGAGGCAAACTTTAAGGCTATATTGGCCGAGAACTCTTTTAACTCGGTAAGTAGCCGAGATTGGAAGATGGCACATTATCGCAGGGTGGATGTTACCCACCATCTATCATCGTATGAGGTTATGCTTCCTATATGGCGCGGAGACTCTGGTATGTTTAAGCCCTTCGAGCAATGGGGGCCTGTTCGCGGTACTGCGGCCTATATGGGCTTGCCCTGGTATCAAGCCTACAATGCTAGCAAACATGACCGGCAGGAAAATTTCAAGAAAGCGTGCCTCGAAAATCTCGTTACGGCGGTAGCTGGGTTGCTAGTGCTTATTACTTCCCAATTTGGGAGCGAGACGTTCGATGCGGGGCCCACTTTGCTCAGCTTGAGCACGGGAGCAGAATACCATCCCATGAAGCCTGCAACAGGTCATTTGTTCAGGATACGCTATCCTGACGACTGGGCCGATGAAGAGCTATATGACTTTGATTGGAGCACGTTGAGTAAGGAAAGCGATCGCTTTGGGAAGATCGATTACGATACGATACCCTCGTAAGTGCGACCAACAATATGCAACCGATGAACCAACTATATAGGGATATAGGGTCCAATACCATAAAGGGCGACTAGTATTATTGCTAGCCCATTCGCAACTCACTCAATTAACTTTATAGCTCTTCTTGTTACCCATCTATGATTTCATCGACACGAGACAATACTGGACAACGAATTTCTCCAATCCAGCCCTCCCCTTATCTCATCACATTAATATCTATTATTCGATACCCTATGCTACACTTAAAGGGAACCGCAAGTGGATAATTAATTCACCGCCAGCGATCATAGCTTATCCGTCAGCCGATAACTGACAATGTTATTAGTGTCATGAGAAGCAAGACACCTCAATGACATGGTTTATGCGAATGCTCCTTGCACAAACTGTTACATTAAGCTAATACAGAGATAGACAGATCGTCAAATAATATCTATATTTTTCAGTAATTTATGCCGGAATAAGCTAAATCCTGCATCCGGCACCACAAATTCTAGGCGAGCAGCAGCATAAGCGCCCGTATCTGTTCGGCATAGGCCCGCAATTCGACATGCGGGGCATGTATCGCTGCGGCGATCATGTCGGAGACATAGGTCGACTCACCACTATAGGCCAGCGACCAGCGCGCCAGCTCACGATGCGGCTGGGGGGCGAAATATAATAGATTCACATGCGAATGGCGCTCGTCGCAATCGATGCTGGCCATCAGCGTGACGAGCGCGGACTCGGGGCCTTCGAGCATCTGTGCATAATGTGTCGGCGTCGCGACGAGCGCGCCGGTCACATCCAGGTCGGCATTCCGCGATCGGGAGACCGAAATAATGTCATCGATATCCACGCGTCCCCTGGAGGAAAACGCCTTTCTGACACTGACATATAGCAACCAGTTCATAACCACTCCGACGGGATTTTCAGGCCTAGATACCCGGCACGTTCAAAACCCGCGCTTCGTCCCTGATCCGCGCCGCCTGCTTCGGGTTGGCTGATACCGCCGCCTTGTAGACCGCCGCCGCCTTGGCAGTTTCGCCCAGCGTGATGCGGCTGCGCATCAGCATGATCCAGCCGTCGACATTGGCCGGATCGGCTTTCAGCTTGGCCTCCAGGCTGGAAATCATGCCATCGACCATCTGGTCCTGCGTTCCCTTCGGCAATCCGGCGGCCGCCTGCATCTGTTCGCGTGTCGGTCCGGGAATTGCGGCTGTCGCCACCGATGTTCCGCCAAAACCGACGTTTACGCCACCTATCGCGGGGTGGGGCGCGGTGGGCTTGACGGCGGCGAGTTTGGCGGCGACGTCGATCCTGTTGATCTTCCCGACCTGTTGGATCGTGCGGCGCAGGTCGCTTTCCCAGGGCGCGCCGGGCGGGGTGTCCTTCAGCAGCGCCAGCCAGTCGCCGATCGCGCCCTGATGATCGCCGCGCAGGTCCCTGCGCACCGCCAGGAAATAGCGCGCGCGGGGATCTTTCGGATCGATCGCGATCGCCTTGTCGAAGGCGTCCGACGCTTCCCTGGGCATCGGGTCATGGTCGCTCGCCATCGCCACCGCTTCGCCCAGCGAGGACCAGAAGGTCGCATTGCCCGGCGCGAGCTTCGTCGCCCGGCGATAGGCCCGCGCCGCGTCGGCGTGGCGGCCGCTTTCGAAATAGGTCCAGCCCAGCAACTGCCAGCCTTCGGCATCGTTGGGATTGGACCCGACCCGATCCTGCAATCCGCGAATGACCGACTCCGGATCGGCCGCGCCGGCCGCCCCCGGCATCGGCGCGGACACAGCCGCCGCCGGAGCCTTCGCGCCCCGGTCCCGCAGGACGGCATAGCCGATGGACACGCACGCGATCACGATCGCCACCATCAATAAGACGCGGCCCATGCCCCATTTCGCCGTCAAATCGCCGCCCCTCCAACAAAGCTGTCCAAACGCAATACATGTCTAGCGCCGCCCGTTCAAAATGATAGAGTGGCGTAACGGTTCGCACCCGTCTGACGCACACCGGCTGGGGCCAAGGTCCGGGGCGTCGCTCTATCTGGGGGTATTTTCTGTGACTGACCGCGTGCGTGTCGCGATCGTCGGTTCCGGGCCTGCGGGCCTTAGCGCTGCCGCGCGTGCCGCGCAGCTAGGGCTGTCGCATGTCCTGCTGGAAAAGACGGACCATCTGTCCGACACCATCTACAAATATCAAAAGGGCAAGCATGTCATGGCGACGCCCAGCCAGCTCGTGCTGCGGTCCGACTTCGATTTCGACGCGGGAAAGCGCGAGAAGATCCTGGGCACCTGGAACGAACAGGCCGCGGCGCAGGGCGTCAACGTCGCCTATAACAGCGAGGTGAAGGCGATCGAAGGCACCGGCGACCCGATTCCCGGCAGCGTACAGAAGATGGTCGAGCGCAAGCGCGACGGCACGACCGAGACGAGGGAATTACAAAGGCACGCCCCGCCCTACAAACTCACCCTGACCGATGGCCGGGCCATCACCGCCGACTCGGTCATCATGGCGATCGGCACCCAGGGCAATCCCAACCTGATGCGCGTGCCGGGCGGCGACCTGCCCCATGTCCAGTATCAGCTCGACGATCCGGCCGAATATAATGACGAGCATATCTTCGTCATCGGCGGCGGCGATGCCGGCATCGAAAACGCGCTCGGCCTGGCGGCGGACGAAGCCCAGGGCAATGTCGTCACGCTGGTCAACCGTTCGGCCGAATTTTCGACCGCCAAGGGCGCGAACGTTCAGGCGCTGATGGCGGCGAGCGCGGCGGGCCGGGTCACGATCATGGTCGAAAGCACGACATCAAAGGTGGAGGCGGGCTTCATCACGCTCGACAGCCGCGACGGCGAGGTGAAGGTCCGGTGCGATCGCATCATCGCGCGCATGGGATCGGCCCCGCCCCGCGCTTTCGTCGAATCCTGCGGTATCGAGTTCACCAGCGGCGACCGGCTCGCCTTTCCCAAGCTCTCGCCGGTGTTCGAGACGACCGCGCCGGGCATTTTCGTGATCGGCGCGCTCGCCGGCTATCCGCTGATCAAGCATTGCATGAACCAGGGGCATGACGTCGTCGAGTTCATTAACGGCAACACGACGCTCAAGCCTGCCGACGAACCGATCCTGGCCGCGAAATTCGCCATGCTGCCGGAAAAGAAGAGCGTCGACGCCTGGCTCGAATTTCTCCGCACCAACGTCTCGATCCTCGAAGGCCTCTCGCCGCTCCAGATGCGCGAATTCATGCTCGACAGCGAAGTGCGCGCCTATCGCAAGGGCGAGCTGATCTTCGAGAAGGCCGATCCCGGCTCCTCGCTGTTCGGCGTCGCCAGCGGCGAGGCGCTGGTCGAAATCCGCAGCGAAGCCCCCGCGATCAGCGTCCCGATCGCACAGGGATCGATCTTCGGCGAGGTTGGCCTGATCTCCGGCCGCCGCCGTGGCGCGACCGTGCGCGCGGGCGCCGATTCGATCATGGTGGAGGTGTCGCGCACCGCCGCGCTCAAGCTCATGTCCTCCAACCCGCCGGCCAAGCGCGCGATCACCCGCATCTCGACCGAGCGCCAGTTGCTTCAGATGTTCGGTGCCGGCCTGACCTCCGTCGATCTGGTCGAAGTGCTCGACACCGCCGAAATCCTGACCGTGAAGGCCGGCGAGAAGATCATCAGCGAAGGCGAACGGGGGGACGACATCTATGTCATCCGCGTCGGATCGATGATCGTGGAAAAGCTGGTGGGCGGGAAACAGGTCTTTCTCTCCTATCTTCCCGCCGGCAGCTATGTCGGCGAAATGGCGTTGATCGGCGGTGGGCCGCGCACCGCCACCGTCAAGGCGACCGTCAAGTCCGAAGTCATCCGGCTGAAGGGCGATGCCTTCGCCAGGCTGATGGCCGCAAAGCCCGCTTTGCTGGAGCGCGCGCGCAAGGATATGGCCGCGCGGCAGGACATCAACGCCTTCGTCGAAAGCCGCAAGGACAGCTTCTCGACCGTCGTGGACATGTATTCGGAAACCGCCAAATTCCTGGTCGACAACGGTATCGGCGAAGCGACCGACGTGCTGCTGATCGACGAGAATCTGTGCGTCGGCTGCGACAATTGCGAAAAGGCCTGCGCGGACAGCCATGAAGGGCTGTCCCGGCTCGATCGTGAGGCAGGCCGCACCTACGCCCATCTGCATGTCCCCACCAGTTGCCGCCATTGCGAGCATCCGCATTGCATGGCCGACTGCCCGCCCAACGCCATCCATCGCGGCCCGGACGGCGAGGTGTTCATCGACGATAGCTGCATCGGCTGCGGCAATTGCCAGCGCAATTGCCCCTATGGCGTCATCCGCATGGACAGCGTGCCGCCGAAAAAGCCTTCGCTGCTAAGCTGGTTCGCCTTCGGGTCCGGGCCGGGTCCCGGCGAGCCGTCGAAGACATGGCGCTACAAAAATGCCGAACCCGGCGTCGAAAAGCCCAAGAAGGCGATCAAGTGCGATATGTGCTCAGGGATAGACGGCGGCCCCGCCTGCGTCCGCGCCTGCCCCACCGGCGCGGCGATCCGCGTCGCGCCTGAAGATTTTCTGACCGTATCCCGCCTCGATCGGGAAGCGAGCTAATGGCCACCACCCCGTCCGATCGCGCGATCCCCCGCGCGCGCCGCGCCAAGGGCGAAGTGCTGCATGACGGCTTTCTGCGTCATGCCGGCTTCCGCTGGGCGAAAATCGCGACCACACTCTGTCTGGTCGTCATCGCCAGCTATCTGCTGATCGACGTCAGACCGCATCATAATGGCGGAAGCTGGTATGGCTATATCCTCGGCACGATCGGCGTCCTGCTGATTCTCTGGCTGACGGCGCTGGGCATGCGCAAGCGGGCGATGACCAGCGGGCGCTGGTCACTGAAGGCCTGGACCTCGGCGCATGTCTATCTCGGCCTCAGCCTAATCGTCATCGGCACGCTGCATACCGGTTTCCAGCTTGGCTGGAACGTCCACACCCTTGCCTATGTGCTGATGATGCTCGTCATCCTGTCGGGCATGTTCGGCGTCGCCGTCTATGCCATGCTTCCCGCCGCGCTCAGCAACAACCGCGCGGAAATGACACAGGTGCAGATGCTCGACGCGCTGCGCGCGATCGATCGCCAGTTGCACGATGCGGCCCAGCCATTGCCGCACGACCGCGCCGAATGGGTGCGCCTGTCGCTTGAACAAAATCCTTTCGGCGGCGGGCTTTGGGCGCGTCTTTCCGGCCGCCATGCGCCACAGGCACGACATGATCGAAGGTGAGGTCGGA
>CAXUEQ010000016.1:3574-4033 GCA_964250175.1 uncultured Sphingobium sp. | reverse complement strand
CCACCGCCCGCGCGCAGTCGGCGCTGCGCCACTGGACCGGCGACCGGCCCGATACCGGCGGCGACCCGCTGGAAAAGGTCGATGCGCTGCTCGAACGCAAGCAGGCGATGCTGTCGCGCCTGCGCCGTCATCTGCGGTTGAAGGCGCTGCTGGAGATATGGCTCTACGTCCATGTCCCGGCGACTTTCGCCCTGCTCGCCGCGCTCACCGCGCATATCGTCAGCGTCTTCTTCTACTGGTGAACGCATGACCTTCCGCATTCGTCAGATCAGTTTTACCGCCGACGGGCGGGAAATCGTGCGCAGCGCGACCGTCGCCAAACCGCAATTGTCGATCGGCCGTGCCGCCGAAAACGACATTCATTTGCCCGATCTGGCGCTGACGCCCGACCATGCCCGGATCGAGCAGTTCGACGATCGCCATGTCCGCGTCCGCGCCACCGGCACGCTGGGCTTCGGC
>CAXUEQ010000016.1:0-3564 GCA_964250175.1 uncultured Sphingobium sp. | reverse complement strand
GTCGGGCGTGACCGGCTCGTCCTTCACGGTTTATGGCGCGGCGGTCGATCCTGACTCCCTGCTCGTGTCGGCCGGCGCGGAACTGCGTTTCGGCGGCCATCGCATCACCGTCTCGCGCGACGAGGATGGCGTGACCGTCCTGTCGGTCCGCCGCGTCGACGCTGTGTCCGAAGCGTCGGAGGAAAAGGAAGAGGCGAAGGTCTTTTCGCTGCGCGGCCTGCTGCCCGGCAAGCGCATCACCGCATGGGGCATGGCGCTCGCCATCCTGATCGGCTTCCTCGCCATCCCGATCATCAGCTACGCCACCCGCCCCACCGGCGACACGCGCAATATATACAGCGTCAGGGGTGACGGCGCATGGTCGTCCGGTCCCCTGAGCAAGGCGCATCACGCGCTGGAAGGCAAATGCGAGAGTTGCCATCAGAAAGCCTTCGTCTCTGTCCGCGATTCCGCCTGCCAGACCTGTCACAAGGACGTGCACGATCATGCGCCGGCCGCCCGCATCGCCATGGCGCGCGCGGAGCATGGCATCGGCGGCAAGATCCTCGCCGGCGTCGCTTCGGCCTTTGGCAAGCCGCCCGAGGGCGCCTGCGTCGATTGCCACCGCGAGCATGAGGGCGCCGGACCGATGCAGGCGACGCCGCAGGCCTTCTGCACCGATTGCCACGGGACGTTGAAGGACCGGCTGAAGGACAGCAAGCTCGCCAATGCGGGCGACTTCGGCACCGCGCATCCGCAATTCACCGCCAATGTCATGACCGCGCCCGGCGGCTATCCCAATATCCATCCGACCTTCCAGCGCCTGTCGCTCGACGCGCATCCCAGGAATGACGGCGGCCTGAAATTCCCGCATAACGTCCATCTGTCGATGACCGGCGGCGTCGCCCGCATGGCGCGCACGATGAAGGCGCAATATGGTTTCGGCGACGCGCTCGCCTGCAAGGATTGCCACAAGCCGACCGCAGACGGCGTCCGCTTCCTGCCCGTGACGATGGAGGCCAACTGCCAGATGTGCCACAGTCTGGCGTTCGAGAATATCGGCGGCACGCTGCGCACGCTGCGCCATGGTCAACCCGATCAGGTCGTCGCCGACCTGCGCGCTTATTATCGCTCGACCGGTCCCGCACAGCCGATCGCGCTGGGCGGCATGGCCCGCCGCCGACCCGGCGATTATGCACAGGGGCAAGTCTATCACGCCTATTTCGGCGCCGCCGCCGCCCGCCCCGCACAGGCCGATGCCGCGATCCGCGCCGTCTTTTCGAAGGGCGGGGCCTGCTATGACTGCCACACTGTCACGCCCCCCGGCGCGAACGGCAATCGCGGCTGGACGGTGACGCCGGTGACGCAGCCGATGCGCTACATGCAGAAAGGCTGGTTCGACCATGCCGCCCACCGCACCCAGACATGCGAAAGCTGCCACGCGGCGGGCAAATCCGGAAAGGCGACCGACCTGTTGCTGCCCGGCATTGCCACCTGCCGCACCTGCCATGGCGGCGAACAGTCGAAGGCGGACGTCCCCTCGGGCTGCGCCATGTGTCACAGCTACCATATCGGCGACGGCGCGCCCTGGACGCCTGCCGATATCGCCAAACATCATGAAGCCGTGCTACCGAGTGGGGGACGACGCGGGACTTGAAGGGGGAGCAACGTCCGATGCTGATCGCACAGATCACGGACATTCATCTGGGGTTCGACCCCGACAATCCGGCGGAGTTCAACCGCAAGCGGCTGGATCAGGTCATCCGCGCGCTGACGGACGGCCCGAACCGGCCCGACCTGCTGCTGGCGACCGGGGACCTGACCGACCGCGGCGACGCCGACAGCTACAAGCGGCTCGCCAATGCGCTGAGCGCCTGCCCCTTCCCGGTCTGGCTCTGCATGGGCAATCATGACGACAGAGCGAATTTCGCGCTGCATTTCCCTCATGTTCCGACCGCCGACGGCTTCGTCCAATATGAGGTGAAGCTGGCGAGCGGGGGCGCTAGCGGGGGTGGGGCCAGGCGTTTGCTCGTCCTCGACACGCTCGATCCCGGCCGCCATGGCGGCGCGTTCTGCGACGTGCGCGCGGCCTGGCTCACCGCGCGGCTGGACGAGGACGCGGACACGCCGACGCTGATCGTCATGCACCATCCACCGGTCGAGGTCGGCATCGACTGGATGAACACCGACCCGAACGAAGCCTGGGTCGCGCGCTTCGCCGACACGATACGGGGCCGCCCGAATATCGAGGCGCTGGTCTGCGGCCACCTTCACCGCACGATCACCGCGCCCTGGAACGGCACCACCGTCGCCATCTGTTCCTCGACCGCGCCGCAGGTCGCGCTCGACATGAACCCGATCGATCCCGAAGCCCCCGACAACCGGCCGATGATCATCGCCGATCCGCCCGCCTATGCGCTGCACCGCTGGACCGACCATGGGCTGATCACCCATTTCGAGACCGCCGACGAGCATGTGATGCTGGCAAAATTCGATGCGGTCATGCAGCCGCTGGTGCGGATGCTGATCGCCGAGCGGCCCTAAACGGCCGGGTTTCGCAGCGCCCAGAGGACTATGCGGACGATGATCGGCCATTCCGGGCAGCTATGGCTGAATGTCAGTCCGCACGCATTTCTGCCATCGCCCTGTATCACGTCCGGCCTCGCCGGCGGGACGGCGTCGGGCACCAGGTGAAGATGCGGGCCGCGCGAGGGCGTGGCGCGGTCCGGTAGGATCAGAGTCGGGATGTCTTTACGCAGCATCGCGCATCATCGCCGGATTGGCGGCGTAGGCATCGAACAATGCCGCGAAATGCGCGTCCATCGTCATCACCGATCCGGCCGACAGCGTGGCGCGCTTACGCATCATGGCCCGCCCTTCGGCGTGGAAGCCAAGGATCGCGCGGCTCAGACTTTCGGCGTCGGCGGCGCGATAATGCAGACCCTCCCCCGGCGAAAGCTGGTCGAACGCGCCGCCCCGGTCGGGCACGATCAGCGGCAGCCCGCTCGCGCGGGCCTCGGCGGCGACCATGCAGAATGTCTCGGCCTCGCAGCCATGGGCCAGCGCATCCCCACTCGCCAATATCGTCGCAAGCTGGACACGATCACCGATAGGTTCGGACAGATGAATATGCGGATTATGCGCCGCGGCGCGCTGCACCCTCGCCCGGTCGCGACCGTCGCCGATCAGCACCAGACCGACCGGCTGATTATAGCCCGCGGCCGTCACCGCCTTGATGACCATCGGCCAGCGCTTTTCCGGCGCATGCCGCCCAACGCCGAGCAGCAACGTCGCGTCGGGACCCAGCCCGCAACGCGCCAGCAGGCGCGCGCGCAGATGTTCGTCACGGCGGGCCGGCGAGAATAGTCCCGGCGTGACCCCCATAGGCAAGGTGACGACCCGGTTCAGGCCCCCTGCGCGCAGCCGGCCCGAAAGGCTCTCGCTCGCGCTCACGATCATGTCGAAGCGCCTGTCGAGCCGGCGCAGATGCCGCCAATACCAGTCGAACCCCCGGTCGATCATGTCCTGCGGCGCGACCGCGCCAAACCAGCGTTAGGCATAGGCCGACAGCGGATCGGCGTGCAT
>CAXUEQ010000015.1:0-39668 GCA_964250175.1 uncultured Sphingobium sp. | reverse complement strand
GATCGGAGGCCAGATCGCGGCCATCGAGCAGCATCTGCCCCAGCACCGCCTGCGCCTCCGCAACACCGGCTTCGGCGGCTGCACGGATAAGCGCGACACGCTCTTCGCGCCCGCCGGACAGGCGGGAAGCCAATTCCTCCTGGCTCATCGCGTTGAGAGTATCAATGTCGGTCATGGACCGGTCCTGCCGCGCGCGCGACGCAAGCGCAAGGGGTTCCCCGGCGCAGGACGGGGAACCCCTTGCATCGAAATACGGACCTTCACCCCTTCAATATTTGAAGTTAAGCGTCGCCAGCGCCGAACGGCTAGGCGCGATGCTGGCATAATGCGCTGTATAGGCCTGGTTGAAATAGACCTTGTTGGTCAGATTGTTGACATTGACCGACAGGTCCAGCCGATCGTTGAATTTATAACCCGCTCGGGCGTCGAAGCGCCAATAGCTGGAGATCGAACGGATCAGCAGCTTGGTGGCCGGATTGACCGTCACCACGCCCGCGGCATTCTGGGTCGCCGTGCGATTATCCGAATAACCGCCGAACACGCGGCTGGTGTAAAAGGCACCCCCGCCCAGCGTGAAGCCCTTGACCGGCTCGACATTGGTCCACAGCGTGAAGCTGTTCTTCGCGGTCTGGGGGAACGGTTTGCCGGTATTGACCGACGGAACCAGCACGATCTTGGCCGCCTGCGCCCCGACTGCCGCCGCAGTCAGCGCGGTAAAGCCGCCGTCGACGATCTTCGCGTCCAGATAGCTATAGCCGCCAAATAGGGTCCAGCCGGGAAGGATGGTGCCGTTGAAGCCCAGTTCGATACCCTTGGTCCTGCGCTGGCCGATAAACTGCACGCTGTTGTTGTCGCCGGTAACGCGGGCGTTCTGCGTCTCGGTCTGGAAGACCGCAGCGGTCAGCGACAGGCGGTTGTCGAACAGGTCGGCCTTTGCGCCCACTTCGTAGGATCTGGTCTTTTCCACCTTCAGCGCTTCGGCAGCCGCCTGGACGAGCGCCTGCGAATTGGTCGCCGACACGGTGCCGAGGCTGTTACCCTCCGACCCTTCGCCGATCAGGCTGTTGGGCGGCGTGGCCGAAGTAGCATAGGACGCATAAAGGCTGGTGTTCGCGGTCGGCTTGAAGATCAAACCAGCCTGCCAGTTGAATATCGTGTCGTTGCGCTTCACCACCGGTCGGGCACCGGCCAGCAGCGGCAAAGTCACCTTCGTCTTATAATTATCGAACCGGGCGCCCAGATTGACGATCAGCGATTTACCGATCGAGATCGAGTCGAAGGCGTAGATCGCCTTGGTCGTCGCATCGTTGATCGTATTCAGGCTGCGATCGATCTTCGTGACAGGTGCCGTCGCGGTATAAGTGCCATCGACATAATTGACCCAGGGATCGTTCGGATTGGGGCTGAACAGGCTGGTGCAGTTATAGGTCGCGACCTGGACAGTGTTGCAAGCCGCCGCCGCGGTCGTGGTCCCCGGCGTGAAATTGCGCGTCGTCAAGACATAGGTGCCGCGTTCCGCCTTTTCCTTCGAATATTCGGTGCCGACCGAAAAGCTGTGCTCGATGGCGCTGCCGGTGTTGAACTTGCCATACAGGTCGGTCTGGTCGGTCAGGCTGTCGGTATAGCCGACACGGGTATTGGCGCGACGCCAGACATATCCGCCCTGCGCCGTGGCGTTACCGGCCACGGGCGTGGCGCTGTTGCCGAACACATTGCCCTGCTGGTCGTCGGGCTGGGTATAGATATAGCCCTGCCAATTATGGTTGAAGCGCGCCGTATTGCGGATTTTGATGCCGTTGCCGAAATCATGGTCGAACCGCATCGTCAACTGATCGGTCTTGGTCTTGCGGAAATCGCGATCGACCAGGCCGTAAAAGGTGCTGCGCCTGACCGTGCCGGTGGTGCCGCCATTGGTCGTGCCGGTGCCGATCAGCGGTTCGGAATAGGTGGTGCCGAGGGGTGCGTTGCCGATCGTGTAGAAATAGGGGATGCCGCTGTCAGGCAATTCCTCGGTATCGAGATGATAATAGGACAGGGTCAGGCTGGTCGGCCCGTCGATGCCGATCTTGACCGAGGGCGAAACGCCCCAGCGCTTTTGCCAGATGGCGTCGCGGCCCGCGACGTCCTGATCGTGCCACATGCCGGTTACGCGCACCGCGACATTGCTGCCCAGCACATAATTCACGTCGCCGGTGATACGCTTATAGTCGGCGGTGCCGGCGCTGAGCGAGCCGGACACAAAATCCTCACGCTGGGGCAGTTTCGACACGATGTTGAGTGTGCCGCCTGCACTGCCGCGCCCGCCCAGCGTCGAGTCCGATCCGCGCACGATCTGAATCTGCTCGACCGCGAAGACTTCACGGCTCTGCGCGCCAATGTCCCGCACGCCATCGACATAGGTGCTGCCCTGGCTGTCGAAGCCGCGGATGAAGGGCCGGTCGCCGATCGGGTTGCCGCCCTCGGCCGCGCCGAAGGTGATGCCTGGGACAGTGCGCAGCGCCTCGACCAGGGTCGCCGACCCGGTTTCTTTTATGACCTGCTTGTCGACCACCACGACCGAGCGCGGCGTGTTGATGAGCGGCGCGGTCGCCTTCGGACTGGGATCGAGCGGTATCTGGCCGTTCACCAATATGCGGTCGTCGCTCTGGTCGATAGCCGGATCGGCCACCGCATCGGCGGCAAAGGCATGGCCGGTGAAACATGCGCCGACGCAGGAGAGCGCCAGGAAGGCCGGACGCGCATGAGTGTTCTGGATAGGTAGCATTATTCCCCCCTGAATATGGGAGGCAAGTGTTATTGCGAGCTATTCGCAATGTCAACGCTATTGAGAGTTATTTTCACTAACGCGCCGTGCGAACAACCATAATCGTATCGCACTAGCCAGATTGGGGGGATCGGCCACGGCGATCCGGGCGGCGTCGATCCGGGCGATCAGGGCATTAAGGGGGAGGTTCAGCTTGTGCGCGGCGTCCTGCAACGCATCCCAGAACAGGGGTTCCAGGGTGATGGAGGTCGGGTGTCCGGCGATCGTCACGCTGCGCTTGAGCGGTCCGGCGAACAGGTCCCCCCGCGCGCGCGGATCGGGAGGCACATGATCGCCGGGCCTTTCCCCCATCACGCCATCCATCAATACATGTGCTGCCCGCCGTTGAGCGACAGGGTCGATCCGGTGACGAAGCCGGCATCCTCGCTGCACAGAAACGCGACGCCGCGCGCAATCTCGCTTGCCTGGCCCAGGCGGCCGACCGGTATCTTGGCGACGATCTTTTCCAGCACTTGCGGTGGCACCGCGGCGACCATGTCAGTGTCGATATAGCCCGGCGCGATCGCATTGACGGTCACGCCATATTTCGCGCCTTCCTGCGCTAGCGCCTTGGTAAAGCCATGAATGCCCGATTTCGCCGCGGCATAATTGACCTGGCCATATTGCCCGGCCTGGCCATTGATCGATCCGATGTTGATGATGCGCCCCCAGCCACGCTCGCGCATGCCGCCGAATGTCGCCTTCGCCATGTTGAAGCAACCGCCCAGATTGACGCGCATCACTTCATTCCAGTCGTCGAAGCTCATCCGCTGCAACACGCCATCGCGCGTGATGCCGGCATTGTTGACGACGATATCGACGGGGCCAAGCTCGGCGGCGACCTGCGCACAGCCGTCGAGGCATGCCTGATGATCGCCCACGTCCCATTTATAGGCGGCTATGCCGGTGCGGGCGGTGAATTCCTGTGCACGCGCGTCATTGCCGGCATAGTTTGCGGCGACGGTGATGCCTATGTCCTTGAGGGCAAGGCTTACCGCTTCGCCTATGCCGCGGGAGCCGCCCGTGACGATCGCAACTCTGCCCATCTTCCCTCTCCTTGCCGACATTCAACCGTTGGCGCTCCACCATCCGGCCAATTCGCGGCCGATCAGCCGCGTATAGAGGGTAATAGCCTCCGCCCCCGCGTTTAGACAGGGCAAATAGGCAAAATTTTCGCCGCCGGATTCCAAAAAAACGTCGCGGCCCCGCAGTGCGATCTCTTCCAGCGTTTCGAGGCAATCGGCGGAAAATCCGGGGGTCAAGATAGCGATCCGCCGCACCCCCTGCCCCGGCAGCGCCGCCAGGGTTGCGTCGGTCGCCGGCTCCAGCCATTTCGCTCTGCCAAAGCGCGACTGGAACGTCACCATCACCTCCCGCCCCAGCGCTTCCCCCAGCAGGCGCGCGGTCTTGCGGCACTGGCAATGATAGGGATCGCCCAGTTCCAGCGTGCGCTGCGGCATCCCGTGAAAGCTGGCGACCAACTGGTCGGGCATGAAATCGAGGGTCGCGAGCTGGCGTTCGACCGACAGTTTCAGCGCATCGATATAGGCCGGATCGTCATGATAGGGCGGCAAGGTGCGGATCGCCGGTTGCCAGCGCATCGCGCCCAGCGCGGCAAAGGCGGCGTCGTTGGCGGTGGCCGTCGTCGCGCCGCTATATTGCGGATAAAGTGGCGCGAGTAATATGCGTTCGCACCCCGCCGCCTTCATGGCGACCAGCCGGTCGGCGATCGAGGGGTTGCCGTACCGCATCGCCCAGTCGACCGTCAGGCTGTCCCCGGCCTGCACCTGCAACGCACGGGCGGTGTCGCGCGTGTTGAAGGCCAGCGGACTGCCTGCATCGGTCCACACCTGCGCATAGGCATGGGCCGACTTTTTCGGGCGGCTGTTCAGGATGATGCCGCGCAATATCGGCTGCCAGACGATCGGCGGTATCTCCACGACCCGCCGGTCGGACAGGAACTCGCGCAGATAGCGCCTTACCGCCGGCGCATCGGGCGCGTCGGGCGTGCCCAGGTTGATCAGCAGGACGCCGACGCGTGGCGTGGCTGTGGGCGGATGGTTGGTGGGTCGCTGCATATATGTCATCCGTTGCCGAGCAGCGGCAGACTGCGGAAGCGCTGCCCCGTCACGGTATAGAGCGCATTGGCGATGGCGGGCGCGACCGGCGGCACGGCGACCTCGCCGATACCGCCCGCAGGTGCGTTGCTCTGGATCAGTTCCACGCTGATTTCGCCGATATCGGCCAGCCGGGGCAGGCCGAGCCGGCCGAGGATGGCGCGCGCGGGCAACCCGCCCTCGTAACGGACCGACGCGCCCATGGCCGAAGCGATGCCGAACAGCAGCCCGCCCTCGATCTGCTGGCGAGCAATTCCGGGATTGACCTGATCGCCGCAATCCACCGCCGCGACAATGCGGCCGATGCGCAGCTTGCCATTGTCCAGGCGCGCCTCCACCAGCACGGCGGCATGGCTGTCGGTCATGCTGTGGCAGGCAATCCCCTGCCCGCTCCCTGTCAGGCCGCCCTGCCAGCCGCCCATCGCGGTCGCGGTGGTAAGACAATGAGCGAGGCGCGGCTGGCCGCCCAGCGCCTGGATGCGGAAGGACAACGGGTCGATATGCGCGCTGCGCGCCAGTTCGTCGATGAAACTTTCGGTGAAGAAGGCGGCATAATGGTCGGCATTGGACCGCCAGCGTCCGGTCGGCAGGCCGATATCGGCGGGATAATGATCGACCGCGAACGCGCCGATCGCATAGGGCGGGACCATGCCGGAAATCGCATGACGGTGCGGCCGCCCGGCGGCGTCCCGCGCGGCCTGTGCCGGTGAAGCGCCCTGAGCGATCCGCGCCCAGGTCTCGGTCAGGGCCACCGGGGCCGCCACCTTCGCCTGCCAGCCCTCGATCGTGCCGCTGCGTCCCAGCTTTGCGGCCATGCGCGCCAGCGCCGGCGCGCGCGGCCGGTCATGCATGATATCCTCCATGCGCGACCACATGAGCTGCACCGGACGGCCGACATCCTTCGCAATCAGCGCCGCCTGGACGCCCACGTCCAGTTCGAAGCGGCTGTCGAACGACCCGCCCGCCTGCACCGTGTAGAGCGCGACCGCGTGGCTGGGAAGGCCAAGCGCCTTGGCGATAGCGGCGCGGGCGAATGTCGGGGCCTGGCTCGCCATCCACACTTCGGCACCCGCCGCCGTGACGCGCGCGGTCGCCGCCATCGGCTCCGAAGCCAGATGCAAGCCCGGCGCGACCGCATATTCGGACGCGACGATCGTCGCCTTCTCGAACAACGGCAGCAATTCACCCTTGACGTAAAAGCGTTTGCCGTCGCCGCCGAACGCCGCCTCCAGCGCCGCGTCGATCCCCGTGCTGTCGAGCAGCGGGCCGTCGGTCACGAACACGGGATCGGCAAGATCGAGCGCCTTGTTTGCGGCCCACCAGTTGGTGCCGACCGCCGCAACCCAATGATCGGCCTTGATATATTTCAGGAAGCCGGTCAGCTTTGCAGCCGCATCCGCCTTCATGCTCTTCAGCCGGGCATCGCCGATCGGACCCTGCCGGATCGAAGCGAAGACCATGTCGGGCAAGCGGATGTCGGCAGCGAAATTGACGCTCCCGTCCAGTTTGGACGGCGTGTCGAGCCGGGGCAGGTCCTGCCCGGCCAGCCGCCCCTCCACCCCCTGACGCAACGGCAATATGTCCGGCAGCGTGAAGCCTGCCGCCTCCGCCGCCAGTTCGCCGATCTTCAAGGTCCGCTGACCGTCGGTGACAAGACCATCCTGAATGTCACAGGCTTCCCATGCAATGTCCCAGCGCGCCGCAGCCGCCTTGCACAGCAGCACCCGCGCCGCCGCGCCCGCGTCGCGATAGGCGTCGTGGAACATGCGGACCGATGTCGACCCGCCGGTCAGCATCACCGCGTTGCGGATCGCATATTGGTCGATCGCCCAGGTGCCGGCGGCGCCCAGCAGCGTGGTCCAGTCGCTGCCCAGCCATTCTTCGGCCAGCAGGCTGTTGGCGTAAAGCGGGTTGATCGGCGCGGGTTGCACCGCGACCGTGCGCCAGTCCGCCCCCAGTTCGTCGGCCAATATCTGCGGCAGCAGGGTAGTGATCCCCTGCCCCATTTCGAGCTGGGGAACGAGCACGACCACCTGTCCCGACTTGTCGATCTTGAGAAAGGCGTTGAACGCCGTCTCGCCCGGCGCGGCGTCAAGATCAGGCGCATAATGGCGCTGCCACGCGCCCCAGGCGATCAGCAGGCCCGCCGCCGCGCCGCCGCCGACCAGCAACGTGCGGCGGCTGATACCCCCACGCTTTTTCCGCGTTCTTGCTATTGGCCTGCGCCCCATAGGCCGCTGATAGCCAGCGCGGGCGCGGCTGGAAAGCGCATTGTCGGCCAGCCGGTCAGGCGGACGGGTCCGGTGTCAGCGGCGCAATGCGCAGGCGGCGAAACTCGATCGCCGGGCAGCGGTCCATCACGACCTTCAGCCCCGCCGCCTCGGCCCGCGCCGCCGCCGCGTCATTGACCACACCCAGTTGCATCCACACCGATTTCGCGCCCGCCGCAATGGCATCGTCCACCGCCTGCCCCGCCGCCGCGCTGTTGCGGAAGATATCCACCATGTCGATCGGCACGCCGATGTCGGACAATCGGTCCCACACGAACTCGCCATGGATGTGCTGACCCGGTATGTGCGGATTGACCGGCAGCACACGCCAGCCATGATCCTGCATCACCTTCATCACGCCATAGCTGGGCCGGTCGGGCCGGTCCGAAGCGCCCACCAGCGCGACGGTGCGGGTTTCGGCGATCAGCGCGGCGATGTCTTCGTCGGTGGTGAGAGGCATGGGTTCTCCTGATATAGTCATCATTCCCGCTCAGGCGGAAAACCATCTCTCCCCAAGCATCGAGATCAGAAATAGGTCCCCGCCTGCGCGGGAATGACGATATATTTACGGCGTTTAGCGCGTCGTCTCCAGCCAATCCTTCACCTTTTCCGCGAGCGCCTGGAACGGTGCGGCGCTGGCGTCGTCGGATGCGGCGGGGGGTGTGCCTGCGTCGGAGGCGAGGCGGATGGTGATGGCCAGCGGGATGCGCCCCAGGAAGGGCATCTTCATCTGGCCCGCCGCCGCTTCGGCCCCACCTTGCCCGAACGGGTCGGAGACTTCGCCGCAATGGGGGCAGACATAGCCCGACATATTCTCGACAAGGCCGATCAGCGGCACGCCGCCGGTCTCGAACAGGCTTACCGCGCGGGTCGCGTCGATCAGCGCCAGATCCTGCGGCGTGGAGACGATGATCGCGCCGGCGGGCTTGTGCTTCTGAAGCATCGACAATTGCACGTCACCGGTGCCGGGGGGCAGGTCGACGATCAGCGTGTCGACATCGCCCCAAGCGGCGTCTATCAACTGGCCCAGCGCATTGCCCGCCATCGGCCCGCGCCAGGCGATCGCCTGGCCCGGCGGCACCAGATAGCCCATCGACAGCATCGGCACGCCCCAGCGGCTGGGCACCGGGATCATGTGCTTGCCCTGCGCCTGGGGCCGCTCGCCCTCATTGCCCATCAACCGGGGCTGCGACGGGCCATAAATATCGGCATCGACCAGCCCGACCGCCACGCCGAGCCGTTTCAGCGCCACGGCCAGATTGGCCGAGACGGTGGACTTGCCGACGCCGCCCTTGCCCGATCCGACCGCGATGATGCGCAGCCCCCGCTTCTCCGCAGTCATCGCGATGCGGATCTCGCCGATGCCGGGCAGGTCGCCGATCGCCGCGCGAATACCCGTTTCCATCGCTGCGCGCGTGTCAGGCGCGAGGCCGGTGACGTCGAGGATCAGCGTCAACACCCCCTCTTTCAGGCGCGGGGCGCTGGTGCGCCCCTGGGTAAGGCGCATCAGTTTGTCGGCGATGGCATCGAGCAGGGGTGTGGGCTGGACCATGGCTGCGGCATAATCCTATGCGGCCGCAACGCCAGTGTTTTTTGCGCCCCGCGCTTCCTATCGACCCTCGCCGTTCCTATAGAGGGTCGATGAGCAGAAAATTCGGGTGGATGCCGCGCTTGGTCGCGGCAATGGTTCAGGGTCCCTGGGGCGGCGGCAAGGGCAGTGACGGCGATCGACCCGAAGGTTCCGGCGAGTCCGGCGGCGACAGGCCCGGCCCGCGCAATCCCTGGACACAGCCTCCCGCCGGTGGCGCCAAAGGCCCTACGCGCGGCCCTTCCGCGATAGAGGAGCTGCTGCGGCGCGGCCGCGAGAGCTTCGGTGGTGGCGGAAGCGGCGGCGGCGGCTTTGGCGGCTTGCCCCGGCGCCCCGATGGCAAGGCGCTCTGGCCGATCGCGATCGGCATCGTCGCCATCCTGTGGCTGGCGCTCACCTGTTTCCATCGCGTCGGCCCGCAGGAGCGCGGCGTGGTGATGATGCTCGGCAAATATAGCCGCACGCTGACGCCGGGCGTCAGCCTGACGCTGCCTGCGCCGTTCGAAACGGTGCAGACCATCGACGTCGAGGAGATCCGCACGATCGACATCGGCTCGGCGAATGCGTCGGAAGAAAATCTGATGCTGACCGGCGACCAGAATATCATCGACCTGGCCTATTCGGTGCGCTGGAACATCCGCGCGCCGGAACTTTATATGTTCCAGCTTGAAAATCCCGACAGCTCGATCCGCGAAGTCGCGGAGAGCGCGATGCGATCGGTGATCGCCAGCGTCAGCCTGGACGATGCGCTGGGCGCGGGCCGCTCCGGCATCGAGCAGCAGGTCGAGCAGCGGATGCAGGAGATACTCGATACCTACAGGGCCGGCGTCCGGGTGCAGGGCATCGCGATCAAGCAGGCCGATCCGCCCGAAGCGGTCAATGACGCGTTCAAGGGCGTCAGCGCCGCACAGCAGGCCGCGCAGACCATGCTCAACCAGTCGCGCGCCTACGCCCAGCAGCAGACCGCGCGCGCGCAGGGCGAGGCGGCGGCGTTCGACAAGACCTACGAACAATATAAGCTCTCGCCCGAAGTGACGCGCCGCCGCATGTATTATGAAACGATGGAACAGGTGTTGCGCGACGTGGACAAGACGGTGGTCGAAACGGGCAATGTCACGCCCTATCTACCGCTGTCCGAAATCCGCAAGCGGGCGGCCCCGGCGGTGGAGACCCAGACGGTGACCGCCGCGCCGCAAGCGTCGCAGGGGGGAGTCCGCTGATGCCCAATGCTGTTCGGAACCCGGTCACGCTCGCGCTGATCGCTATCTTTGCGCTGTTCCTGCTGGGCAGCACTATCTCGATCGTTCCGGAGACGCGCCAGGCGGTGATCGTCAATCTGGGCGAGCCGGTGCGGATCGTGAACCGCTATCGCCCCAACGAGCCGTTCGGCCAGACCGGCGCGGGGCTGATCGCGCGGATTCCGTTCATCGAGCAGATCGTGTGGATCGACAAACGCGTGCTTTCGATAGAGATGGAGCGGCAGCAGGTGCTTTCGACCGACCAGTTGCGATTGCAGGTCGATGCCTTTGCCCGCTATCGAATCGTCGATCCGCTGCGCATGTATATCTCGGCGCGCAGTGAGGAGAATGTGTCGGAGGCGCTGAAACCGATCCTTGGTTCCGCGCTGCGCAATGAATTGGGCAAACGGCCTTTTGCCGCCCTGCTCAGCCCCGAGCGGGGCCAGGTGATGCAGAATATCGAGGCTGGCCTGAACCGCGTTGCCCGCCAATATGGTGCGGAGATTGTCGACGTGCGGATCAAGCGCGCCGACCTGCCCGGTGGCGCGCCGCTCGACAGCGCGTTCCAGCGCATGCAGACCGCCCGCGAGCAGGAGGCGCTGACGATCCGCGCGCAGGGCGAGAAACAGGCGCAGATCATCCGCGCGGAGGCCGACGCCAACGCCGCGCGGGTTTATGCCGAAAGCTTCGGCAAGGATCCGCAATTCTACGATTTCTATCGCGCGATGCAGGCCTATCGCCGGACCTTCGATCCGTCAGCGCCGGGATCGACCAATCTGGTATTGTCGCGTGACAATGATTTCCTGCGCCAGTTCAACGGCAAATGACGGCAGAAGGCCCCTTGGTCGGTCATTTTGCACAGGACCATTCAATCCCGGTTAAGGGAGTGCGGGGCATCGATCGATGCCGTCCAACCGCCTCCCTTTCCCGTTCGTCTTAATGAGAGGACAGACATCAGTGCGCTACGCCTATGCCATTACCGCGGCCCTGTTGCTGGGCGGCACCGCCGTCGCCATCACCTCAAGCCAGCCCTTGGGCGCGCAGGTCGCGCAGAATGAGGGCCTGCAGGCGGCCGCGCCGCGCGGTGCGCCGGTCAGCTTCGCCGACATGGTTGAAAAGCTGCAACCCGCCGTCGTCAACATCTCCACCCGCCAGCGCATCAAGGTCGAGCAACAGGAGAACCCGTTCGCGGGCACGCCGTTCGGCGACCTGTTCGGCCAGGGTCAGGGACAGGCCGCGCCGGGCGGCAAGCCCCAGACGCGGCAGGCGCAATCGCTGGGGTCGGGCTTCATCATCTCGGCCGACGGCTATGTCGTGACCAATAATCATGTGGTCGCCCCTGGCGCACAAGGCGCGACGATCGACAGCATCACGGTGACGCTCACCAACCGCGAGGAATATACCGCCAAGCTGGTCGGACGCGATCCGGCGAGCGACCTTGCCGTGCTCAAGATCGATGCGAAGAAGCCGCTGCCTTTCGTCAAGTTCGGCGACAGCACGCGCTCGCGCGTTGGCGACTGGGTGGTCGCGATCGGCAACCCCTTCGGCCTGGGCGGCACCGTCACCGCAGGCATCATCTCCGCGGTGCATCGCACCACCGGGCTTGGTACTTACGACCGCTTCATTCAGACCGACGCCTCGATCAACCAGGGCAATTCGGGTGGGCCGATGTTCAGCATGTCGGGCGACGTGATCGGCATCAACAGCCAGATACTCTCACCCTCGGGCGGCAATGTCGGCATCGGCTTCGCCATCCCCGCCGAACAGGCCGTTTCGGTCATCGACACGCTGCGCACGGGCAAGTCGGTCAGACGCGGCTATCTGGGCGTGCAGATCACGCCGCTGTCCGAAGATATCGCCGACTCGCTCGGCCTTGCCAAGAATCGCGGCGAGTTCATCCAGGGCGTCGAGCCGGGCAAGGGTGCGGCCAATGCCGGGATCAAGCCGGGCGACGTGATCGTGAAGGTCAATAACCGCGAAGTGACGCCGGACGATACGCTGTCCTTCATCGTCGCAGGCCTGCCGATCGGCGCCAAGGTGCCGATCGAGTTGATCCGCAACGGCCAGCGCACGACCGTGGTCGCCATCGTCGGCGAACGCCCGGCGGAGGACCAGTTGGCGAGCCAGTTCGGCGCGGAACCCAAGGATGACTTCTCCGATCAGGACGATCAGAGCAACAGCGCGGCGGAAAAGCAGAATCTGGGCATCGCGGTGATCCCGCTGACCGCCGGTATCGCGCAACAGGTCGGGGTTCCCGCCGGCACCAGGGGCGTGGTCATCACGGCGGTCGATCCGTCGACCGACGCCGCGTCCAAGGGCCTGCGTCGCGGCGACGTCATCCTGTCGGCGAACAATCGCCCGACGCTGAGCGCCGCCGACCTGTCCGGCGCGGTCGGGCAAGTGGCGCAACAGGGCCGCAACGCCGTGCTGCTTCAGGTTCTGCGTCGCGGCCAGCCCGCGCTGTTCATCGGCATCCGCCTGCGGGACAAGTAAGACAGAACCAGACAGTTCATCCTCCATTCGCCCTGAGCCTGTCGAAGGGCCGTTCTTCTTCCAACGCAAGAAGGATAGGGCTTCGACAAGCTCAGCCCGAACGGAGAATGGGTATGCTATCTTGTAAAAGTGGGGAAATCGGACATGGGCGACGGCATTTTCATCGGTCTGAGCGAACCGAAGTCCGGCCCCGGCGAACCCCAAAATCTTAACCTCAAGCGCGCCAACCGCCACGGCCTGATTGCGGGTGCCACCGGCACCGGCAAGACGGTGACGCTGCAGGGTATCGCCGAAAGCTTTTCCGCTAATGGCGTTCCGGTCTTCATGGCCGACGTGAAGGGCGATTTGGCCGGAATGGCGATGGCCGGATCGCCGACCGCGAAAAATGCCGACAAGCTGGTCGCCCGCGCCAAAGAGATCGGCTTGGAAAATTATACCTATTCCGACAATCCCGCGATCTTCTGGGACCTGTATGGCGAACAGGGCCACCCGATCCGCACCACCGTCAGCGAGATGGGACCGCTGCTGCTCGCGCGGCTGATGAACCTCAACGAGACGCAGGAAGGCGTCCTGACCATCGCCTTCAAATATGCCGATGAGGAAGGGCTGCTGCTGCTCGACCTGGGCGACCTGCAGGCGATGCTCTCCTATTGCGCGGAAAATGCCGACACGCTTTCTGCCAGATATGGCAATGTGACCAAGGCCAGCGTCGGCACGATCCAGCGCCAGTTACTCCAGCTCGATTCCCAGGGCGGCGCGCATTTCTTCGGCGAACCGGCGCTCGACATCCACGATTTCCTGAAATGCGACGAGTCCGGGCGCGGCCATGTCAATATTCTGGCCGCCGACAAGCTGATGCAAAGCCCCAAGCTCTACGCCACCTTCCTGCTGTGGTTGTTGAGCGAATTGTTTCAGACGCTGCCTGAAGTCGGCGACCCCGAAAAACCCAACCTCGTCTTTTTCTTCGACGAGGCGCATCTGCTGTTCGACGATGCGCCCAAGGCGCTGACCGACAAGATCGAACAGGTCGTGCGCCTGATCCGTTCGAAGGGCGTCGGCGTCTATTTCATCACCCAGAATCCGATCGACATTCCCGAAGATGTCGCGGGCCAGCTCGGCAATCGCGTCCAGCACGCACTGCGCGCCTTCACCCCGCGCGACCAGAAGGCGATCCAGGCGGCGGCGGACACGTTTCGCATTAACCCGGAACTCGACGTCGCGACCGCGATCACCGAACTCAAGACCGGCGAGGCTCTGGTGTCGCTGTTGCAGGAGGATGGTTCACCCGCGATCGTGCAAAAGACGCTGATCGCCCCGCCGCGCTCGCGCGTCGGCCCGCTCGACGCCAGGGAGCGCGCGGTCATCCAGTCGACATCGCCTTATGCAGGCAAATATGACAATGTGGTGGACCGTGAATCCGCCGAAGAAATCCTCGCCGCGCGCGGCAATGCCGCCGCAGCAGCGGCGCAGGCCGCAAAGGCGAAGGACGAGTCCGACAAGGCAGCCGCCCAGCAGGCCAGGGTCGAGGCGAAAGCGCAGGAAGCCGTGTTGAAGGAACAGGCGCGGCAACAGGCCGCCGCCGCGAAACAGGCCGCGCAACCCAGCGCCTTCGACAAGGCGATCCAGTCCGCCACCCGCGCCGCCGGTTCGTCGGTCGGCCGTCAGGTCGCGAACGAACTGGGCCGCGCCGTCTTTGGCGGCGCATCGCGCAAATCGACATCGGGCGGCATCGCCGGCTCGCTGGTGCGCGGGATTTTGGGCAGCCTGTTCAAATAAGCGGCACCTGTCCTACACTATCCAAATCTGCGATGATCGCGCGTGATCCCTATGACGCCACCCTTCGCGCAGATCGGCATAGCCAGACCTCGACTTTTCGATTAATACACGGAACAACAACTATATTTCACTATGTGCGGGAAATGTGCGAAGCTAAGCGGGGATGGCGATGATGCAGGCAACGAAAAGCGCGGATATACGACCCGCCGAACTGACGGTCCGCGCGGTGATATTGGGCGCGATCATCACTTTGCTGTTCACCGCCGCGAATGTCTATCTTGGCCTCAGGATCGGGCTGACCTTCGCGACGTCGATCCCCGCCGCCGTCATCTCGATGGCGATTCTGCGCTTCTTTTCCGGCGCGACCATCTTGGAAAATAATATCGTCCAGACCATCGCCTCGGCGGCGGGAACGCTTTCGGCGATCATTTTCGTGCTCCCCGGCCTCGTCATCATCGGCTGGTGGCAGGGCTTTCCCTACTGGACCAGCGCCTTCACGATCGGCTTGGGCGGCATATTGGGCGTCATGTATTCGGTGCCGCTGCGCCGGGCGCTCGTCACCGGATCGACGCTCCCCTATCCCGAAGGGGTCGCCGCCGCCGAAGTGCTCAAGGTCGGCGCGGGATCGGAAGAGGGCGCCGAGGAAAATCGGCGCGGCCTTCGCATCATCGCTTTGAGTTCGCTCACATCGGCGGGGTTCGCGATCCTTATCAAGACCCGGATAGTGGCGGAGGGAGCCGCGACCTATTTCCGCGTAGGCGCGGGCGCGTCTTCCGTGTCGTCCAGCTTCTTCATGGCGCTGATCGGTGTCGGACACCTGATCGGGCTGTCGGTAGGCGTGGCGATGTTCGTCGGCCTGGCGATCAGTTGGGCGGGTCTTGTCCCTTATCTGACCAGCCTGCAGGGCGTCACGGAGCCGCTTTCCGTGCTCGTCGACACCACGTTCCGGATACAAACCCGCTTCATCGGCGCTGGCGCGATCGGCGTTGCGGCAGTGTGGACCCTGCTCAAGATACTCGGTCCCATCGCCGGGGGCATCCGGTCCGCGCTGACGGCGTCGAAGCTGCGCAACAGCGGTCAGAGCGCCAGTCTCGACATAACCGAGCGGGACCTACCGATCGGGCTTGTCGGCGCTATTATCCTGGGGTCGCTGATCCCGATCGGCGCATTGCTGTGGAGCTTTGCGCAGGGCGGACCGATCGCTGATCATGCCGTTCCGGTAATCGGCGCGACGCTGCTCTATATATTGGTCGCCGGCATCGTGATCGCGGCGGTCTGCGGCTATATGGCGGGCCTGATCGGCGCGTCGAACAGCCCGATTTCGGGCGTCGGTATCCTGGCGGTCCTGAGCGCCGCGCTCTTGCTGGCGGCGGTTTACGGTTCGGGCAATGGCGATCCGGCGCGCACCAGCGCACTGATCGCCTATGCGCTTTTCACCACCGCGATCGTGTTCGGCATTGCCACCATCTCCAACGATAATCTTCAGGATCTGAAAACCGGTCAGCTCGTCGGCGCAACGCCGTGGCGGCAACAGGTCGCGCTGGTGCTGGGCGTGATCTTCGGCGCGTTGGTGATCCCGCCGATCCTCGATCTGCTGAACACTACCTTCGGTTTTGCGGGCGCGCCGGGCGCGGGTCCCAATGCGCTAGCCGCCCCGCAGGCGGCATTGATCTCCGCGCTGGCCAAGGGTGTGCTCGGCGGCGATCTCGACTGGGGGCTGATCGGCGCTGGCGCAGGCATCGGCGTCATCGTCATCATCGTCGACGAACTGCTGGGCAAGGCGGGCAAGCTGCGCCTGCCCCCGCTCGCCTTGGGCATGGGCATCTATCTGCCGATGGCGCTGACCCTGTTCATTTCGGTGGGTGCGGTTATCGGCCATGTCTACAACCGCTGGGCCGCGCGCCAGGCCAATCCTGAATTTGCCGAGCGCATGGGCATATTGATGGCGACCGGCCTGATCGTCGGCGAAAGCCTGTTCGGCGTCGCCTTCGCCGGCATCGTCGCGGCGACCGGCAGCGACGCGCCGCTGGCGGTGGTGGCGGAAAATCCCTGGGCCGTGCCGCTGGCGATCATCAGCTTCTTCGGGACTGTCGCCCTGCTTTATCGCGCGGTTGCAGGGTCGGCGTCGAAGGCGCTCAGCTAAGGGGGATGAACCGCTCCACGATCTCGCGCGCGATCCGGGCGGGGCGCAGCGTCGCCGAATCAAGGCAGCACCAGCTTGACTTGACCTCGGCCAGGACCTCTTCGCCGCGCTTGATGAGCGTTTCGTAAAAGGCCCGCGCGCCCTGCACCTTTTCCACGATTACGGTGGCGATGATCGGATCGTCGAGAAAGGCCGGCTTGCGATAAGTGATCTCATGCTTGAGCGCGACCCACAGATGCGCCGCGACCGCGCCGGGCGGGGCGATCTTTTCCCAATGGGCGACCACGGCTTCCTGCACCCATTTCAGATAATGGGCATTGTTGACATGCCCCATGAAATCGATGTCTTCGGGCAGGACGGCGATGCTGTGATGATGGGTGGCGTTCATGCTACTGATATTAGAGTAAATTATCTTGACGCACCAGCCGGATCGTCTGCAGTGACATCAGCCGCGGCCACGATAGCCGGGGACACCCTGATCGGGCAGCCACAAGGCCGGCGGTGGCGCGCCCGATTGCCAGAAGACGTCGATCGGAATGCCCCCGCGCGGATACCAGTAGCCGCCGATGCGCAGCCATTGCGGCTTCATCTCCGTAAACAGCCGCTCGCCGATGCCCACTGTGCAATCTTCGTGAAAGGCCGCATGGTTGCGGAAGGATCCCAGGAACAGCTTAAGCGACTTCGATTCGACGATCGTATCGCCGGGTGCGTAATCGATCACCAGATGTGCGAAATCGGGCTGGCCGGTGACCGGGCAGAGCGACGTGAATTCCGGCACGGCGAAGCGTACGAGATAGAGACTGCCGATGCGCGGATTGGGCACATAGTCGAGGATGGCGGCCTGCGGCGATTCGGGAAGGGCGCTGCTCTGGCCCAGATGGAGCGGTGTCATGGCCGCGCCATAGCCTATCGTCCTGCCGCTGTCATCGCAGAGCATGCAGCGGCATCTCGTTCATCTGGCGTTCAGCCGCTCAAGGCATTGCGTCCGATCATGAGGAAGGGTCCGATCCTGGCGCTGATGAGCGCGGCTGTCATTGTCGCATCCCCGGCATCTGCACAGAATGGCAGCGACGCCATCGTCACGCCCGGCGTCGACAAGTTCAAGCTTGATCCTAGCCGCGATCCGAACCGCAGCCCTACACCTGCGGGACCGGAGATCGATACTATTCTCACGCGGCCACGGCCAGCCATTGCTCCGCCGCTCATAGCGCCAACTGTGCCCGCGTCCACTGGGTCCACACCTACTGGCGCTGAAAACGCGGCGGCGGCCCAGACCGCGCCAGTGCCGCGCGCACGAATGGATCGCGCAGCACGAAATACCGCCGAACCTGACCGGGCCGAATCCACCCCCCCCTTTCCCATCGGCAACGGCGCGGCGCTTTCTGCGCCGGTCGACAGCGATATTGATGCGACCGCTTCGAACACAGTCACTACTCCGGCAGCGGAACCGGTAGCGACCGATAATAATGGCTGGCTCCCGTGGCTGATCGGCGGCGGACTATGCCTCTTTGTGATCGCCGGCTGGCTTTTGCGCCGCCGCAGGTTGCGCCATAGCGCCGATCCGATCGCGGAAAATGATATGGTTGACGCGCCGGGGACGCCGGACGCGTCGATGCCTGTCGCCGCACCCTCGCCGCTACCTGCACCCACGCCCGCCCGTCGCGTCGAGGAGGATCGGCCGCATCTGACGATTCATTTCACACCGACAGCGGCGCGCGTCACGCTGGTCGGGGCAGCGGTCGGCTATACGCTCCGCATCGAAAATAGCGGCAGCCGGGCCGCCGAGGATGTCTTCCTTTCGGGGATGCTTACCAATGCCGATGCGCAGCAACAGGGCGTCCTCGCCCATTTCTTCACCACTGCGGAAACGGTCGCAGGCGACCCGATCGGCCGGATCGAAGCGGGCCAGGCCATCGCTCTCGATGGCGAAATGCGCATCGGTCACGACCGGATCGTGCCGATCGAAATGCAGGGCCGCAAGCTGCTGATCCCGGTCGTCGCCCTGAACGTCCGCTATGAATGGGTGCGCGACCAGCGGATAGACCGGGGGGCGGGGCGCACCGGCGCGGCGTTCATTGTTGGGCAGGAAAGCGATCCACCGCGCGAGAAGATGGCGCCCTTTCGCCTCGATCAGGGATCGCGCCAATATCGTGCGGTCGGCGCACGCAGTGCACAGCCTGCGGTTACCGACTGACACAAGCATCTTCCCCTGCGGGCGCGAGCATCCTAAAGGGCTGCGACGGAGGGCGGACATGGACTTATTGGTATCGAGTGATTGGCTGGCGGAGCAGGCGGGCGCGAGCGACCTGCGAATCCTCGACGCGACATTGTTTCTGCCCGGCAGCGATCGTAACGCGACCGCCGAATATGAAGCGGGCCATATCCCCGGCGCTTTCTTCCTCAATCTCGCCGAACTGATCGACAGCGACGATACCCGTCCCGGCATGTTGCCGCCGCCCGAGAAATTCGCGAGCCGGATGGCAGGGCTGGGGATAGGCGACGGCAGCCGCATCGTTATTTACGATAACAGCCCGCTGCGCAGTGCGGCGCGGGCATGGTGGATGTTTCATGTCTTCGGTGCGCACAATGTCGCGATCCTCGACGGCGGCCTCCAGAAATGGATCGCGGAAAAGCGCCCTCTGGAAAGCGGCAAGCCGCAAACGCGCCATCGCCACTTCACCGTGTGGAAAGACGAGAAGATGGTGCGAACCCGCGCCGATATCGAGCAGAATCTCAAGACCCATGCCGCACAGGTCGTGGACGCGCGCAGCATGAGCCGCTTCACCGGGGAAGACCCGGAACCGCGCGCAGGCATGGCGTCCGGTCATATCCCCGGATCGGTCTGCCTGCCCTACAGCCGGCTCTTCAATACCGACGGGACCTGGAAGCGCGGCCATGAACTGAAGAACCTGTTTCTTGACGCGGGCATCGATCTGTCGCGCCCGCTGATCGCGACCTGCGGCAGCGGTGTGACCGCCGCGGACCTGCTGTTTGCCGCGGCGACGATCGGCAAGACAGACGTCACGCTCTATGATGGTAGCTGGAGCGAATGGGGCGCCGATCCGGCGACGCCCAAGGCATCGGGCCCGGCATGAGCGGCGATAGCGACGAACCGCTTCGCCCGCTTACCCGCCTGGTGCAGGCGGGGCGGCGTCCCGAATGGACCGGTGTGCCGGGCCAGCCCGGCGGCATCGTCAATCCGCCGGTATGGCGGGCATCGACCATCCTCTACGACGATGTCGCGCATCTGCGCGCCGCGACGGCGAACACCCATGAACGGCTTTTCTACGGACGCAAAGGAACGCCGACCGCCTGGTCGCTGGCTGACGCGCTGACCGGGCTGGAGCCGCAAGCGGCAGGGACGATGCTGTATCCGTCCGGCGTCGCCGCCATCGGCTGTGCGCTGATGGCGGTGCTCAAGCCCGGCGACCGATTGCTGATGGTCGATGCCGCCTATGATCCGACGCGCGCATTTTGTGACAGGATGCTGCGGCCGCTGGGGATAGAGACGGACTATTATGACCCGTGCGTAGGTGCGGGCATCGCCGACCTTATCACCGACAGCACCCGAGCCATCTTCATGGAAAGCCCCGGCAGTCTGACGTTCGAGGTACAGGATGTGCCGGCGATCGTCGCTGCAGCCAAGGCGCGCGGCGTCGTCACGCTGATCGACAACACCTGGGCGACGCCCCTCTTCCTGCCTGCCCTGTCGCTGGGGGTGGATATTTCGATCCTCGCCTGCACCAAATATATCGTCGGCCATAGCGATGTGATGATGGGATCGGTGACCGCCAATGCCGCACTATGGGATGCGGTCCGTAGTGCCGCCTATCTGTTCGGTCAGATGACCAGCCCGGATGACGCATGGCTCGCCGCGCGCGGCCTACGAACCTTGGGCGTCAGGCTTGCCCAGCATCAGGACAGCGCGCTGAAGATCGCGCACTGGTTGAACGCCCGGCCGGAAGTCGCCCAGGTCTTGCACCCTGCCCTGCCCGATTGCCCCGGCCACGCACTCTGGAAGCGCGACTTCAGCGGATCGAGCGGGCTGTTTTCCTTCGTGCTGAGCGGAGGGCGCAGCGCCGGGGCCGACCGCGCGCGCGCCGCGCTGATCGACGGGCTTGCGCATTTCGGCATCGGCTATAGCTGGGGCGGCTTCGAAAGTCTGGCGCTGCCCGCTGATCCGCAGCGTTATCGTACCGCGACCGCGTGGGACGCCGATGGCCTGACCATAAGGCTGAATATCGGGCTGGAGGACAGCATGGACCTGATCGCGGATCTGGACGCCGGCCTGGCGCGGTGGCGCGTCGAGATCGGACGTTGACCGGCGGGCGCGATCGCTTCATGCCTCCGCCCATGCGCTTCTTTTCCGACAATGCCGCCCCGGTCAGCCCAGCCGTGCTCTCCGCTCTTGCGGCTGTCGATCATGTCGATACCGCCTATGATGCCGACGCACAGAGCGCACGGCTGGATACGGTCTTTTCGACGCTCTTTGGGTGCGAGGTGTCGGCACTGTGGGTGACGACCGGCACGGCGGCCAATGCGCTGGCGTTGGCTGCGCTCTGTCCACCCTTCGGCGGAATACTCTGCCACGAGAGCGCCCATGTGCATACCGACGAAGGGGGCGCGCCCGAATTTTTCACCCATGGCGCAAAGCTGATGACCCTGCCAGGCGACGGGGCCAAGCTCATGCCGGAGACGATCTCCGCCTTCCTCGGCACGATCGGGGATACCGTGCATCATGTCCAGCCGCACGCACTCACGATTACCAACGCGACTGAATATGGTCGCGTCTACACGCCGGACGACGTTACGGCGCTGGGGGCTTTGTGTAAGGACAGGGGGCTGGGCTTCCACATGGACGGTGCGCGCTTCGCCAATGCGGTAGCGCATCTGGACTGTTCGCCTGCCGATCTGACCTGGCGCGCCGGCGTCGATGCGCTGTCGTTCGGCTTCGTGAAAAATGGCGGGATGAGTGCCGAAGCGCTGATCTTCTTCGATCCCGCACTGGTCGCCGACACGAAGCGCCGCCGCAAGCGCGCGGGGCATCTGCTGTCGAAGGGCCGTTATCTGGCCGCGCAGATATTGGCGCTGCTGGAGGACGATCTTTGGCGCACCTACGGCCGCGCCGCCAACGCAGCGGCGCGGATCGTCGCTCAGGCCGCTGGCGTGCGCTGCCTATACCCTGTCGAGGCGAACGAGATATTCCTGACGCTGGACGCCGATGAAGCGGCGCGGTTGCGCGCGCAGGGGTTCGACTTTTACGACTGGGGCGATGGCGTGGCCCGGATCGTCACCAGTTGGCATCATCGCCAGGAGGATGTCGCACCCCTGGCGGCAGCGATCACCGCGCTTTAGGCGTGTATAGGGAGCCGTTCGTCCTCCTTATCCCCTGCCCCTTGCCCCCGGCCCCGCACAGGCATAAATAAGGGCATGGGCAAGCATCAGCATATCGAGCCGACCGGATCGTCGCTCGCGTCCGCCGCAGAGGCGACGCTTACGGCCAGGAACGAACAATGGACCCCGATGCGCGCGGCGATCTTTGACGCGCTGGCGGCCGAGGAGAAGCCGACATCGGCCTATGACCTGGCCGATACGGTCTCAAAGGCGCGCGGCAAGCGCGTCGCCCCCAATAGCGTCTATCGCATCCTCGACCTGTTCGTGTCCTCTAACCTCGCCATGCGCGTGGAAAGCGCCAACGCCTATATCGCCAACGCCCATCCCGGCTGTCTGCATGACTGTATCTTCCTCGTGTGCCGGCATTGTAGGGAAGCGACGCATATCGATAACGACATGGTGACCGGCAATGTGCGCCAGGTCGCGGCGAACGAGGGGTTTCTGGCCGAACGGCCGGTGATCGAAGTGCTGGGGACCTGCGCCAAATGCGCGGCCTGATGCGCCGATACGCAGCTTTGAGCGTTACTCCGTTCGACACGCATTTGCGAAACGGCTAAGGCGTTCGCAGGAGTCAGTTTCCCCCATGTCCGAACGTCCCGATACGCCTTTGCTCGATACCGTTTCCCTGCCCGCCGACCTGCGCAAGCTGGCCCCCGGCGATCTGCGTCAACTGGCTGACGAATTGCGGCAGGAAGTGATTTCCGCCGTCGGCGTGACCGGTGGCCATCTGGGTTCCGGCCTGGGCGTGGTCGAATTGACCACTGCGATCCATTATGTGTTCAACACACCCGAAGACCGGCTGGTTTTCGACGTTGGCCATCAATGCTATCCGCACAAGATATTGACCGGCCGGCGCGACCGCATCCGCACATTGCGCATGGGCGGCGGCCTCAGCGGCTTCACCAAGCGCAGCGAAAGCGAATATGATCCGTTCGGCGCGGCGCATAGCTCGACCTCGATCAGCGCGGCGCTGGGCTTCGCCATCGCCAACAAGCTGGCCGGCACGCCGGGCAAGGGCATCGCGGTGATCGGCGACGGCGCGATGTCGGCGGGCATGGCCTATGAGGCTATGAATAATGCGCGCGACGCGGGCAACCGGCTGGTCGTGATATTGAACGACAATGACATGTCGATCGCGCCGCCGGTGGGCGGGCTTTCGGCCTATCTGGCGCGAATCGTGTCCAGCCGCGAATTCCTGTCGGTGCGCGACGTGCTGAAACGACTCGTGCGGCGGCTACCGCGCCCGCTGCACAAGGCGGCGCGCAAGACCGACGAATATGCGCGCGGCATGGCGATGGGCGGGACCTTGTTCGAGGAACTCGGCTTTTATTATGTCGGCCCGATCGACGGGCATAATCTTGAACAGTTGATCCCGGTGCTGGAAAATGTCCGCGATGCCGAAGAAGGCCCGATCCTGGTCCATGTCGTGACGCAGAAGGGCAAGGGATACGCTCCCGCAGAAGAATCCGCCGACAAATATCATGGCGTGCAGAAATTCGACGTGGTGACCGGCGCGCAGGCCAAGGCCCCGCCGGGACCGCCCAGCTATACCAGTATCTTCGGCAAGGCATTGATCGCCGAGGGGCAGCGCGATTCGCGGATATGCGCGATCACCGCCGCCATGCCGTCCGGCACCGGCGTCGACATGTTCGCCAAGGCATTCCCCGAGCGCAGCTTCGATGTGGGCATTGCCGAACAGCATGCGGTGACTTTCGCCGCCGGCCTCGCCGCGCAGGGGATGCGGCCCTTCTGCGCGATCTATTCGACCTTCCTGCAACGCGCTTATGACCAGGTGGTGCACGACGTGGCGATCCAGAATCTGCCGGTGCGCTTCGCCATCGACCGCGCGGGGCTGGTCGGCGCGGACGGGAGCACCCATGCGGGCAGCTTCGATGTGACCTATCTGGCCACCCTACCCAATTTCGTGGTGATGGCCGCGGCGGACGAAGCCGAACTGATGCATATGGTGCACACCTGCGCCGAGCATGATGCAGGACCGATCGCCGTGCGCTATCCGCGCGGCAACGGCACCGGCGTAGCGCTGCCCGAGACGCCCGTCCTGCTGGAGATCGGCAAGGGGCGGATCGTGCGCGAAGGGACTAAAGTCGCGATATTGTCGCTCGGCACGCGGCTGGAAGAAGCGTTGAAGGCTGCCGACGCGCTGGAGGCGAAGGGGCTGTCCACCACCGTCGCCGACCTGCGCTTCGCCAAGCCGCTGGACGAAGCGCTGATTCGACGTTTGCTGGCGACCCATGAGGTCGCCGTGACGATCGAGGAAGGTGCGATCGGCGGGCTGGGCGCGCATGTGCTGACGCTGGCGAGCGACCTGGGACTGACCGACGTGGGGCTGAAGATCCGCACGATGCGGCTGCCGGACCTGTTTCAGGACCAGGACAAGCCCGAGAAACAATATGCCGACGCCGGGCTGGATGCCGACGCGATCGTGGAAACGGTGCTGAAGGCGCTGCGGCACAACAGCGCCGGGATGGAAGTGCGGGCCTGAGTTACATCGTGAACGCTGTTCGGGCTGAACCTGTCGAAGCCTCGTCCTTTGAATGATGACGCTTCGACAGGCCAAGGGCGAACGAAGGATAGTGAACGCTTCGCCGCACAAAAAAGGGCGCCTGTAGCGCCCTTTTTCATAGGTTTTTAGCCTTGCTTCACTTCGGTGTTGCGGCCCGTGCATTCTGGCCGTCGCCTTCGGGGGCGGCAACGATGTCCTGGGTGGTTTTGCCCTTGTCCACGACGCTGGTGCCTGGATCGGCAACATCGGAGCGGATGCCGGTATCGGACGTGCCGGCACTGCGGAGCGCGGCATTTTCGGTCGGACTGCGCTGGGCGCTGCCGAACAGCGCCTCCATCGCCTGGCGGCTCGAATCCGCCGAAGCAGCGGGCGCGGCGCCCGGCGCGGGTGGCACCAGCGCAAAATCGGGCGGCACGACCAACGGCGCGGCGCGCGACACGGCGAATTCATCGGGCCGTTCGCGATTGAACAGGCCGGACGAGCCGCAGCCCGAAAGGATCATCGAGACCCCGACCAGGGCGGCGGCGGTAACAAATTTACGCATAATGCTCATGACTCCGTCTTGACCGCCTTCTCGCGCAGCAGAAGCGCCCGCGCAAGCAGGATCAGCACGCCGATGGTGATCGCCGCATCGGCGAGGTTGAAGATAAGGAAAGGCCGCCATTCGCCAATATGCAGATCGGCATAGTCGACGACATAGCCCAGTCGCACGCGATCGACGATATTGCCGATCGCGCCGCCAAGGATCAGGCCGAGCGCGAACACATCGTCGCGTGCGCGCTCACGCCACATCCACACGCCCACGAACAGCGCGATCAGCGCGGTCATGCCGGTGAGCAGCCAGCGTTGCAGATCAGTGTCGGCATGAAAAAAGCCCATCGAAACGCCGAAATTCTGCACCCAGTGAAGACGGAAGACCGGCAGGAGCGGTAACCCTTCCTCCGCGCGCGATTGCAGCGCGAGCGGATAGGTGACGATATATTTGATGAGCTGGTCGAGGATCAGCGTGACAAGGGCAGCGGCAAGGCCGAGCGCGCGGTGGGTTCTGGGCATGGCGGGCCTGCTTTAGCCTTCTATTCTTTCGTCATCCTGAACTTGTTTCAGGATCCATGTGGCGGAACGAGCGAAGGGGGAGAAGGCGGTCATGCCTTCAGCACATCGTCGCAGCGTTGGCACAGCGCGCCGTCTTCGGTGACTTCAGGCAGGAGCCGCCAGCAGCGGCCGCATTTATGGTCGTCGGAAACAGAAATTTCCAATTCGCTCGCGCCTAGCTTCAGCGTCGCGTTACGACCCAACTCGAAGCTAGACACGATACACAACTCAGCCATATCTACAGATGAATACTTATCCCAAGTTTCACCATCGGGAACCCCTAGCCACACCTTGGCCTCCAGGCTCGATCGGATAGTTTTGTCCCTACGATATGGTTCGATTGCTTCAGTCACCTCTGAACGCATAGACCTAAGCTCGAGCCATTTTATTCCAAGCTTTATATCAACCCACCCCGCATCGATCTCCGGCCACTCCAGCAAATGTACGCTATCGGCGTCAGGATAGCGGCTGCCCCACACCTCTTCCGCCGTGAAGGGGATGATCGGCGCGGCGTAGCGGACCAGCGCGTGGAACAGCGTGTCCAGCACGGTGCGATAGGCACGCCGCTTGGGGTCGCTTTTCGCGTCGCAATAGAGGCAGTCCTTGCGGATATCGAAGAAGAAGGCCGACAGGTCCGCGTTGGCGAAATCGAACAACGCGCGGGTGTAGCGCGAAAACTCCAGCCAGTTCTGACTGTCGCTCTTGTCCACCACCGAACGCAATTCCGCATCCAGCCCGGCCAGCCGGTGGAGCATGTAGCGCTCCAGTTCCGGCATATCCGCTACCGGCACACGCTCTTCGTCGGTAAAGTCGCTCAATGCGCCGAGCAGGTAGCGGAAGCTGTTGCGCAGCTTGCGATAGGCGTCGGACGCGCCGGCCAGCACTTCCTTGCCGATGCGGACATCATCGAAATAGTCGGTGCTGGCCACCCAGACCCGCAATATGTCCGCGCCGCTCTCGCCCATGATCTTCAAGGGGTCGACGACATTGCCCAAGCTCTTGGACATTTTGCGGCCATTGCCGTCGAGTGCGAACCCGTGGGTGAGCACCGCGTCATAGGGCGCGCGGCCACGGGTGCCGCAGCTTTCGAGCAAACTGGACTGGAACCAGCCGCGATGCTGGTCCGACCCCTCCAGATACAGGTCGGCGCGCACACCCGCCCCGTAACGCGCCTCGATCACGAAGCTGTGGGTCGAGCCGCTGTCGAACCAGACGTCGAGAATGTCGTTCACGACCTCATAGTCGGCCAGCGCATGATCGGAACCAAGCAATGCCTGATGGTCCGCGCCGAACCAGGCGTCCGCACCGCGCAGCTTGAACGCGGCGATGATGCGGGCGTTGACCTGCGCGTCATTGAGATATTGCCCGCTCTTGCGATGCACATAGAGCGCAATCGGCACGCCCCAGGCGCGCTGGCGGCTGATCACCCAGTCGGGCCGGCCTTCTACCATCGAACGGATACGATTGGTCGCGCGCTCCGGCACCCAGCGGGTGTGGGCGATGGCGTCCAAAGCGGTTTCGCGCAAGGTCGCGCCATTATCTCCCCTCCCGCTTGCGGGAGGGGTCGGGGGAGGGCTTGTAAGGGAAGCGTCGTCCTCACCGGACAGGCCCTCCCCTAACCCCTCCCGCAAGCGGGAGGGGGAGTTTGAGTCCATCGGAATGAACCATTGCGGGGTGCAGCGATAGATGATCCGCGCTTTCGACCGCCAGCTATGCGGATAGCTGTGGCGGAAGTCGCTGGCCGAGAGCAATGCGCCCGCCGCGCGCAGGTCGGTGCAGATCGGGCCGTCGACGCCGTTGAACTTGGTGTTGATGACGCTGCCCTGCCCCGGCAGCCATTCCCAGTCGTCGCGATAGAAGCCCGCGTCGTTCACCGCGAACACTGGGTCGATGCCCAGCGCCTTGCAGGCGATGAAATCCTCCTCGCCATGATCGGGTGCCATATGGACGAGGCCGGTGCCCGCGTCGGTGGTGACATGATTGGCGGGGAGGAAGGGACGGGGGCGGTCGAAGAAACCGAGCGCCGCCTTATCCGCACCCTCGTCACCCCGGACTTGATCCGGGGTCCCGCTAACTTCGCCGCCGCCGGAAGAAGAAGCGGGACCCCGGCTTTGGCCGGGGTGACGGAGAGAATTAGCCATCGGATGGCGGGCTATAGCTCCGGCGAGTTGAGTGCCTTTCACTAAGTGCAAGCGCTCACTCCACTGATCCGACTCCGGTTCAGGAACGAAGAGCTGATTTATCGGCGAACTACTATATCTGCTGATGAAATCGGCAACCAATTCGCGTGCTACTAGATAGCGACGGCTAGGATAGCTGACGACAACATACTCAATCTCCTCCCCATAAGCGATCGCCTGGTTCACAGGGATCGTCCAGGGCGTGGTCGTCCAGATCACCGCGAACGCACCGACCAGCTCCGGCGCGTTCGGGGCTTCCACAATCTCGAACGCCACGTCGATCTGCGTCGACGTCACATCCTCATATTCGACCTCCGCCTCGGCCAGCGCCGTCTTTTCAACCGGCGACCACATCACCGGCTTGGCGCCGCGATAAAGCTGGCCACTCTCGGCGAATTTGAGCAGTTCGCCGACGATCGTCGCCTCGGCATCGAACTTCATGGTGAGATAGGGATCGGCCCAGTCGCCTATGATCCCGAGGCGCTTGAACTGTTCCTTCTGCACATCCACCCAGCGGTCGGCATAGGCGCGGCACTGGGCGCGGAATTCCTGTGCGGGAACCTCGTCCTTGTTCAGCTTCTTCTTGCGATACTCCTCCTCGATCTTCCATTCGATCGGCAGGCCGTGGCAGTCCCAGCCGGGGACATAGGGCGCGTCCTTGCCCAGCAGCGACTGGCTGCGGACGATGATGTCCTTCAACACCTTGTTCATCGCATGGCCCATATGGATGTCGCCATTGGCGTAGGGCGGGCCGTCATGCAGGATGAAGCGTTCGCGCCCCGCGCGGGCGGCGCGCAAACGCCCATACAGATCCTCGGCCTCCCACTTCGCGAGGATCGCCGGTTCCTTCTGCGCCAGGCCGGCCTTCATCGGGAAGTCGGTCTGCGGCAGGAAGACGGTGGATTTATAGTCTGGGGCGTCGGTCATGAGGGTCCGTGCAACTTAAATTCCCGTTCGCCCTGAGCTTGTCGAAGGGCCGCACTTTCTTGAAAGAAGGACGGTGCTTCGACAAGCTCAGCACGAACGGATGAAAAACTACAGCGCCTTATGCGACCGCGCCCGAATTGCCAAGGATTTGCCGCGCGCGGGCCACATCCTTCTGCATTTGCGCAATCAGCGAATCGATGCCGTCGAACTTCGCCTCGGGCCGCAGATAATCAATCAATTGCACCGCGACGCACTGGCTATAGAGGCTTTCGGCGAAATCAAAGAAATAGGGTTCGAGCAGTTCCTTGGGCGGATCGAAGGTCGGCCGGATGCCCAGATTGGCCGCGCCGTTCAGCACCCGCCCGTCGGCCAGCCTGCCGCGCACCGCATAGATGCCATAGGCCGGGCGCAGATAGCTGCCCATGTCGATATTCGCGGTGGGATAGCCGATGGTGCGGCCCAGCTTGTCGCCATGCTGGACAAGCCCCTCGATCGCGAAGGGCCGCGTGAGCAGGCGCGTGGCGGTGGCGCAGTCGCCGGCCTTGAGCGCCGCGCGAATGCGGCTGGACGAGACGATCTCGCCGCTGTCGTCGCTGACCGCCGGCACCGCTTCGGCGACCAGTCCCAGCGTTCCGCCCAGTTGCGACAGGGTGGCGATGGTGCCGCCCTTGTCCTTGCCGAAGGTGAAATCCTGACCGGTGACCACGCCCGCCGCGCCGATGGGGTCAACCAGAAAGGCCGCAAAGTCCTGCGCAGTTTTCGCGGCGAGCGCGGCGTTGAAATGAAAGACCAGCATGGCGTCCGCGCCCGCCTCCGCGAACAAGGCCTGCCGCTGGTCGAGCGAGGTCAGGCGAAAAGGCGGCGCGTCCGGGTGAAACAGGCGGACCGGATGCGGGTCGAAGGTCGCGACGATGACCGGGCGGCCTTCGGCACGGGCGCGATCAACCGCGCGGCGGACCACCGCCTGGTGCCCCAGATGAAAGCCGTCGAAATTGCCGAGCGCGACGATGGCCCCGCGCAAATGCGCCGGCACCGCCCCGCTATCGTCCAGCCTTTCCATGCGCCGGGCTATAGGGGGCGGTTTCGCTTAGGGCAATGCGGGGGATGCACCGCCCGCATTCCGTTTGTGGCGCGCTAAGTCGGGATATCTGCGCGAACGGGGAGAGGTGAATTACCCCCCGAGAAACTTCAGCAAATCCTTGTTCAGCCGGTCCGGCGCGGTGGCGAACAGGCCGTGGGGTTCGCCCTCAAATTCCACGAACTGCGCTCCGGCGATCCCGGCGGCGGCGGCGCGGCCGGTTGGGTCGATCGGCACGGTCTTGTCGGCGGTGCCGTGGATCACCAGCGTGGGGATGCTAAAGGCGGCAAGATCGGCGCGGAAATCGGTCCTGGCAAAAGCGTCGACGCAATCGATCGTCGCCTTCGGACTGGCCTGGATCGCCAGCGCAAAGGTCCAGTCGAGCAGCGCCTTGCTGACGGGGCTGGATACCCAGCCTACGCCGTAGACGGTCTCGGCAAAGGTCTGAAGGAAGTCGAAGCGGTCCTTGCGGATATGGGTCTTCATGCCTTCGAACACAGTAGCGTCCACGCCCTTGGGATTGTCCTCGCTCTTGAGCAGATAGGGCACGACCGAGGAGACCAGCACCGCGCAGCGGATGCGCGCCGCGCCGTGGCGCGAGAGATAACGGGCAATCTCCCCGCCGCCCATCGAGAAGCCGACCAGCGCGACATCGTTCAGGTCCAGATGATCGAGCAGATCGCCCAGATCGTCCGCGAAGATGTCGTAATCATAGCCGGTCGCCGGATGGCTCGACTGGCCGAAGCCGCGCCGGTCGTAGGTGATGACGCGATAGCCCGCCTCGATCAGCGCCAGCGTCTGATATTCCCACATGTCGCCGTCGAGTGGCCAGCCATGGATCAGCACGACCGGCGCGCCGGTCCCCATGTCCTTGTAATGGATGTTCTGGTCGTCGCGGGTGGTGAGAATGGGCATGGGGACTCCTGCGGGGTTTCCTGGCCTAACCCCGCAGATGCGCGTGGGGTTCCCGTGCGTTTCCCGCTCAGACCCGCAGGAACGTAACGAAGCTGTAGGCCGGGCGGCCGTCCTGCGCCGCATGATCTTCGCGCGCCGTCTCGCGCCAGTCGGCAGGGTCGGGATAGGCGATGCGCGTGTCGCCCGGCACATCGGCATGGACTTCGGTCAGTTCGATCCGGTGGGCGCGGGGCAGGAACAGCGCATATATTTCCGCGCCGCCGATCACCGACAGACCGGGCGCGTTGGCCAGGTGGATCGCGGCCTCGACGTCATGCGCGACCTCGGCCCCCTCTTCCTGCCAGACCGGATCGCGGGTCAGCACGATATGGCGACGGCCGTCGAGCAGGCCGGGCAGGCTTTCGAACGTCTTGCGGCCCATTATCATCGGGCGGCCCTGGGTCAGCGTCTTGAAACGCCGAAGGTCGGCGGGAAGTCGCCAGGGAAGCCGGCCGTCGCGGCCGATCACGCCATTGTCGGCGCGGGCGAGAATGAGCGCGATCGCCGGGTGGCTCATGCGGGCGCGGTCTTGCCGGACGGGAATTGGAGCCGGGTGACATGCCCCATCTTGCGCCCCGGCCGCGATTCGCGCTTGCCATAGAGGTGGAGATGGTTGGCGGGATCGGACAAGATGGCGGCCCAGGCTTCGGCTTCGTCGCCGATCAGGTTGCGCATCGTGACGCGCGCGGCGGTCAGGCGCGTGTCGCCAAGCGGCAGGCCGCAGATCGCGCGCACATGATTTTCGAACTGGCTGGTGACCGCGCCCTCGATCGTCCAGTGGCCGCTATTATGGACGCGCGGGGCCATTTCGTTGAACACCGGCCCTTCGGCCGAAGCGAAAAATTCGATCGCGAGGACGCCAACATAGTCGAGCGCGTCGGCGATCTTGCGCGCCAGCGCGCGCGCCTCGTCCTGCTGAACGGCGATGAGGCCGTCAGCGGGGACGGTCGAGGTAGCGAGGATGCCGTCGTCATGCACATTGGCCGGGCTGTCCCAGAAAGCGATCGCACCATCGGCGCCGCGCGCGAGCAACACGGAAAATTCGGCGTCGAAGCGGATGAAGCCTTCCAGGATAGCGGGCGCGCGGCCAATGGCGTTCCATGCGCCGACGCTGTCGCCCGGCTCCATGATGCGTGCCTGCCCCTTGCCGTCATAGCCGAAGCGGTTGGTCTTGAGGATCGCGGGGCAGCCGATCCGTTCGATCGCGGTGTCGAGATCGTCGAGGCTGTCGACCGGCGCGAAAGGCGCGGTGACGCCGCCCAGGTCGTTGACGAAGCGCTTTTCGGCGAGCCGGTCCTGCGCGGTGCGCAGCGCAAGCACCGAAGGACGGATCAGGCCGTGGGCGCTCAGCGTGTCGACCGCGGCGGTATCGATATTCTCGAACTCATAGGTGACGACATCGACGCTGTCGGCGAAGGCAGCGAGCGCGGCTGCATCCTCATAACGGCCCTGCGTCCAGAGCGGCGACACGTCGGCGGCGGGGCCGCTCGGTTCCGGTGCGAAGATATGGGTGCGGTAGCCGAGCTGCGCCCCGGCCATGGCGATCATCCGGCCGAGTTGGCCGCCGCCGAGTATGCCGATGGTGGAGCCGGGCGGGATGACGCTCATTCGGGATCTTCCGCGACGTCGGCGGTCTGTCTGGCGCGCCAGGCGTCGAGCCGCCCGGCCAGCGCTTCGTCGGTCGTGGCGAGCATCGCGGCGGCGAGCAGCGCGGCGTTGATCGCGCCTGCCCGGCCGATCGCCAATGTGCCGACAGGGATGCCGGCGGGCATTTGGACGATGGAGAGCAGGCTGTCCATGCCGGAGAGCGCCTTTGATTCGACCGGGACGCCCAGCACCGGCAGGCGCGTCATCGCAGCCGCCATACCAGGCAGGTGCGCCGCACCGCCAGCGCCGGCGATAATGGCCTTCAGGCCCCGGCCCTCCGCCGCATGGGCGTAATCATACAGGCGCTTGGGTGTGCGATGGGCGGACACGACCTTGCATTCATGCGGCACGCCCAGCGCGGCGAGCGTTTCGGAGGCATGGCGCATCGTCTCCCAATCGGAGCGCGAGCCCATGATGATGCCGACCTGTACCCCGCCCATATTCGTCCTGTCGCTTCTGCCGTTCGTGCGGCTTTCGATCTCTGGCCCTTAACGGTTGCCGCGGCCTGTTGAAACCCATTATCAGCGCTGCACGCTTTGCGTGGAAACGGGCGATATGTCCCGATGGCCTTAGCGCTCGGACAGATAGTAACGATCGGTCGCGGTCAGCGCGTCGTTCAGTTCGTAGACAATCGGCTGTCCGGTCGGAATTTCCAGACTGGTGATCGCATCGTCGGAAATGCCCGACAGATGCTTGACCAGCGCACGCAGCGAATTGCCATGGGCGGAAATGAGTATGCGCTTGCCCGCCCTGAGGTCGGGCGCGATGCGGCTTTCCCAATAGGGCAATACGCGCGCGATCGTGTCCTTCAGGCTCTCGGTCGCGGGAATGGCGATGCCGGCGTAGCGGCGATCTTTCGACAGGTCGAATTCCGATCCGGCCTCCAGCGGCGGCGGCGGAATGTCGAAGCTGCGGCGCCAGATCCTGACCTGATCGTCGCCATGCCTGGCCGCCGTCTCCGCCTTGTCGAGACCGGTCAGGCCGCCATAATGACGCTCGTTCAGCCGCCAGTCCTTTTCGACCGGCAGCCAGAGCCGCTGCATTTCCTCGAGCGCGAGGTGCAGCGTCTTGATCGCGCGGGTCTGGAGCGAGCTGTAGCACTGGTCGAAATCCAGCCCCTTTTCCGCCAGCAGCCGCCCGGCGGCGCGCGCTTCCTCCGCACCCTTTGCCGTCACGTCCACGTCCCACCAGCCGGTAAAACGGTTTTCCAGGTTCCAGGTGGACTGGCCATGGCGGATCAGGACGAGCGTCGGCATTGCGGTCTCCGGATGTCAAAGTCGCGGCTTTCCATAACGGCTAAATCGCGCCATGCAATGCGCGCCCCCAAGCCGGAGGAATGACAGCATGGCGATGGACGATATTTTCGGCTGAAACGAAAATCCGCCGACGCATGTCACAGCGCGTAAGCCTGTGTCGTCTCATTGGCACCTGATAATGAAAGGATGATAGGATGCAGACCCGTCTCGATTATTATAATATCCAGCCGGCCGCCATGAAAGCGATGATGGGGTTGGAAAATGCCGTCACCGCCGGCGCGATCGAAAAGCCGCTGGCCGAACTGATCCGCATGCGCGTGTCACAGATTAATGGCTGCGCCTATTGCATGGACATGCACAGTCAGGACATGATGAAGGCGGGCGAGAGTGCGCAGCGCATTTTCGTGCTGAACGGCTGGCGCGATTCGCCCGCTTTCACGGATCGCGAGCGCGCGGCCCTGGCCTGGGCCGAAGCGTTGACGACGATTCCCAACGGCCATCCCGAAGATGCGGTCTATGAGGCGCTCGCCCCACATTTCAGCGATGTCGAAAAGGTCGACCTGACGCTGCTGATCGTCGCGATCAACGGCTGGAATCGCTTTGCCATCGGCTTTCGCACGGTGCATCCGGTCAAAACCGGATGAGCGATGGCCCCGTTCATCAGATATCGTCGATCATCTCCGCCAGCACGGCCAGGCAATCCTTTGCCAATTGAATCGATCGGGCGGGGGACCAGCCGAAATCGGGATCGGGCAAGTCGTCATTATCCTTGAACGGCATTTCCAGCGTCATCGCCACCGCGCCATAGCGTGCGGCGAGTTGGGCGGTGGACATGGACATATTGGCCTTGCCCGGCTGGCCGACAGGATAGCCGCGCCTGGTCTGGAAATCCGGAGTGCGGATCGCCAGCGTGTCGCGAAAACGCTCATACAGCCGCCTGCGGTCCTCCCGCAGGTCCGGAATCCCTTCGAAGCCCGCGAGGAACACCGCGGGAATCGCTTCGTCGCCATGCACGTCGATCGCGAAATCGACGCCGGTCGCGTCCATCGCCGCGCGCACCAGATAGACTTCGGGTGATTTTTCCAGGGTCGGCGCGTGCCATTCGCGGTTGAGGTTCACGCCCATCGCGTTGGTTCGTAAATGCCCACGTCTTGAACCATCGGGGTTCATATTCGGCACGATATGGAAGGTCGCCTTTTGCCGCAGCAAGCGCGCGACCGAATCCTCCATGTCGCAGAGCCGATCGAGCGCGCCCTCGACCCACCATTCGGCCATGCTCTCACCCGGATGCTGGCGAGCGTAAAGCCAGACCTGTTTCGGCCCCTCGCCCAGCTTCACGACATCGAGCGGCTGGCCGTCCAGCGTCAGGCCAAGCTCATGCGTTTCGACCCCCGGCTGGTTCGCGGCCCAGCCGATCAGGTCGTGATGCCGCTCGATAGAATAAGGCGCGAAATAGGCGACCCACATCGCATTGCTATCGGGCGACACGCGGATGGTCAGCACGCCGTCGGCATAACCGGTGTCGGCCAGAAGCCAGTTCTCGCGATCCTCGCTTATGCGCGCCTTATAGTCTTTCCATCCGTCGGGATAGGCGGAGCCGGCGCAGTTCACGATGCGCAGGGTCACGTCCTTGCCCGCAGCGCCCGCCAACCGGAAATGGAACCATTGGTAAAAATCGCTCTGATGATCGGTGACGATTTCCAGGTCGGCGCTGGTTTCGGTCAGGGAAAGAACGTGGATATTGCCCGCGTCGAACGCGCTGGTGATGGAAAGGGTCATTTTACGGTTATAGTCTCGCCCGAACGGCCCGGATAGCCCCCGATCAGCGCGGCGGCGAGCTTGGCCGCAGCGATGCCCGGCTGCGCGGCGGGCGTGCCCTGTTTCGCCTGGGTGAAGCCACGCGCTTCCCACACGGGCTGCGAATCGGCGCGGCGGCGAATCTGCACCATCATCTCGGTAATGACGATATCCTTGGGCGGGCCTGACAGGTCGATGCCGATGCCAAGGCCGATGCCGCCTGCGCTGAAGCCGCCGCCGCGACGCCCGCCGCCGCTGCCGACCGCGCCGCCGACGCTGCCGCCCACGCTCACGGGCTTGTAGGGACGACCGTCACCGGTCGGGCGAAACGTGCGACGGAAACTCACAAGCGCCTGATAGTCGCTGGCGCCGCCCTGTGCCTCGGTAAAGCCGGCGCGCTGCAATTCCTGGCCCACGGCGGCGGCATAGGTGCGGAATTCCAGGCTGATGTCGGGATTTCCCGGCATTTCCTCGACTATGAACGAGCCGCTGACTGGCGGGTTGGGCGCGTGGAAGCGGGTGACCTCCACCGGGGGAATCGCGGTGGCGCAGGCGGAGAGGGACAGGGCGGCGGCGGCCGCGGCGAAAAATGGCTTCATCATGGTTCGACTCCGAAAGCTGCGCGGCTCTTATATAATGCACAGGGCAGATGTAGGCTGCACGAGTGCTGAATGAAACGTCATACGACGCCTTTCCCGGTTATTGCCTGGTCCCATAACACTCTAATCGGGTTGACTTTAGGCGGTCCACTCCATAGGGGCAGCGCTTCGTTTTACAGACACCACAGAATCAATCGAAAGCTAGCGTCATGAAGATCCGCAACTCGCTGAAGTCGCTCAAGGACCGTCACCGCGATAACCGCGTGATCCGTCGCCGCGGCCGCACCTATATCATCAACAAGACGAATCGCCGGTTCAAGGCCCGCCAGGGCTAAGACAGTCCGTGGGGGACGTGACGGCCGTCATCCTCGATGTCGGCAATGTCCTCTTCCACTGGAACCCGCGCTTTCTCTACGAGCGCCTGATCGCGGACGATCAGGCGCTCGATGCGTTTCTGCAGGATGTCGTTACGCCCGAATGGCATTTCCAGCATGACGCCGGGCGTGACTTCGCCGATACCAGCGCCGAACTGATCAGCCACTATCCGCACCATGCCGACCTGATCGCCGCTTGGGGACCGCGCTTCAACGAGAGCATCGGGCCGCGCGTCGCCGGTATGACGCAACTGGTCGCCGATCTCGACGCGGCGGGTGTGCCCCTGTTCGCCATCACCAATTTCAGCCATGAATTCTGGCCGCCCTTCCGCGCGGCGCATCCCGATATGTTCGCGCCCTTTCGCGACATAGTGGTTTCGGGCGAAGAGAAACTGGTGAAGCCCGATCCGGCGATCTACCGGCGCGCGCTCGCGCGATTCGGGCTGAACGGGCCGGACGCCCTTTTCATCGACGATCGGATCGACAATGTGGAAAGCGCCCGCCATGTCGGCATTGTCGCGCATCATTTCCACAATGCGGCGACGTTGCGGGCCGAATTGATGGCGCTCGGGCTGCTTTAACGACCCTTCTTCATCTTAGCGCCCCGCCAGTTCCGTGTCGTCATGCCGGTTCAGCTCGTCGCCGCGCACGGTGGCGACGTGGATCACGTTGGTCGAGCCGGGAGTCCCGAACGGCACACCCGCCAGCACGATGATCTTCCGCCCCGTCTGCGCCAATCCCTGGCGCAGCGACATGCGGCGCGCCTTGCCGATCATCTCCTCGAAGCTGCCGATATCCTTGGTCCGAACGGCATGGACGCCCCAGAGCAGCCCCATCTTGCGCGCCGTGTCCTGACGCGGGGTCAACGCGAGGATCGGGACGGCGGGGCGTTCGCGCGACACGCGGCGCACGGTGCTGCCCGACGAGGTGAAGCAGGTGATCGCCGTCGCGCTCACCGTATCGGCGATCGCGCTGCTCGCCTCGGCCAGCGCGTCGGCGGTGGTGGCGTCCGGCTTGGTCTCGGTGAAATGCAGCCGGTCGAGATAGCGCGGATCCCGCTCCACGCTGTGCGCGATTGAATCCATCATCCTGACCGCTTCCTCCGGCCAGGCGCCCGCCGCTGTCTCGGCCGACAGCATGATCGCGTCTGCGCCGTCATAGATCGCGGTCGCGACGTCCGACACTTCGGCGCGAGTCGGTGTCGGCGCCGTAATCATCGATTCGAGCATCTGGGTCGCAACCACGACCGGCTTGCCCATGCGGCGCGCGCTTTCCACGATCTGTTTCTGCAAGGGCGGCACGGCATAGGGCGGCAGTTCGACGCCAAGGTCGCCGCGCGCCACCATCACGCCGTCGGCCAGTTCGAGCAGCTCGTCGAGCCGCTGGACGGCGGCGGGCTTCTCGATCTTCGCCATCAGCGCGCCATAGCCGCCCATCAGCTTGCGCGCCTCGGCCAGATCCTCGGGCCGCTGCACGAAACTCAGGGCGATCCAGTCGCACTGTTCCTGCATCGCGAAGCTGAGGTCCCGGCGATCCTTGTCGGTCATCGCCGCCATCGGCACGACCACATCCGGCACGTTGACGCCCTTGCGGTTGGACAGCGCGCCGCCGACTTCGACCAATGTCTCGATCCGTTCCGGCGTCACCGCCTGCACACGCAGCACCAGCTTGCCATCGTCAAGCAGCAGGCGTGTGCCGGGCAGCAGCGCCGCATAGATTTCGGGATGGGGCAGGTTGACCCGGTTGACATCGCCGGGCGTGGGATCGAAATCGAGGACGAATGGCTCGCCATTTTTGAGCACGGCCACGCCGTTGGCGAAGGCGCCGACGCGCAGCTTTGGTCCCTGAAGGTCGGCCAGGATCGTGGTCGGCCGCGCAAATTGCTTTTCCAGCGCGCGGATCGACGCGATGTTCGCGGCATGATCCTCATGCGATCCGTGACTCATATTGATGCGAAAGGCATCGACGCCCGCCAGAAACAATTTGCGGATCATCTCCGCATTGCCGCTGGCGGGTCCAAGCGTCGCCAATATGCGGACATTGCGGGTGCGGGGAGGAAAGATCTTCACTGGGCGCTCCTGGTCGTCGATCGTTGAGGCCGCTTGTAGCGCGCGGCATTTTTCCGATATCCAAGCTGCACGACAGGGATGTGTCTGGAAAAGAGGAAAAGGGTGAATGAGCCGCACCATAGAGTCTGATACCGTCGCCGCAACCGCCTTCCGCCGGCTGATCGCACATTTGCAACACCGCACGGATGTTCAGAATATCGATCTGATGGGACTTGCCGGTTTCTGCCGCAACTGTCTGGCCGACTGGGTGGCGGAGGCAGATGGGACACTGACGCGCGACGAAGCGCGCGCGTTGATCTACGGCATGCCCTTCGCCGACTGGAAAGCGGCGCATCAGGGTGAGGCGACGCCCGAACAGATCGAACGGATGCAGGAAAGCGTAGCGAAGAATGCGCAGAGTCAGTAGAGCGCCCCCTTCTGATTCTGACGGACGCGAAGGGGTCGCGGTCCGCAAAGCCTTTGGAGACACCTGCCATGAGCGAACCCAATGTCGCCGCCGACCAGTTGCGCCTGTTGATCGAACGCATCGAGCGGCTGGAAGAAGAGAAGAAGGGGATCGCCGACGACATCAAGGACGTCTATGGCGAGGCCAAGGCGACCGGTTATGACGTGAAGACGATCCGCGCGATCGTTCGCCTGCGCAAGCTGGAAAGCCATGTGCGGCAGGAAGCCGAAGCATTGCTGGAAACCTACAAGGCGGCCCTGGGCATCGACTAATCGAGGCATCGATTCACTTTCAGGAGCGCGGATCATGACGAACGGACCCTGGGGCAGCAATGACGACGCGGAGATGATCGTCACCACCACGAACGGCGTCGATGGGCGTCCGGCGCAGCGCTATTTCGGCATCGTCACCGGCGAAGTGATCGTCGGCGCGAACCTGTTCCGCGACCTGTTCGCCAGCGTCCGGGATATTGTGGGCGGGCGTTCCGGCGCATATGAGGATGTGCTGGCCCGCGCGCGGGAGCAGGCGATCCAGGAAATGCGGACGCGCGCCGCCTCGCTTGGCGCGAATGCGGTGGTCGGCGTCGATCTGGATTATGAAGTGCTGGGCGCGAACGGATCGATGCTGATGGTGTCGGCGACCGGCACGGCGGTGCTGGTCTGAATATCCGACCCCGCTCGGTTGCCTATCGCCCCCGCCATCGCTAGACAGCGCGCTTCGTCGAACCCGAAATTAGGAGCAGGCCGTGGCCGGCCATAGCAAATTCAAGAATATCATGCATCGCAAGGGCGCGCAGGACAAGAAGCGCTCTTCGATGTTCTCGAAGCTCAGCCGCGAAATCACCGTCGCGGCGAAGATGGGCATGGCCGATCCGGACATGAACCCGCGCCTGCGCCTGGCGGTC
>CAXUEQ010000014.1:23981-43503 GCA_964250175.1 uncultured Sphingobium sp. | reverse complement strand
TCGTGCTGATGGGCGGCGGCACCGGCAAGATCGGCGATCCGAGCTTCAAGGACGAAGCCCGCAAGCTGCTGACCAACGCGCTGATCGCGTCCAATGTCGCGAGCATCAAGCGTGTGTTCGAGCGGTTTCTGACCTTCGGGGACGGGCCGACCGACGCGGTGATGCTGGACAATGCCGAATGGCTCGACCGATTGGAATATATCCCGTTCCTGCGCGACGTGGGCCAGCATTTCTCGGTCAACCGGATGCTGAGCTTCGATAGCGTGAAGACGCGGCTGGACCGCGAACAGTCGCTCAGTTTCCTCGAATTCAATTACATGATCCTGCAAGCCTACGACTTTCTGGAATTGTCGCGCCGCGCGGGGTGCCGGTTGCAGATGGGCGGATCGGACCAGTGGGGCAATATCGTCAACGGCATAGAGCTGTCGCGGCGAATCGATTCGACGCAGGTCTACGGCCTGACCACGCCGCTTATCACCACGGCGGACGGCGGCAAGATGGGCAAGACGATGAACGGCGCGGTGTGGCTGAACGCCGACGCGCTGCCGCCCTATGATTATTGGCAGTTCTGGCGGAACACGCAGGACGCCGATGTCGGACGCTTCATGCGCTTGTTCACCGACCTGCCGCTGGACGAGATTGCGCGGCTGGAAAGGCTTGAGGGCGCGGAGATCAACGAGGCGAAGAAGATTTTGGCCGACGCGGCAACCGCGATGGCGCATGGGCAGGATGCGGCCGTCGCTTCGGCTGAGACGGCGCGGCGGACGTTCGAGGAGGGCGCGAGCGACGCCAACCTGCCGACCGTGACGCTGACGACCGAAGGGCTGACGGTGGTGCAGGCCAATATCGCTCTGGGCTTCGCCGCGTCGAACAAGGAGGCGCGGCGCAAGCTTACCGAAGGCGCGATCCGGGTGAATGGCGATGTGGTGAGCGATCCTGCACTGGCGCTCAAGGTTGGGGACAAGGTGAGTTTCGGCGCGAAGAAGCATGGGCTGGTGGTGGGCTGACCCTTGCGTGCTCCTGCGAAAGCAGGAGCCTAGGACGTTTGCACAGCGCCGCATTTTTTAGACGCCCTGGGTTCCTGCGTTCGCAGGAACACATGTTCGGCCTTACGCTATAGCCGCAAGCCCACTACATCCGCTCCATGACCCGACTCGCCATCAAGATTTGCGGGCTTTCCACGCCCGAAACGCTCGACGCCGCCATCAAAGGCGGCGCAAGTCATATCGGCTTCAACTTTTTCCCGCAAAGCCCACGCTATGTCGAATTTAGGCAGGCGGCCGCGCTGATCGCGCGCGTACCCGCCCATGTGCAGAGCGTAGCCATTGTCGTCGATCCCACCGATGAAGCGCTGGGCGAGATGGCCGCGCTGCACCTCTCCGCCCTTCAGCTTCACGGCAAGGAAACCCCCGAACGCGCCGCCGCCATCCGGGCGCGCCTGGGCATTCCGGTATGGAAAGCGGTTTCGGTCAAGACGCGCGCCGATCTGGACAGCGGGCGCGCCTATATCGGGGCGGCGGACATGCTGCTGTATGACGCCAAGACCCCCGATGGCGCGGCGCTGCCCGGTGGCATGGGGCTAAGGTTCGACTGGACCCTGTTGGCTGACTATCGGCCGCCGATGGCCTGGGGGCTGTCCGGCGGTCTCGATCCGGCCAATATCGCCCAGGCCGTGCGGGTGACGCGCGCGCCGCTGGTCGATGTTTCGTCCGGCGTGGAAAGCGCGCCGGGCATCAAGGATGTGGACAAGATCGCCGCCTTCTGCGAAGCGGTGCGGCTATCATGACCATCGCAAACTCCCTCCGCTCGCAGCCCGACGCACGCGGGCATTTCGGCCAGTTCGGCGGACGCTATGTCGCCGAAACGCTGATGCCGCTCGTCCTCGACCTGGAGCGCCATTATCGCGCGGCCAAGAATGACCCGGCGTTCGAGGACGAGTTCCAGTCGCTACTCAAATATTATGTCGGTCGGCCCAATCCGCTTTATTATGCCGAACGGCTGACCGACGCGGTGCGAGCGAAGGCGGCGCCCGGCAAAGGCGCCAAAATCTATCTGAAGCGCGAGGAGCTGAATCACACCGGCGCGCACAAGATCAACAATTGCATCGGCCAGATCCTGCTCGCCCGCCGCATGGGCAAGGCGAAGATCATCGCCGAGACCGGCGCGGGCCAGCATGGCGTCGCCACCGCCACGGTCGCGGCCCGGTTCGGGCTGCCCTGCACCATCTTCATGGGCGCGAAGGATGTCGAGCGACAGAAGCCCAACGTCTTCCGCATGAAGCTGCTGGGCGCGCAGGTCGTCGCGGTCGAGAGCGGATCGAAGACGCTGAAGGACGCGATGAACGAGGCGCTGCGCCACTGGGTCGCGAACGTCCATGATACTTTCTACATCATCGGCACGGCGGCGGGCCCGCATCCCTATCCCGAACTGGTGCGCGATTTCCAGTCGGTGATCGGCAAGGAAACCCGCGCACAGGTGCTGGAGGCGGAAGGCCGCCTGCCCGACCTGCTGATCGCGCCGGTGGGCGGCGGATCGAACGCGATCGGGCTGTTCCACCCTTTTCTGGATGATCCCGACGTCGCGATGATCGGCGTCGAGGCGGCGGGCGAAGGCATGGACACGACCAAACATGCCGCCAGCCTGGCCGGTGGCGTGTCGGGCGTGCTGCACGGCAACCGCACCTATCTGTTGCAGGACGAGGACGGGCAGATCACCGAGGCGCACAGTATTTCGGCGGGGCTGGATTATCCGGGGATCGGACCGGAGCATAGCTGGCTGCACGAGATCGGCCGGGTGACCTATATGCCGGTGACCGATAGCGAGGCGCTGGCGAGTTTCCAGAGCCTGTCGCTGCTGGAGGGGATCATCCCGGCGCTGGAAACCGCCCATGCGATCGCGGCGGCGGAGCGGATTGCGCCCAAGATGGACGCGGACAAGATCATCGTCGTGAATTTGAGCGGGCGCGGCGACAAGGATATCTTCACGGTGGCGCAGGCGCTGGGAGCGGAGATGTGAAGGCTCACAGCAGCATGTCCCCGTTCGCCCGAGATTCCTTACACCTGCGCTCAGGAGAAGGCTTCGACACGCTCAGTCCGAACGGCCTTTTGGTATCTGTAAATGACTGACCGTCTCTCCACCCGCTTCGCCGTCTGCAAGGCACAGGGCCGCGCGGCGCTCATCACGTTCCTGACTGGCGGCGATCCGACGGCGGCACATAGCGGGACGATGCTCGACGCGCTGGTTGCGGGTGGCGCGGATATCATCGAACTGGGGATGCCCTTCACCGACCCGATGGCGGATGGCCCGGCGATCGAACTGGCCAATTTGCGCAGCCTGGGGTCCGGCACGAAGACCGCCGACATTTTTGCGATCGCGACGGCGTTTCGCGCGCGGCATCCCGAGACGCCGCTGATCCTGATGGGCTATGCCAATCCGATGCTGGTGCGCGGACCCGCCTGGTTCGCCGACGCCTGCGTCGCGGCAGGCGTGGACGGCGTGATCTGCGTCGACCTGCCGCCAGAAGAAGATGTCGAACTCGGGCCTGCCCTGCGCGACAAGGGTGTGCATCTGGTGCGGCTGGCGACGCCGACCACGGATGCCAAGCGCCTGCCCGCCGTGCTGGATGGGGCGAGCGGCTTCATCTATCATGTCTCGGTCGCGGGCGTCACCGGCAAGCAGCAGGCGGCGCTGGGCAATATCCAGGGCGCTGTCGAGCGGTTGCGCGCGGCGACCGACCTGCCCATCGCGGTCGGTTTCGGCGTACGGACGCCCGAGCAGGCGGCGGCGATCGGCCGGGTCGCCGATGGCGTGGTCGTGGGTAGCGCGATCGTCGACATCGTGGGATCGCACGGTGCCGACGCCGCGCCATTCGTGACCGATTATGTGGCCGCGCTGCGGGCCGGGCTGGACGTCAGGGAGACAGCATTATGAGCTGGATCAACCGTGTTCGCAACGCGATCCCCTTCATCGCCAAGAAGAGCGAAGGCGCCGACACACTCTGGCACAAATGCGGAAGCTGCGGCCAGATGATCTTCACCCGCGAGTGGGAGGAGAATCAGTCGGTCTGCCCGAAATGCGACCATCATGGCCGTATCGGCGCGCGCGAGCGGTTCGACCTGACGCTCGATGCGGGCTATGTGCTGCTGCCGACGCCGCAGGTGAAGGAAGACCCGCTGCGGTTTCGCGACACCAAGAAATATGCCGACCGGATCAAGGCGGCGCGCACCACCACTGGCGAGCAGGATGCGCTGATCAACGCGCGCGGGATGATCGAGGACCTGCCGGCCGTCGTCGGGGTGCAGGATTTCGCCTATATGGGCGGATCGATGGGCGCGGCGGTGGGTGCGGCGTTCGTGCAGGGCTGCGAAGAAGCGATCCGCAATACCAGTCCCTATATCATCTTCACTGCGGCGGGCGGCGCGCGCATGCAGGAAGGCATATTGAGCCTGATGCAGATGCCCCGCGCGACGGTGGCGATCCGCAAGCTGCATGACGCGGGCCTTCCTTATATCGTCGTGCTGACCGATCCGACGACCGGCGGCGTGACGGCGAGCTATGCGATGCTGGGCGACGTGCAGATATCCGAACCCAATGCGCTGATCGGCTTTGCCGGCCAGCGCGTGATCGAGCAGACGATTCGCGAGAAGCTGCCCGAGGGGTTTCAGCGCGCGGAATATCTGCTGGCGCACGGCATGATCGACATGGTGGTGCACCGGCATGAACTAAAGGCCAGGCTGGCGACGGTGATCGGCTATCTGATGGCGGCGAAGGCGGCTTAATCCACATGCCTTCATCCCAGCGAAGGCTGGGATCTCAGGCCATGTGGCTCTACACCCGCACGAGATCCCAACCTTCGCTGGGATGACGACAAGGAAGGCTCTTTCCCTTCATGCCCGATAACGCCGTCTCCACCGACCCCGCCGTGCAGGCGCAACTCGACCGGCTCTGGTCGCTGTCGCCGGGCGCGGATATTCTCGGGCTGGAGCGGATCACGCAATTGCTGGGGCGGCTGGGCGATCCGCATCGCGCGTTGCCGCCGGTCTTTCATGTCGCAGGCACCAACGGAAAGGGATCGACCTGCGCCTTTCTGCGCGCGGCGCTGGAAGCCGACGGCAGGACAGTCCATGTCTTCACCTCCCCCCATCTGGTGCGGTTCAACGAGCGGATCCGCATATCCGGGCAGTTGATCGAGGATGCGGCGCTGGCGCGCTATCTGGAAAGGGTGCTCGACGCCTCTGTCGGGGGCAGCGGCGGCGACATCGGCGCAAGCTTTTTCGAGGTGACGACCGCCGCCGCCTTCCTCGCCTTCGCGGAACATCCGGCGGATGCCTGCATCATCGAAGTGGGCCTGGGCGGGCGGCTTGACGCGACCAATGTGATCGAGCGACCGGCGATCTGCGGCATCGCGCAACTGGGCATCGATCATCAAAGCTTCCTTGGCGACACGCTGGCGCAAATCGCGGCGGAAAAGGCGGGTATCGCCAAGCCCGGCGTGCCGGTCGTCAGCCAGCTTTATGCCGACAGCCTGGCACCGGTGATCGCGGGCGCAGTAGCCGCCGCCGGGGGGACATGGTTGCCGATGGGCGGCGCCTGGGACGCGGCGGTCTATCGCGAGCGGCTGCATTATCGCGACGTAGCGGGAAAGATCGACACGCCGCTCCCCCGCCTGCCCGGACCGCACCAGCCGCAGAATCTGGCGCTGGCGCTGGCTATGCTGCGGCACCAGCAGGTGGTGCCGGTAGGCGAGGCGGCACTGAAGGCCGCACCCTTGTGGGCGCAATGGCCGGCGCGGCTGCAGCGGCTCGATCCCGGCCCGTTGACGGCGCCGCTGGGCGAAGGGGCGACCGTGTGGTTGGACGGGGGGCATAATGCCGGCGCGGGCGAGATGCTGGGGGCTTTCTTCGATGCCGAACGTCTGGCGACAGGGCCGTTGCAGTTGATCGTCGGCATGTTGGCCAACAAGGATATCGACGCCTTCCTTGCGCCGTTGAAGGGCAAGGTCACGCATATCCATGCCTTGCCCGTGCCGGGACATGACCATCATGCCGCGGGGCGTTTCGCGGCGGTAGCGAAGGACTGGGGCATCGATTGCACGGCGCATTCCGAACCGGCGTCGGCGATCGCGGCGATCGCCCGGCAAGGCGGCGCGTCGCAGGTGCTGATCGCCGGCTCGCTTTATCTGGCCGGTGAAATCCTTCGGTTGAACGCACAACTGCCGGATTGAACCGCGTCTCTAATTATTGCGATTGACTCGCAATAGCTGCATGATATGCCTGTGCCTATTGACGCAGGAGGCAACAGGATGCAGCACGACCGGACTATCGCCCGCAGGGCCGAGCATGACTTTCACGACGCCAACGGCAACCGCCTGTTTCTCTTCGTCCTGCGCAGGATGGCCGCGGCCGGCGTGAACGACGCGCACGCCGCCAACGCGCTGTTCGGCCATTTCGGCAAAGGCTATCGCCGGCCGCTGGTTTTGATGCGCGCGATGATGCTGGAGATTGCGCGCGCGTCCGGGCGCAGGATTTCGGTTGCGCCCTGCTGCTGCACGAGGCTGACCGCCGACGAGGGACTGCTGATGCAGGCGATGGGCGTTGCGCTCAGCGATCCGGCCGGGGCCTATCGCCTGATGGCGACCCTGCTCTCGACCGACGCGGCGCTGGGCGCGCTCACCTGCGCGCAGGCGGTGTCGCAGGCCTATGCCGATATGGGCCGACCGATCGGGCTTTATACGGTGGAGTGAGGTTCATCCGGTTCGACCAAGGGTTCGACGGTCCCGGCCGTCCCCACGCTGGCATCGATAAGCCCGCTACGCATCATCAGCCAGAAGAGCAGGATGCCGGGGACTGCGAGCCCGGTCGTGAACAGGTAGAAGTCGACATAGCCGAAACGCTCTATCATCGTCCCCGCCGTGGTGCCGGTGAGAAAGCGCCCGACGATGCTGGCAGCGGCGGAGATCAGCGCATATTGGGCGGCGGTGAAACGCAGGTCGCAAAGCGCCGAGAAATAGGCGATGACGGTGACGCCGCCGATTCCACTTGAGAAATTCTCGAACCCGATCGCGCCGGCCATGCCCCAGTTGCTATGGCCAATGGCGGCAAGCGCGGCGAAGCTGAAGTTGGAAACGCCCATCAGCACCAAGCTGAGCAATACGCTGTTCTTCATGCCCATGCGCGCATAGAGGATGCCGCCCACGAAGATACCGATCAGATAAGCCCAGAAACCGATGCCGACATCGTAGATCGCGATCTCGTCATTGGAAAAACCCAGATCCACGAAGAGCAGGCGAAAGGTCAGGTTGGCGAGCGTGTCACCGATCTTGTGCAACAAGATGAACAGCAGCACGAGAAACGCGCCGCGCCGCCGGAAGAATTCGAGTAGCGGGCCGACGATCGACACCCCCACTTCGGCGATGCCGCGCCTGGCGGAGGGGTCGCGATGCCGCTCCGGTTCGCCCATGACGAGGCCGGTAAGCATCGCGGGCAGCGCGAAGACGGCGCAGGCCATATAGGCTCCGCTCCAGCCGATACGCGATGCCAGTACCAGCGCCAGCGCGCCCGCCGCGACCGATCCGATCCGCCAGCCATATTGGGTCATGCCCGAACCGACGCCCAGTTCCTCAGGCTTCAACAGTTCGATACGATAGGCGTCGATGACGATATCGAAGGTCGCGCCCGCCGCGCCGACGAGGATGGCGGCATAGGCGGTAGCAGGCAGGCTGGACCGGGGATCGACCAACGCCAAATTCACGACCGCCGCGATCACCAGCGCACCAGCAAGCAACAGCCAAGATACACGCTTGCCCAAGGCTCCGACGATCGGCAGGCGCACACCGTCAACCACCCAGGCCCACAGCCATTTGAGATTATAGACGAGAAAAGCGAGGGTGAAGGCAGTCACGGCTTTTTTGTCGATGCTATCCTGCGCCAGTCGGGTCGTCAGTGTCGCACCGATCATCGCATAGGGAAAACCCGACGATATACCGAGGAAGAAAGCGGCAAGCGGCCCAGGGCGGACATAGGGACGGATGGCCAACGACAGGTTTGTGCGCCAGCTGACCGATTCCTCAACTATTGCCATAGACCGCCTTGCCCTCCCCCGAACTATTTGCCCGCACCGCCTTCGCGGGGGCAGGCTCCGAGCATATCGAACGCCCGCACTTCTTGAAGGAGAAGGACAAGGCTTCGACAGGCTCAGCCCGAACGGGCGTAAGGCCCGAACGGAAGTGAGGAAGGTCTAGACGAAAATCTGTTCTATGCCAGCCCTCAAGCCGCGTCGTCGTCCAGCGTCTTGCGGAAGAGGCTGAGGCCGGCGGGTGTGCGGGGGAGCTTGGCGCCGCGCATTATCGCGTCCATTGCCTGGATCGCGACTAGCAGGTCGCGTTGCGAATAGGGCTTGGCGAGGCAGCCGAGCGCGAGATGATGCGCGTGCGAAGGGCAGGCGCCGGTGACGAACAGCACGGCGATGCCCTGGCCTTGCGCGAGTTCGGCGACGGCGACGCCGTCTTGTTCGCCGGAAAGATTGACATCGGCGATCACCAGGTCAATGTCGCCCGCCCTTATGCAGGCGGCGGCATGCGCATAATTATCGACCGTATCGACCACGCTGTAGCCGGCATGAGTAAGGAAAACCTCGTTATCGAAGGCGACCAGCGCCTCATCCTCCACGATGAGCACCTTGTGGATGGCTCGCCTGCCTTTCGCGAAAAACATTGCCGTCCTGCCCCGATTACGCCATCACGCCCATAACGTCGGCCAGAGGCCTCCGGTTGCGCGGATGCAGTCATATCGCCCGCGCAACGGCACCATTCACCCTATAAGCTGCCGGACGCGCCGGTGGAAGGACAGTCTTTCTGCAACCGCCCCGAAAATCATCAAGAGGCCCCGGCGGAAAACCGCCGGGCGGACCGCGCGGTACCGATGGCACCAAGGGTGGAAGCGGCGGTGGTTCGGGCCGTGGGCCACGGGCGCCGGCACGGCCACCCCGCGACGATTTGGCCGAAGCCCCCAAGACGAAAGCACCGGTGCGACGGGTAACGCGGGCGGACGCCGAGCGGGCCGATCGCGCCTCCTTCGTCGAACAGCCGCACAGCACGCGCAGTGCCGGAGAGCGTTTTGGCGGCGGGCGTTTCGGCGATGAGCGCCCCGCCGGCCGCAGCCGCCCGGTGCGCCGTCCGGGACAGGGCAAGGGGCCGACGCCGACCACTAATCCGCATCCCGCCCGCGCTTCGGCAGGCGCGGCGGGCCGGGGCGAACCCCAGCGCATTGCCAAGCTGCTGGCGCGCGCTGGCATAGCCTCCCGCCGCGAGATCGAGCGGATGATCGACGAGAAGCGGATCGCGCTGGAAGGCGTCATTATCGACACCCCCGCCACCCTGCTCGATTCACTGCGCGGCGTGACGGTGGACGGCAATCCAGTGGGCGAGACTCAGCCGACGCGACTCTTCATGTTCTACAAACCATCGGGCTTTCTGACGACCGAGCGCGATCCCAAGGGACGGCCGACCATCTACGATCGGCTGCCGCGCGACATGCCGCGCGCCATGCCGATCGGGCGACTGGATATGAGCACCGAGGGATTGCTGCTGATGACCACCGATGGCGGGTTCAAGCGGCAGATGGAATTGCCCGCGACCGGGGTCGAGCGCACCTATCGCGCCCGTGCCTACGGGACCGTGAGCCAGGCGCAGTTGGAGGAACTGATCCACGGCATCGAGATAGATGGCGTCACATATGGCAAGATCGACGCCAATCTGGAGCGGCGCACCGGCAGCAACCAGTGGATCGAAATGACGCTGACAGAAGGCAAGAATCGCGAAGTGCGCCGTGTGCTCGAACATCTGGGGCTTGAGGTCAATCGGTTGATACGGACGCGCTACGGCCCGTTCGAACTGGCCGACATGACGCCCGGTGCGCTGTTCGAAATCCCCGCGCAGCAACTGGCCATGTTCCGCAAGAGCCTGAAATAGATGCGGATCATAGCGGGCAAATGGCGCGGCCGCATATTGGTCGCACCAAAGGGGGACGTGACGCGGCCGACCGCCGACCGCACCCGCGAGGCGCTGTTTTCCATGCTGACGAGCCGGTTGGGCAGTTTCGATGAACTGGCCGTCGCCGATCTGTTTGCAGGATCAGGTGCGCTGGGACTGGAAGCGCTGTCGCGAGGGGCGGCGCAGTGCCTGTTTGTCGAACAGGACAAGGCGGCGGTGGACGCATTGCGCGCCAATGCCGACAAGCTTGGTCTGCGCGCCGACATTCGGCAGGCGTCGGCACTGACGCTGGGCGCAGCCCCCGCCCCGCTAGACCTGATCCTGATGGACCCGCCCTATGGCACCGGAGCGGGCGCCGTGGCGCTCGACAAATTGTCGCGGCTGGGCTGGACCGGGCCGGCGACCTGGATCAGCATCGAAACCGACCGGCGCGAAGATGTAGCGGTGAAAGGCTTTGGGGTCGAAACGGTGCGCGATGTCGGCAAGGCCCGGCTGCATATCCTGCGGCCGCTGGCGTAAAAGAGGGCGCAATGCAAAAGGGCCGCAGCGATCCGATCGCTGCGGCCCTTGCCTATCGTTCAGATGGGATCAGCGCTTGTGGCGGGAAGCTTTCTTGCCCTTGTGCGCTTCGCCCCGATTGATGCAGCTATCCTGCACCGTTTTGCTGCAGACCGGATAGTCGGTTTTCGCTTCCGGCGCGGGGGTCGCATTGCCGCCGACGACCGCGGGGTTAGCAGACGATCCGACCGGTGCGGACGCATCCTGGAGCGCGGTTGGATCGGCGGGTGTCATGCCGCTATCAGCCGGAACCGCGCCCGTCGGCGCCGTCGCGTTAGGATCGGCCGGCGGCGTGGCCTGGGGCATTTGCTGCGCACTCATGTCGTTGGGTGGCGGGGGGGCATCCTGGGCCGTTGCAATAGCGGGCGCACACAGCAGGGCCGCGCCCAGCAGCAGGGATATTTTCATGCTTCTCTCCTTCAAATTGGTTGGCATCCGGTTGGGTTAATAACGTCTCGTGGTGGATGAACCGGAATTGTGACGCGACCGTTCCCTTCCAGACGCAAGGGCGCGACCGGACGTTCTTTCCGCGCCATGAAAGGAGGGGATGTGCTTCGCCCTTGCCGGAGGCCGCTCCGTTCCCTAATTGTTCAACCATGACATTGCCCGCTCCCGTTACCGCTTCAGACCCGTTGGACCCGCCCTACCTCCAGGGATTGAATCCCCCGCAGCGCGAAGCCGTGCTGACGACCGAAGGGCCGGTGCTGGTTCTGGCGGGGGCCGGGACCGGCAAGACAGCAGCGTTGACGGCGCGGCTGGCGCATCTGATCGCGACGCGGAGCGCTTGGCCGTCCGAAATCCTCGCCGTCACCTTCACCAACAAGGCCGCGCGCGAGATGAAGGAGCGCGTCGGGCGCATCACCGGCGGCGCGGTCGAGACGATGCCGTGGCTCGGCACCTTCCACGCGATCGGTGCGAAGATGCTGCGGCGGCATGCCGAACTGGTGGGATTACAGAGCAATTTCACCATCCTCGACACCGACGACCAGTTGCGGCTGATGAAGCAACTGATCCAGGCGGAAGGTATCGATGACAAGCGCTGGCCCGCGCGACAACTGGCCGGGCTGATCGATAGTTGGAAGAACAGAGGCTTGACGCCCAAGGATGTCGGCGCGGCCGAGAGCGAAGCCTATGCAAATGGCAAGGGACAGCCGCTTTACGCTGCTTATCAGGCGCGGCTGCTGACGCTCAATGCCTGCGATTTCGGCGACCTGTTGCTACATATGCTCACCCTGCTGAAGACTGACCGGGAGATTTTACGACTCTACCAGGCGCGCTTCAAATATATCATGGTGGATGAATATCAGGACACCAACAGCAGCCAATATCTCTGGCTCCGTCTGTTGGCGCAGGAGCACAGGAATATCTGCTGCGTCGGCGACGACGACCAGAGCATCTATTCGTGGCGCGGCGCACAGGTGGAGAATATCCTGAAGTTCGAAAAGGATTTCCCCGGCGCGAAGATCGTCAAGCTGGAGCAGAATTATCGCTCCACGCCGCATATACTGGCGGCCGCTTCGGGCGTGATCGCCGAAAATGGCGGCCGGCTGGGCAAGACCCTTTGGACGCAGGAGGCCGAAGGCGAAAAGGTTCAGGTGCTGGGTGTCTGGGACGGGCCGGAAGAAGCGCGGCGCGTCGGCGACGAGATAGAGGCGCACCAGCGGCGCGGCGGCACATTGGACGACATCGCCATCCTGGTCCGCGCCCAGCACCAGACGCGCGAGTTCGAGGATCGTTTCATCCAGATCGGCACGGCCTATCGCATCGTCGGCGGGTTTCGCTTCTACGAGCGCGCGGAAATCCGCGATGCGCTCGCCTATCTGCGGCTCGTCAACCAGCCGGCGGACGATCTGGCGTTCGAGCGGATCGTCAATGTCCCCAAGCGGGGCCTTGGCGACAAGGCGATCGAGAAGATCCACCGGCTGGCGCGCGCCGAGGGCAGTCCGCTGACGCTGGCGGCCGCGCGTATCCTCGACAGCGACGAGCTGACGCCGCAGGCGCGGCGCGCGTTGGGCAATTTCGTCGGCGATCTGGCGCGCTGGCGCGATAAGGCGGTCGCCCTGCCCCACCCCGAGCTGGCGCGGCAGATATTGGACGAGAGTGGCTATACCGCCGCCTTGCAGGCCGAGCGCACCGTCGAAGCATCGGGGCGGCTGGAAAATCTGACCGAACTCGTCCGCGCGATGGAAGAATATGAGACGCTCGGCGCGTTCCTGGAGCATGTCAGCCTCGTCATGGACAATGAAGCGCAGGCGGCAGCCGCCAAGGTCACGATCATGACGATCCATGCGGCCAAGGGACTGGAATATGACATGGTTTTCCTGGTGGGTTGGGAGGAAGGCATTTTCCCGTCGCAGCGCGCACTGGACGAGGGCGGGCTGGCCAGCCTGGAGGAGGAGCGCCGTCTCGCTTATGTCGCGATCACGCGGGCGCGGCGCAAATGCGTGATCCTGCACGCCGCCAATCGCCGCATCTATGGGCAATGGACCAGCGCGATCCCCAGCCGCTTCGTCGGCGAATTGCCCAAGGATCATATCGACGAGGAAAGCAGCATGGCGGGCGGCGCATCGTTGTGGCGCGCCAACTGGTCCGAACGCGGTGATCCCTTCGCGCATATCGAGCGCGGCACCGGGCGCGGTCCCGGCTGGCAACGGGCGGCGACGCAGGGGCAATATAGCCCGCAGCCGACGCGCATCGTCGAAGCGCACACGTCTGCCGTGTCGATCGGTAACAAGGGCCGCAGCGACATAAGCCTCGGCCTGCGCATATTCCATCAGAAGTTCGGTTACGGAATCATTGCCGCGGTCGAAGGCAACAAGCTGGAGATCGATTTCGAGCAGAGCGGCCGCAAGCGGGTGATGGACAGTTTCATATCGATCGCGTGAGGGCGCGAGGGCGCGCTTTGCGACCCGAAACGATATGCCATGTTGCGGGGGGAGCGACGATCCGCCTATGGGTGCGGAAATGACCGTCGAAACCAGCCTGCATCCGCTCCGCTTCGCCAATTTTCGCGCCTATCTGCTTGCGCGACTGACCGCGATCATCGCGCAGAATGGCATGATGATCGTCATCGGCTGGCAAGCCTATAATATCGCGCGCGAGACGATGGGACCACAGGCCGCAGCTGCCCAGCTAGGCCTGATTGGGCTGGCGCAGTTCCTGCCGCTGTTCGTACTGACCCCAGTCACCGGCTGGGTCGCCGATCATTTCGATCGCCGCATCATCGTTCGGCTAACGTTGACAGTTCTGGTCATCGGCGTCGGGTTGCTCGGTTTCGCCACATACGAAGGCTGGATCAGCCTGCCGATCATCTTCGCGCTGGCGGCGCTGGTCGGCGTGGTGCGCGCGTTCAACGGGCCGGCGTTCGGCGCGCTTTCCCCCAATCTCGTGCCGCGCGACGTGCTGCCCAAGGCGATCGCGCTGTCCAGCGTGTTCTGGCAGGCCGGCGCGATCATCGGGCCGGCGGTCGGCGGCTATATGTATGCGATCGAACCGTGGATGGCCTATGCGCTCAGCGCCGGTCTCTACACCGTGGCGCTGATCTGCATATTGACGATAGGCCCGGTGCCGCAGGCCGAGCGCGACTCGACCCGCCATCCGATCGCGCAGATGATCGACGGTCTTTCCTATGTGCGCAGCAACCGGCTGGTGCTGGCCGCCATCTTGCTCGATCTTTTCGCTGTGCTGCTGGCCGGGGCGACCGCGCTGCTGCCTGTCTATGCGCGCGACATATTGCATGTCGGCGCGCGCGGTCTGGGGCATCTCGCCTCTGCCCCGGCGATCGGCGCGGCGGTAACGGCACTGTGGTTCTCGTTCCGGCCGCTCAATAACGAAGTCGGGTTGAAAATGCTGCTTTCAGTCATCGTTTTCGGCGGGGCGACCATTTTGTTCGGCTCGACCGCTTTCATCGCTGCGCCCTATGCCATGCCGGTCGCGCTGGGCGCGATGATGATATGGGGCAGCGCCGACATGTTTTCGGTCTATGTCCGCAGCTCGCTCATCCAGCTCTACACGCCCGACGATATGCGCGGACGGGTGGGCAGCGTGTCGCAACTGACGATCTCGGCTTCCAACGAACTGGGCGAGACGGAATCAGGCTTCGTCGCCGCGCTGATCGGGCCGGTCGCCACGGTGATCGGCGGCGGCATCGGCGCCATTCTCATCACCCTGCTCTGGATGAAAATCTTTCCCGAGCTTAGATTAGCCCGCACGTTCGATCCTCCCGACCAAGGGGAGGCGGAAGCCCTGAAGGAGAAGCCGGTATGAAAGCGTCCAATATCCTCGCCACCATCGGCAACAGCCCGCATATCCGGGCGGGTCGCCTGTTTCCCGACAGTAAAGTCTGGATAAAATCCGAGCGGTCGAATCCCGGCGGGTCGATCAAGGACCGGATCGCGCTCGCGATGATCGAAGCGGCCGAAGCGGCCGGAGACCTGAAGCCGGGCGGCACGATCATCGAGCCGACATCGGGCAATACCGGCGTCGGTCTGGCGATGGTCGCGGCGGTGAAAGGATATAAGCTGGTGCTCGTCATGCCCGAGAGCATGTCGATCGAGCGCCGCCGGCTGATGCTGGCCTATGGCGCGCGCTTCGACCTCACCCCCAAGGAAAAAGGCATGAAGGGCGCGATCGAGCGCGCGCTGGAGCTGGTGTCGCAGACGCCGGGCAGTTGGATGCCGCAGCAGTTCGAAAATCCAGCCAATGTCGATGTGCATGTCCGCACGACCGCGCAGGAGATTCTCGCCGATTTCGCCGATGCGCCGTTCGATGCGCTGATTACCGGCGTCGGTACTGGCGGTCACATCACCGGCGTGGCGCAGGTGCTGAAGGAAATCTGGCCGCACATCAAGATTTTTGCGGTAGAGCCAACCCTTTCGCCCGTAATCAGCGGCGGCCAGCCCGGCCCGCACCCGATCCAGGGCATCGGCGCGGGCTTCATCCCCGCCAACCTGCACACGCAATTGCTGGACGGCACGATCCAGGTCGATCCGGCCGACGCCAAGGAATGGGCGCGGCGCGCGGCGCGTGAGGAAGGGATGCTGGTCGGCATATCCTCCGGCGCGACGCTGGCGGCGATCGCGCAAAAGGTCGGGGAATTGCCGTCGGGCGCCAGAATTCTCGGTTTCAACTATGACACGGGCGAGCGGTATCTGTCCGTGCCAGACTTTTTGCCGGAATAGCGGCGGCCAAAACCGGTGAGGGAACAGGCTCGGGACTTCTGGGCGCTGCTGTGGCTGGCCCTGTTCGCAGGGCTTCCCGCAGCGGTCGCTTTGCACGACAGCGGAGGACCGATGCCGGTGGCCCAGCGTCTGCCGCCGGCATCCGCGGCCACACCGCCGCCTATGGTCGCGCCGGTCGAGATCATCGCGATCGCGCCCGATCGGGCGCGCGCGATCAACGCGGCGGTATCCTTCTCTACCGCACCCAATCCGGCCGCGTCGCCTTTCCTGTTCGCAGGCGGACCGGCCGATCTGGAGCGCGCCACCGACTGTCTGGCCGCCGCACAATATTATGAAGCGGGCGACGACGACGTGGGACAACGCGCCGTCGCGCAGGTCGTGCTCAATCGCGTGCGCCATCCGGCCTTTCCAAAGACGGTCTGCGGCGTGGTGTTTCAGGGATCGGAACGGCGCACGGGCTGCCAGTTCACCTTCAGTTGCGACGGCGCACTGACGCGAACGCCATCGGACGCCGCCTGGACGCGCGCACGGACGGTCGCACATGCGGCGCTGACGGGGCGCGTCGAAAGGCAAGTGGGCTATGCCACTCATTATCATACCGACTGGGTGGTGCCCTACTGGAGCGTCAGCCTGGACAAGATCACAGCGGTCGGCACGCATCTTTTCTATCGCTGGGCCGGCTGGTGGGGAACGCCGCCCGCCTTTCGCCGCACGGTGAGCCATGAGGAGCCGGCGGTTGCATCAATCGCCTTTCTGTCCCCCGCCCATGCGACGGCGGCGGGGGCGCAGGTCCCTTTGCCCGGTCCGCCCACCATCGCCCTGACGGGCGCTATCGCCATGGCCGCTGCACCGGCGATCCCGATCGGCGCGGATACGCTGGGCAAGCGTTTGGGCGGGGCGCGGCTGGTCGCAGTCGATCCCGCGCTGACCAGTTTCATCATCGCGCTGGACAAGGGCGCGGCACCCGACAGCTATCCCATGCTGGCGCGGACATATTGCAGCGGGCGGCAGCGTTGCCGCATTCTTGCATGGATCGACGACGCGGCGACGCCCGGCGGCTTTCCCCTATCTGGCGATCAACTCGCGGCGATGCGGTTCAGCTATATCCATGACGCGCCGTCAGGCCTGCAGCGCGCGCTGTGGAACTGTGCCGCCGTACCACGCGGCAGCCCGGCCGAGTGCATGCGCAGGCGGGAGACGACGACCGTTGCGCCGGTGCAGCCTGCACCGATCGATTCGACCAAGCTGCCGCCGGTACTGGACGGAGTGCGGCGCAAGCGATACGAGCAGGTGACGATCACGCCGCAAACCACTGTCGCTCCATCCGATCATTTGCCCTGAACGAAAAAAGAACAGAGCTTCGACAGGCTCGGTCCGAACGGCGTTATATAGAGAAGTCAGCTCATACCGCCGTCGCGAACATCTCCGGGTCGAGCGCCATCATTGCTTCGGCCCCGCCCTCGATCTTGCGACGGAGTGCGCCGGCATCGGGCATGATCCGCTCGGCGAAATAGCGGGCGGTAACGAGCTTTGCTTCCAGAAACTTCGCGTCGCCCTCCCCCGCTGCGAGCAGGCGCACCGCCGCATCGGCCATGCGCAGCCACATCAGGCCGGTCGCGACGATACCCATGATGTGCATATAATGATGCGCGCCCGCGCCCGCATTATCAGGATTCTGCATTGCATTCTGCATCAGCCAGAGCGTTGCCGCCTGGAGCTGGCCATTAGCCTTTTCCAATGCTTCGGCGAAAGCGGCCAGCTTCGGATCGGCCTTTGCCGCCGCGACCTCCTCCGCGATCATCTTGAAGAAGGCCTGGATCGCGCGACCGCCGTTCATCGCCAGCTTGCGGCCCACCAGGTCCATCGCCTGGATGCCGTTGGTGCCTTCGTAAATCTGGGCGATGCGCGCATCGCGGACATATTGCTCCATGCCCCATTCGCGAATGTAGCCATGGCCGCCGAACACCTGCTGGCAGGCGACGGCAATGTCGAAGCCCTTGTCGGTGCCATAGCCCTTGATAACCGGGGTCAGCAGCGAGATCATCTCGTCGGCCGATATGCGCTCTTCCTCCGTCTGCGCCTTTTCGGCGAGATCGACCTGGAGCGCCCCCCACAGGCATAGCGCGCGCAGCCCCTCGGTCAGCGCCTTGCTGTCCATCAACATGCGGCGCACGTCCGGGTGAACGAACAGCGTGTCGGCCTTTTCATTCGGTTCGGCGGCGCCGGTCAGTGCGCGGCCCTGACGCCGGTCATGGGCGTAGGCGACGGCGTTCTGGTAAGCGATCTCACCCTGCGCAAGACCCTGAAGCCCGACGCCCAAGCGCGCCGCGTTCATCATGATGAACATCGCGGCCAGGCCCTTATTCTCTTCACCAACCATCCAGCCGGTCGCGCCGTCATAATTCATGACGCAGGTCGAATTGCCGTGGATGCCCATCTTATGCTCGATCGAGCCACAGGACAGTGCATTGCGGTCGCCCAGCGCGCCGTCATCGTCGACCAGGAACTTGGGGACGACGAACAGCGAGATGCCCTTGCTGCTTTCGGGCGCGCCCGGCGTCTTGGCGAGAACGAGATGGATGATATTCTCGGTCAGGTCCTGCTCGCCCGAGGAAATGAAAATCTTAGTGCCGGTGATGGCATAGCTGCCATCGACGTTCGGCACCGCGCGGGTGCGGATGAGGCCAAGATCGGTGCCGCAATGCGGCTCGGTCAGGTTCATCGTGCCGGTCCATTTGCCCGACACCATGTTCGGCACATATTTGGCCTTCAGCGCGTCGCTGCCCTTGGCAAGCAGCGCGGCGGTCGCGCCGGCGGTCAGGCCATGATACATTTCAAACGACTGATTGGCCGAAAGCACATATTCGCCGAATGCGGTCGAAACAACAGACGGCATGTTCTGGCCGCCAAATTCCTCGGGTGCGTGGAGCGCCGGCCAGCCCGCCGCAACGAACTGGTCATAGGCCGCCTTGAAGCCCGGCGGGGTCGAGACCGAGCCATCCTCATGCCGGATGCAACCGATCTCGTCGCCGACCTGATTGAGCGGGAACAGCACTTCCCTGGCGAACTTGCCGCCTTCACCCAGCACCGCCTCGACCAGGTCGGGCGTCGCATTCTCGAAACCCGGCAGGTTGGCATAGCGATCGAGACGGACGACATGGTCGATCACGAACTGCGTATCGCGGACGGGGGGCGTATAGCTTGGCATGATACTCTCCGTAGTTTCCGATCCGGCTCTGATGGCCGCGATTAGACGCTCAAGGGCGCTGTTCGACGACCGCGATGAAGTGCGACAATTCCTCGATCGCAGCGTCGATATCGGCCTTTTGCCGCTGGAGCAGATCGACACGCGCGCGGCATTTCTCGATCGTGACTCGGCGTTGCGACTCGCGGCCGTCGTTCAGATCATAGAGGTCGATCATCTCGCGAATGTCGGACAGGCTGAACCCCACCCGCTTGCCGCGCAATATCCACGCCAGCCGCGCCCGGTCGCGCCGCGAATAGATGCGCGCCAGCCCCTGCCGCTCAGGCGCGATAAGCCCTTCATCCTCATAAAAACGTAGCGCACGGGCGGTTATGGAGAATTCTGCCGACAGGTCGGAGATACTGTAATTTTCGCGCTGGTCGAGGTCGGGCATCTCTATGCCCGCAATATGGCTTATATGGTTCATATGTCCTACGTAGCTGACGTTTACGTTCACGTCAACCTATCGCAAGAACGGCTATTTCCATCGCGCCAACGATGCCCGCCGGAATCAGCGCGCGGAGGAAGTGCCTGCGCATATCCGGGCGCGCC
>CAXUEQ010000014.1:0-23971 GCA_964250175.1 uncultured Sphingobium sp. | reverse complement strand
GGCGACGACGAGCGCGACCATCGTGCCGATCATCGTCCAGAAGTTATAGCGCATGTCCGGCGCGACGCTGAAGACCACATAGCCTGCGCCGTAGCAGAGCGTCGAGAACGCGACGGCGGTGACGAACGACCGGCTGCGCAGCCGCGGCGCGAGCATGAGCAGGCTGATGGCGACCGCGATCCATGTCGCGGGCCGGCCAAACGGGGACAATGCCATGATGCGCGCGGCACGCGCGACCAGCCGGGTCGCGTCATTTTCCGAAAAAGCGATGCCGAAAGGGTTATTCGTCGTCATGACATAGACGGCATCGTCGGGTACGTCGGCAACCAGGAAACGCCAGTTGCGATTGATATGCGCAAGGCGATGGCCAAGATAGGCGACCGGCGCGCGTTCGATCGCCGCTAGCCATAGACCCACCGGATTGGACCGGTGGCGGGCGGCATGATCGGCCAGCGCGATTTCGATACTGTCGCAATCGGTGCGATAGGCCGGATTATACATGCCCGGATCATAGCAGAGCGTCGTCAGGCGGCGTGCCGTTGCCGCGTCGATATGCGGATAGCCATTGGCTCCGCCCCGCGCGACGATGCCGGCGAGATCGAAATTCACCTGCGAGTAAAGGGGCTGGGACTGGTGCGGGTGAAGCAGGAGGGTGTCGATCGCCCAGCCGCCCGCCGCCAGCAACAGCCCCGCTCCTACCCAGCCGCACGCCGCGCGCGGCAGCGTCGCCCTCTCCCGTGCGGGCAGCCAGGCCACCAGCAAGGGGGCGGTCGCCAACACCGCATTGAACCGGGTTGCGCTGGCGAAGAGCAATAGCGAGGCGGCGAGGACGGCGGCGGCCCACCGCCCGCGCGTATCGCGAAAAACATAGAGCAGGGCGATGGCGAACAGGCAGCAGGCGCCGAGCAACGGGTCCTTCAGAATCGCACCCATCTGTCCGAATGGAATCGGCAGCATCGCGCACAGGATGATCGCGATTCCGGCATTGCCCCTGCCCTCTCGCCAAAGGCGATCGGCGATCAGGGCGATGGCCGACCAGTAGAGCAGGCATTGGAAGATCAGGACCGGTGCCGTGCCTGGGCCGAACCGCATTAATTGCCGCCACAGCCACGCCGTTGCCGGGGGATGCCAGTCGTCATAGCGGTCGCTTAGCGCCTGGCCCCATTGAAACACGGTGTCGGGCGTAACCACGCCCCAGTGAAAGGCGTAAAGCTGGAGCGCGAACAGCAGGCATATCGCTGCTACCAGCACCCAGCGGGGCAGGATCGCGGCGCGCTCAGGGCGCGGTGACACGCCCGCTCCGTTCCAGCTTGCCCCAGCCAACCAGCGGCCCACGCACCGCCTGAACCAGCGCCTTCAGCACGACATAATACATGATCTGGCGATAGCCGATGCGCTGGGGCAGCAGCAGCCACAGCAGCGACCATTTCTCCCGCCGATCGAGCGCGAAGGCGATGATGGCGGCAAGCATGTCGACAGCGGTGAAAACCAGCCAATAGGTCGCCATGCGCGACAGGTCGGTCTGCGTCTGCGCCCAGCCGTGCGCGAGGACGCGGAGCCAGGTTTCGACGATGCTGACGATCAACGCCAGATCGATGATCGGCGAGACGGAGGCGAGAAGGACCTGGAACAGGATCGCCTGCGGCAGGCCCACCCGCGCGAGGCCGCGCGGCTTGCCCGACAGGATAACGCGGCGATGTTTCCACAGGCATTGCAGCGTGCCGAACGCCCAGCGGAAACGCTGTTTGGCCAGCCCCTTGAAGGTTTCGGGCGCCTCGGTCAGGGCGATCGCAAACTGGTCATAGTGGATTTTCCACCCCGCGCGCTGGATGGCGATGGTCAGGTCCTGATCCTCCGCCAGCGTATCGGCCGGATAGCCGCCGGCGTCACGTAACGTCTGTGTGCGCCATGCGCCGACCGCGCCGGGAATGACGGTCATCGCATTAAGCCGGGCAAGCGCGCGGCGCTCCAGATTCTGCGCGGTGATATATTCCAGCGCCTGCCAGCGCGTTACCAAGTTGACACGGTTGCCGACCTTCGCATTGCCGGCGACCGCGCCCAGTTGCGGATCGGCGAACCAGCGCGACAGCCGTGCGATCGTAAGCGGCTGGAACTGGGTATCCGCGTCAAGCGCGATCACGATCTCGCTCTCGACAAGGGCGAGCGCGGTGTTGAGCGCGCGCGCCTTGCCGCCATTTGTGAGCGTCAGCAGCCGGACGCGAGGTTCGTCGCCAAAGGATTCCGTCACCACCGTGCTCGTGCGATCCTTCGACCCGTCGTCGATGACGATCACCGACACGCGCACATCCTGGCTGTCGAGCACGCCGCGCACGGCGCGCTCGATCACCCGCTCCTCGTTGAAGGCGGGGATCAGGACAGTGACATGCCGTTCCGGATCGATCGGCGGAAAGAAGCTGCGCTGCTCCTTGCGCGCCTGGATCAGCGCAAGCGCGGACAGGAAGATCGCGCGCACTATGCCGAGCGTGATGGCGATCATGAACAGATATTTGAGCGCGATCGTGATATCCCCCAGCGCCAGGAACAGGGCAAGGTCGGCGCGCGCGGCGAGCCGGTCGCTCGACGAGATGACAGGCTGGACCTGTTTGTAGCTGAGACCCGCCAGTGTCGAAACGGTGACGAAGCGATAGCCCTTCGCCTGCAACCGGTCGATGATGACGGGTAGTGCCGCCACCGTCTGCGACCGGTCGCCGCCGGCATCGTGCAGCAGCACGACATTGCCGCTGCGCTCATAACTCGAATCCTCGACGCCCGCGATCGTGTCGTCGACGATGTTCTTGATGCCCGGCCGCTTCCAGTCGCCCGGATCGACATGCAGGCCGACCGAGAGATAACCCAGTTTCTGCGCTTCCCATACAGGCCCGATTTCGTCGGCGGTGCTCGGCTCGGCGTCGCCGAAATAGGGCGCGCGGAACAGGCGTAGCGAATGGCCGGTAAAGGCCTGAAACAACCGCTGGTTGGCGTTCAGTTCCAGCGTGGTTTCGCCGGGAGAGGCATTGGCGAGATTGGGATGGGTGTAGGTATGACTGCCCACCTCATGCCCTTCGGCGACCTCGCGCTGGAGCAAGCCACGCTGGGTCAGGCCATTTTCGCCGACCACGAAGAAAGTGGCCGGGACATGCTTCGCCTTCAATATGTCGAGGATTTTCGGTGTCCAGTCGGAGTCGGGACCGTCATCAAAGGTGAGCGCGACGAGCTTTGGCTTGAAGCCGGTCCGTTCTATCACATAGGGCGAAGGCAGGCGGTCGAACCTTACGCTGCGGATCATGCCCGATCGATCGGCCGCGATGGCGCGCTGGCCCGAGACCGGGGTCGCGCCGACGCGCAATATCTCGCCGCTGCCCTCGATGTCGACGTTGGTGCCGGCCGGAATAGTGCCCAGGGCCTGCGCCGGCGGCAGCGTGCGATGGTCGCGGCCGAATTGCGTCCAGAGCGACGGGTCCTCGCTGCCCAGTCGCCACAAGGCAAGCGACCGCACACCCATGCGGCCCAGCGCCGCGATCTGGTTGTGCGCGGTCGCCGCATCGGCGATCCAGACCTGATGATGCGCGCCGCTTTCGTCATAATCGAACCGGCTGTTTCCGCTCACCGGATCGAACAAAGGCTTGACGCCCGACTCGAGGGCGTTGGCCCAGGCTTCTTCGACCGATAGCGCGTCGGTCACGCCCTTCCCGTGCCAGTCATAGGCATAGGAGGCAAAGGCGACAACCAGCTTTTGCGCGGGCACCATCCGCGCGGCGCGGGCGACGACCCCTTCGAACCAGCGCTGCGATGCAATCGGCCCGGCGTCCCCGCCCTGATAATGTTCGTCATAAGCCATCAGGAACAGTTTGTCGGCGACCTGTGCGTAGGCCGGCAGATTCCAGTCGGGATCGTTCGCCGGCACGGCGATCGCCACCTTCCAGCGCCGCTTTGCGAAGCGGCTGTGCGCCTCCTTCAGGAACTGGCGATAATCTTCATGCGCGTTGACGGGCAGATCCTCGAAGTCGAAGAAAGCGCCGTCGGCGCGGTTGGCGAGCAGCAGCGCCTCGACCCGGTCCAGCGTCGCTTCGCGCGCGGTGGGACTGGCGAGCAGCCGCGCCATATTCGCACCATCCCATTCCCCTTCGATCGCATTCTGGATCATCGGCAGCAACAGCGGCCGACGGGTGGCGTGGCTGATAATCGCCTTGCCGCGCTCGTCGGCGAAGGGCGTGACCTTGTGCGCCGGGCCGGTGATCGACAGCCAGCCGGGAATCAGCCAGTCGAGTTGGTCGATATGACGCTGGAGCGAAGCCGTGCTGGCATCGTCCCATGGCGCGTGGAAAGCGATGGCGAGCGGCCGGCTACCCGCAACCGGCGTAGCGCCGATCGACCGGCGCGCATCACGCAGCACACGCACGAGCGCACGGTCGGACTTGCGCAGAAAATCGCCGGGCCGAACATGCCCGTGCATGGCGGGGCGCTCGACCGCGAACGGCAATTGCGGTGCGGGGACCACGGCGAGGATGGACGCGACGAAGATGCCGACCGACAAAAGGAGCAATGCGATGAACGCGGCGACCGCCAGGCGGAATCGCCGCTGCCGTTGCCCCGATGCGTCGTAGAATATCGGCCGTTCGCTCATGGTGCGTTCCGATGCCCTGATGACGGTCCCGGTTGCAACCGGAAGTCGCGCGTCATGGCGTCGCCCCCAAGTCAGGCGCGGGTGCGTCGTGCAGATATTCGCGCCACAGCATCACCAGCACGGCCATGGTCGCCGGTCCGACGAAAAGCCCGAGCAGGCCGAAAGCCTCGACCCCGCCCAATATACCGATCAATACCCACAGGAAAGGCAGGCGCGTGGCGCTGCCGATCAGCACCGGCCGCACGAAATGATCGGCTATTCCCAGCACGATGAGGCCGATGATGATGACGGCGATCGCGGCACCGGCCGCCCCCTGCCCCATCAGGAGCAGCGCGGCGACGGCGAACATCAGCGCCGCCCCGAACGGTATCATGGCGGCGACGGCGGTCAGCCCGCCTAGCAGCAATGGATGCGGCACGCCGAGCATGAGATAGGCCAGCGCCATTACTGCGCCTTCGCCGATGCCGACGAGCACCAGTCCGTCGATCGTGCCGCGCACTGAGCGAACAGCCTGCCGGCCGATCCGCTCACCCGCCGGTCCCAGCAAACGGTCACCGGCGATGCGGCATTGACCGATGATCGTCTCGCGCTCGCGCAGCAGGAAGAAGAGCGCGAGCAGGGTGAAGGCGAAGATCATGCTGCGATGGATCAGGCTGGACCCGATCAGCCTGGAGTGGGCGATCAGGCTGCTGTTGTTCAGGTGATTCAGTTGCATCGTCGCCCCCTCCGGCGTCGCCAGATGCGCTTGCCACCAGTCCGCGACCGTCAGCCTGCCGACGGGAAGCTGATCGACCCAGGCGGGAACCGGAACGCCATTGACGCGCGCGAGCGTCATCCAGTGAAGGACGTCATAGGCTTCGCGCGCCGCTTCCGCGACGCCGATGGCGATCGGCACCACTATGAGCAGCGCAACCGCAAGCGTCATGCCGACGGGAAGCAGATGCCCCGCAGCACGGCCCGGCCATCGGGTCCGGAGCCGGAGATAGAGCGGATCGATGGCGATCGCGATGACGACGGCCCAGATCAGTGCGGGAAGAAATCCCCACGCCACCCACAGGCCGAGTATGGCAAGCGCGCCCGTCAGCAGCACCCTGGCGATGCTCTCGCGGCTCTGCCTCGCCCTGTCGTTCATCTATCCCCGCACACACAGAATGTCATCGCGCTATTATTCCACGGTGACCGACTTCGCCAGATTGCGCGGCTGATCGACATCGGTGCCCTTGGCGACAGCGACATGATAAGCGAGCAGTTGCACCGGAACCGCATAGACCATCGGCGCGATCAGCGGATGCACTTTCGGCATGGTGATGGTCGCAAGGCAGCCGCCGCCTGCCGCCTGTACCCCGTCATAATCGGAGATCAGGATAACCTTGCCGCCCCGTGCCTGCACTTCCTGCATGTTGCTGACGGTCTTGTCGAACAGCGGCCCGCTGGGCGCGATGACGATGACCGGCACCTGATCGTCGATCAACGCGATCGGGCCGTGCTTCATCTCTCCGGCGGCATAGCCCTCGGCGTGGATATAGCTGATTTCCTTGAGCTTCAGTGCGCCTTCCAGCGCTAGCGGATAGTCGGTGCCACGCCCCAGATACAGCACGTCGCGCGCACCGGCGACATGATGCGCCATCGCCTCGATCGCTTCGTCATAGGCGAGCGCGCCGTTGAGCGCGGCCGGCGCTTCGGCAAGGTGGCGGACGATATCCTTCTCCTCGCGCGCGTCCAGCCGCCCCTTGGCGCGGGCGAGATTGGCGGCCAGCGCAGCCAGCACGGCGAGCTGGCAGGTAAAAGCCTTGGTCGAGGCGACGCCGATCTCCGGCCCGGCATGGGTCGGCAACAGCAGGTCGGCCTCGCGCGCCATCGTGCTGGTCGGCACATTGACGACGACGGCGATCTTCTGCCCTTCCTTGCGCGCATGGCGCAGCGCGGCCAGCGTATCGGCGGTCTCGCCCGACTGACTGATGAACAGGGCAAGTCCCCCCTCTTCCATCACCGGCTCGCGATACCGGAATTCGGATGCGACATCCAGATCGACCGGCACGCGGGCAAATTGTTCGAACCAGTATTTCGCGACCATGCCCGCGTAAAAGCTGGTGCCGCAGGCGACGATGGTGACGCGGCGGATCGCCGACAGGTCGAAATCGGGGATCGGCAACGACACCTGATCCTCCATCCGGCGCAGATAGGAGCGCAGCGTCTGGGCGACGACAATCGGCTGCTCGTAAATCTCCTTGAGCATATAATGGCGGTGATTGCCCTTGGAGATCAGTTCGCCGGTGACGCCGGAGATGGTGATCGGGCGCTCGACCTTTTCATTGTCCTTGTCGAATATCTGCGAACCATCTCTGGTGATGACGACCCAGTCGCCCTCTTCCAGATAGGCGATGCGCTGGGTAAGCGGCGCGAGCGCGAGCGCGTCAGACCCCAGATAGGTCTCGCTCTCACCATAGCCCACGACCAGCGGCGACCCCAGCCGCGCACCGATCAGCAGACCGGGATGCTGGCGGAACAGGATGGCGAGTGCGAACGCCCCGTGCAGACGTGGCAGGACGGCGCGCACGGCATCGGCCGGCGATAGCCCCGCCTCGACCCGCTCGCTCACCAGATGGGCGACGACCTCGGTATCGGTTTCGCTGTCGAAGGTGCGGCCCCGCGCGATCAGTTCGTCGCGCAGCGGCTTGAAATTCTCGATGATGCCATTGTGGACCAACGCCACTTCGTCGGTCGCGTGGGGATGCGCGTTGCTGGTGGTCGGCGCGCCATGCGTGGCCCAGCGCGTGTGGGCGATCCCGGTCGTGCCGGGCAGCGGCGCGGCGGCCAATGCCTTCACCAGATTGACCAGTTTTCCCTCGGCCCGGCGACGCTCGATCCGGCCGTCATGGATGGTGGCGATTCCCGCGCTGTCATAGCCGCGATATTCCAGGCGTTTGAGGCCATCCGCCAGCCGGTCGGCAACATCCTCATTGCCAACTATTCCAATGATTCCGCACATGTAGCCGCCCCGAAAATTGGATGAAAATAAAGCAGCGCCTATGACGCATCGGAAGTGGCCATGCCATTAACAGACGCGTCGGGACAGCCTACTTTTCATCATTTCGATACCGGTATCAAAGTAATGATCGAAAATTCGGGCGGCGCGAATAAACGGATGGGCAAACCGCTGGTCCCCACCCCGCCCGATACGATCAAAGTCCGCCCCGGCGCATCATAACGGCCGCAGGCGAAACGCCGCCCATAGCGGTCCGGAATATAGAGTGGGCCGATCCATGGCAGCGCGACCTGACCGCAATGGGTATGGCCGGCGAGCATCACCGGAATCGATCCGTCGATCTGCGCGAAAAAGGACGGCCGGTGGGACAGAAGGACAGGGATGCCCGGTACGCGCTTCAGCGCGCGGCGGACCCTGTCCAGATCGGGATGGCCGTTCGGGTCGTCGATGCCGCCGATCGCGAGCGGCCCGCGCCGGACCGCGTCGTTCATCAGCACGGTGATACCGGCCCGGCGCAATGCCGCCGCGACCTGCGGGCCATAATCCCAATGATCATGATTGCCGAGCACCGCGACGACGCCGAGCGGGGCGCGCAACCGGGCGAAAGGCGCGATCGACTCCTCGACCGGATAAAGCGCGCCGACCGGTTTGTCGTTGCCCAGATAATCGCCCGCCAGCAGGATGATGTCGGGATGCTGGCATTGATCTGATCGACGATGCGCGCCAGCCTTTCGGGCGGCATATCCGGCCGGGCGACATGGGTGTCGCTGAGCAGAGCGATACGGACAGGGCGGCTATCGGTGGCCGCTGGATAAGCAAGCGCGATCTGTTCCTGACGAACGATCGGTTCGGCGGTAGCAACACGGTACATCCAGGCGAGAAGCAACAGACTCGCCAGACATGCCGGCCCAAGCAGCCGTAACGATCGACCGATGGTCACGACAGGCTATCTCACGGCCTTCTTAGCCAATTGAAGGCTGCGGAAGCGCGCGGCCCAGCCAGGCTTGACTTCCTGCGGGGGGCGGACCAGCGCAAGCGCATCCGCCTCGACATTCCGGGTGACGACCGATCCCGCTCCGACGATCGCCCCCGCGCCGATGCTGACCGGCGCGACCAGCGCGCTGTTGGAGCCGATGAACGCGCCCGCGCCGATCTCCGTCAGCGCCTTGTTATAGCCGTCATAATTACAGGTGATCGTACCGGCGCCGATATTCGCGCCCGCGCCCACCGTCGCGTCGCCGATATAGGAGAGATGGTTGGCCTTCGCGCCCTCGCCCAGCACGGATTTCTTGATCTCGACGAAATTACCGACCTTGGCCTTCGGGCCGATCTCCGCGCCGGGCCTCAGCCGCGCATAGGGGCCGATCTCCGCACCGCTGGCGATCGTCGCGCCCTCGATATACGAGAAGCCGTGGATCACCACATCGTCGGCGACGGTGACGCCGGGGCCGAAAACGACATTGGGTTCGACCGTCACATCCCTGCCCAACTGTGTGTCATGACTGAAGAACACCGTTTCGGGCGCGACCAGCGTCGCGCCGTCGCGCATCGCCTGGACCCGGCGACGAGTCTGCCATGCGGCCTCGACTCCCGCAAGTTCGATACGGCTGTTCACTCCGGCGACTTCCAGCGCGTCGGTTTCCACCACCGCGCTCGGCCGCCCGTCTGCGGCGGCGAGCATCACGATGTCGGGTAGATAATATTCGCCCGCGGCATTGTCGTTCCCGACGCGCGCCAGCAGGTCGAACAGGTCATCCGATCGCACAGCCATAAGGCCGCTATTGCAAAGGGTTACGTCCCTTTCTTCTGCCGAGGCATCCTTATATTCGACCATTTTGGCGATCGTGCCTGCCCTATCGGCGACGATTCGGCCGTAAGCGGCGGCGTCATCCGGGCGGAAGCCGAGCACCACGGCGGCGGGCGCGTCGGCGGCGTCGAGACGCGCAATCATTGCCGCCATTGTCTCGCTACACACCAGCGGCACGTCGCCATAGAGGATCAGCACGTTGCCATCGAACCCATCGAGCGCAACTTTCGCCTGCGCGACAGCGTGGCCGGTGCCGAGCTGCTCGCTTTGCACCGCGATGGCGACCCCACCGCCTTCGACCGCCTTTTCCACCTGTTCCCGGCCTGCGCCGACCACCACGACCTTGTGCGCAGGGTTCAGCGCGGACACGCTGTCGAGCAAGTGCAACAGCATCGGGCGTCCGGCGACCGGGTGCAGCACCTTGTGCTTGCGCGATTTCATGCGTGTGCCCTGCCCGGCGGCAAGGATGATGGCGGCCAGCGGTCGGGTCACGGCAAAAGGCTCCTGAAACAGCAGAAACGACAGATCATCTTGTGGCGCGCTCTGCCATGTTTGGCTTGCCATTGCCACAGGGCAGCGGGCATTGCCGAACGGATGACACAGATTCCTTTCGACATTATCGGCTTCGACCTCGACGGCACTTTACTCGACACCAGCGGCGATCTGGCGGCGGCGACCAACCATGCGATCGCGCAGATCGGCAGGCCGCCCTACCCGGTCGCGGCGATCATCCCCTTCGTCGGCAAGGGCGCACGCGTAATGCTGGAACGGGCGCTGAGCGCATCCGGCGAATCTACCCCTTCACTTATCAATATGTTATTGCCGATCTTGCTGGACTATTATCAGCAAAATCTGGCGATCCATACGCATCCTTACGAGGGCTGCATCGCGGCGCTGGATGCGCTGACGGCGCAGGGTGTAAAGCTCGCCATCTGCACCAACAAGGCGGAGCGACTTGCCGTGCCGCTGATGAAGCAGATCGGCCTGTCGGATCGGTTCGCCACCATCGTCGGTGGCGACACGGTGGGCGTCGGCAAGCCTGACCCCGCCCCGATCCGCGCCATGATCGCCCGCGCGGGCGGCGGACGGACGATCTTCGTGGGCGACACGATCAACGATATGGAAGGCGCACGAAATGCGGAAGTGCCGAGCATCGCCGTCAGCTTCGGCTTCGTCGATGGCGATATCGCCGATCTGGGCGCAGACGCAGTGATCGATCATTTCGACGCACTGGTGCCGCTGCTCGAAAGCTGGCCAGCCATCGCGTGAGAACTAAGCCGCCGGATTGCTAAGCCGGACGATGCCCCTTGCGCCATTTGGTCAATAGATGGCGCGCGAGCATCAGCGGCGGCATCCGCAACCAGTGCGAGCGCAGGAAAAATGCGAAGCGCAAACCCTTGCGCGTCTCCTGCCCCCAGCCGTTGCGGGCAAGGAGGCGCGCCAGGATAAGCTGGTCGAATTGGGTTAGCTGTGCCGTTCGCGAACCGTAGAGCCGATCGGACAGTCGGATCGCCCGATCGACAGCGGGACGGAGCGCATGCAGGTCTGCGCGCGTTAACAATGCAGAATGATCAGGCAGATCATCGAGCAAGCATTTAATATCCCACAGATTCCTGGGACCACCCGCGAGATCGCCATCAGCCAGCAGATGTGCTGCGGCATGGCATATCCGATCTTCCCGCGAGAGGATGTGCAACCCGTTAGGTAGAAGGACGCTATCCGCGATTAGCGCGGACGCATTCGGCTTCGGCCGCGCCGTCAGCGGCAATATTGTGTGATGGACGTCAATCATCCGGTCGCGGGTCGAATGGATCATCGGCGGCAGTTCGTGCATCCATTGTCGATAATAAGCGTCGTCATAGGGATCGGGTTTCACCCATTCCCACCCCGCAGCGAACAGCGCGGCCTCGACGTCATCCAGCCGGTCGCGCGGCACCAATATATCGAGATCGCCGATGAACCGCCCCTGCCCCGCCGCCAGCCCGGCAGCGGCATAGGCGGTGCCCTTGAGCAGGATCACCGGCACACCAAGGGGTTCGAGCGCGACGCGGGCGCGATCGGCCTCCCATAAAGCGGTGCGGGCTTCGCGTTCGGCTTCGGCGCGCGCATCGGCCATGATGGGCAGAATTGCGGCGGGCAGGCTTTGGCCTTCGAGCCGATAGGTCAAAGTGCCGATCAGCCGCTCGGCGCGCGCGGCGGCGATCAGACCGTTCCAGCCTGCGCCATCGAGCGCAGCCACGGTGGCCGGATCACGCAGCGCATCGACAAGAAGACGGGCAGTCAAAGGTCGCCCCACAGCGCATCGACCAATGCGATCGCTTGCCCCCCATTCTCGAAATCGATCGCGCGCGCAGGCACAGTCTGGACGAAACGCGTCAACGCCGCGAAGCCCGGTTCGCCCAGAGCGACATAGTTGGTAGACGCCTGGGTCAGGCGCATGAAGACTTCGCCCTGCCCCACGTCGCGAAGGGCGCGGGCATGGCCGAAGCGCGGGAATAGCAGGAGCGCAGGGCGCGCGCCTTCGCCCATGCGGGCGATGGCGTCGGCGCGCGGCACGAGATGGCGGATATCGCCCTTTGGCGTCGCGCGCATCAGCGGACCGAAGCGGTCGGCGGGCGCCTCCGCCTGCATCACGCCGATCGCCGCATTCTTCAGCGAGATCAGGCGGGGAAAAGCGAAGATGTCGCCACTGACGGGATCGAGCAAGGCGAACTCGTCGCCCATCAGTCGCCAGCCGCGTTCACCGAGCATCGCCGCCAGCGTCGATTTGCCCGAACCCGATTCGCCGGTCATCACCAGCGCCCGTCCGTCCTTCTCGACACAGGCGGCATGGAGCAATAGATGCCGCCGCCAGCCGAGCGCCATCTGCAAATTCATCCCCATTTCCGCCGCGAGCAGCCCATGGGCGAGCGCCATCGGCGCGGCGTCGGCCAGGCCGTGATCGCCGGTGATGAACACCGAGGGGCGGAAGAGCCGCCGCCCCCACCCCGCCGGTTCGAGCCGGACGGTGAAATCGGCGATGCCGTCATCGGATCTGGGATAGGCGGCATACAGGCGATCGAGATCGGCGATCGGTCGGGACCAGGCAGACCCGATGCGGAAACATGCCGGGCCGATCGTCAGGGTCGTGCCATATCTCATGCGCGATGAACCAGCCCGAGTGCGGTGAGGTCATCGAGATGCGCGGCGATCGCCGCCTGCGCCTCCGCTGCGTCCCCCAGATCATAATCGACGGCGAGCGCGGCCTGGAGTTGCGCGGCATCGGCGGTCACGACGCGAACGAGCGCCTGCAATATTTCGGGCGCGGGGCTTATCATCATGTGCGTCTGACCCGAACGGCGATGATAGAGGATCGCGATATCCTCCAGAGGGACGAGCACCCATTGCTCTTCCGGCTCGGCGCGATAGCGAGGGGTCGGGGTAGCTGACATCATGCCGGTCTATGCCGGAAAGGGTTAAGAAGGAAGAATGCCTAGAAAGGTGCAGCCCTCGCTTCAGCGCGGCATTTGCAGCGAGGCGTAACAGGTGAAGCCGCTGGTCCCGGACTGGAGCCGGCGGATATAGTTGAGATAGGCCTGATTCTGTTCATATCCGGCACCCGGCAGCGGACGCCCTTTCATCGCGTTGCGCACCTCTTCGCCGGTAAAGGGGCGCAGCGGGCCGGCATAGGCGCCCTTGGTTCCGGCAGGCACCAGCGATCCGTCGGCCGCGACATATTGGCTTGAACGGCGCGCGTCCGGCACGGGAATCTGGCAATTGAGAACCGAGGCGGCGGTCTGCGCCAGCGCGGGGCGGATCGACACGATGGCCGAAGCGGCGGCAGCGCCGCCCATCAGCAATTGCCGGCGCGACGGGACAGCGAAGCCATTCGCCCCGTCCTCACTTATGCCGCCCTCGCTCGCGGGCCGGTCGCCCGGCTGATTCTGTTGTTCGTCCATCGCCCGAATATCTGCCATTTGCCTTGCGCAAGTGTAAAGACGCCCGCACTCTAACCGGCATCGCAGTATTTGGCGCTATGGTCTAGGGCGGTAACCATGAATCGGACATCCCCCACGCAGGTCGGCGTCGCGCTGGCCGTCCTGATACTGGGCGCGGCCGGAGCCTGGCGATTCGGGGCCTGGCAGGCGGCGCTGATCTCGATCGTCGCCGGCATATTGGCGCTGGTCATCCTGATCGACCGCGCGCCGCCCGCGCTCGCCACGAAAGACGCGCCCACGCCCCATGCCGGCCTGATCGACGACCCCGATTTCGATGCGCTGCTGGATGCGATCGGCGACCCGGTGCTGATCGCCGAGGGGGGTAAGGTCGTGCGCGCCAATCGTCCCGCCCTGCGCCTGCTGGGCGGACATATCGTCGGCGAGGACGCGCGAATCGCCATCCGTCATCCCGGCGCGGCGGAAAGACTGGCGAGCGCCGCGCCGATGGCGGACCCGATCTCGATTGATCTGGTCGGCCTGGGCGGGCGCGATCAGCGCTGGGAAATGCGCCTGACCCCGCTGGGCAGCGTGAACGGACGCGAGCGGCGGATCGTCCAGTTGGTCGACCGCACCGGCAACTATGCGACCGAGAAGATGCGCGTGGATTTCGTCGCCAACGCCAGCCATGAATTACGCACGCCGCTCGCCGGCATATTGGGATTCGTCGAAACGCTGACCGACCCCGATGCGGGCGGCGATACCGAAACGCGCGGGCGCTTTCTCAAGATCATCGATGGCGAAGCGCGACGGATGCAGCGGCTGGTCGACGACCTCATGTCCCTCAGCCGGATCGAAGCGGAAAAATATCGCACCCCCGACACGGCGGTCGATCTGCGCGAACTGGTGGCGGAGGTGCTGACGGTCTTTCGCAACAGCCATGGGTTGCGCGGTCAGGATGTGACGGCACAGATCGAGGGGACGATCGGCCCGGTGCAGGGCGAGCGGGCGCAACTCTCGCAACTGCTGCACAATCTGGTCGGAAACAGCGCCAAATATGGCCGTCCCGGCACCCCGATCCTCGTCCGGCTGGCGGGGGGATCGAACGGCATGGTCCGCCTGACGGTCAGCGACGAGGGGGAAGGGATCGCGCCAGACCATCTGCCCCGACTGACCGAACGCTTCTATCGCGTCGATTCGGGCCGCAGCCGGGCGATGGGCGGCACCGGTCTTGGTCTAGCCATCGTCAAACATGTGGTCGAGCGGCATCGCGGGCGGCTGGACATAGTAAGTGTGCTGGGGAAGGGAACCACGATCAGCGTCCTGCTGCCGATGGCGGACGCGGAAACGGCATAAGTCCTATTTTCAGGAAAGAGCCAAGGCGAGGGAAAAGGCGAACGGGGAGTGAGCCTATGTCGTCATCCCTCAACCAGTCGCATGAGCGTGCGTTCTACCGGTGCCAGCACGGGGCCAAGCTCGGCGCCACGTTTCAGCACGACGCCCGCTTCCCCGATCAGCGCCCACATGCCCTGCCGGTTGCGCAAGGCCGGGCGCTTTTCGATGCGATATTCTGGCCGCTCGGCCGCACGACGAAAGGCCGAGAAGATGGCGGCGTCCTTGCCCATGTCAATCGCATAATCGCGCCAATGGCCCGCGCTGACCATGCGACCATAAAGATCCATGATCCGCATCAGCTCCCGCCGGTCGAAGCCGGTCTGGACAGGCCCCGTTCGACCATAGAAACCGCCGGGGAAGGGCGTGATAGTGCCGGACAGGCTCATCGGGCGCGGCCGCGCTCCTTGATCGCTTTGGCCTGGGCATGGCCGACGGTTTGCACCTGTTCCTCGATCAGGGCGGCCAGTTTCTTGCGTAATTGCTCCACTTCGCACTGGAGCAGTTCGAGCTTTTGCGTGGCCGGGTCGAAATTGTCGGCGCATGGCGTGCCATAGGGCAGGAAGTCGCGCTGATAGGCCGTGACATCGACCAGCATCTGCCGTGCGGGAATCCCGACCATTGTCGCCCCCTCCGGCACATTCTTGGTTACGACGGCGTTGGCGCCGATACGCGCGCGTGCGCCGACGCTTACCGGTCCCAGCACCTGCGCGCCCGACCCGATGATCGTGCCGGAGGCGATGGTCGGGTGACGCTTGCCCGCAATGCCGTTCGCCGGGTCGGTGCCGCCCAGCGTCACATTCTGATAAATGGTGACATCGTCGCCAATCTCCGCCGTTTCGCCGATCACGGTAAAGCCATGGTCGATAAAGAAGCGCTTGCCGATCTTCGCGCCCGGATGAATGTCGTTCCCGGTCAGGAAGCGGGAAAAATGATTGACCGCGCGCGCCAGGAAAAACCATTCATGCCGGTATAGGCGGTGGGCGACGCGATGGAAGGCAAGCGACCAGACACCGGGATAGATAAGGATTTCGGCGCGCGAGCGTGGCGCGGGATCGCGGGACTTTATCGAATCCAGATATGACAAAAGATTGCGGAACATGGCGACGCCCTTTGACCTGAACCCGTCCTTATAGGACATTCTGTTCCACTCCTCCATATCCGCCAATTTCCCCCTTGGCGATGATAAAGAGAAACTTGCTTGGCAGGGCCGCGAAAGCCAATCAGGGCGATAGACAATATAGAGGGCGTGGGGGACATTGATGATCGATTCGATAGTGGCTGGAGCCGCGCATTATGCGCCGCTCATCTGGCCTTTCGTCCTTGTCGGTTTTGGCGCGCAGATGATCGATGGCGCACTGGGCATGGCTTATGGCGTCATATCCTCGACGCTGCTTCTCGCGCTGGGCGTTCCCCCCGCCGCCGCCTCGGCAGGCGTCCATGCCGCCGAAACCTGCACGACCGGCGTTTCCGCAATCAGTCATGTGTTTCACCGTAACGTCGACTGGAAACTGTTCGCAAAACTGGTGGTGCCGGGAATCCTCGGCGGCATTGCCGGGGCCTATCTGCTCTCCAATATTGACGGCAGCATCATCAAGCCGTTCATCCAGGCCTATCTGATCGGCATTGGTATCTATCTCGTCTGGCGCGGCTTTCATTTTCCCGCCGAAAAAAAGGACCCGCGCTATGTCGTGCCGCTTGGGTTGGCCGGCGGTTTTCTGGATGCGTCGGGCGGCGGTGGCTGGGGTCCGGTGGTGACGTCCAACCTTTTGATTCAAGGGTCGAGTCCGCGGCACACGATAGGCACGGTCAACACCGTCGAATTCTTCCTCACGCTGAGCATCAGCATCACCTTCTTTCTCAATCTGGGGTGGGAGGCCTTCACGCTCGCGACGACAGGCCTGTTGATCGGTGGTGTCGTTGCCGCACCGCTTGGCGCGATGCTGGCGCGTCATATCGCGCCGAAGATTCTGATGGTGTCTGTCGGCACCATCCTGACGATCACATCGCTGTTCGGTATCGTGAAGGTTCTAGGCTTTATTGGTTGATCCGATTATATTGATCCGGTTCCGTCGCAAGGTCGATCAATGTCCAACTACATGCCCACGCTCAAGCAACTGCAATATCTGGTTGCGTTGAAGGAGCAGGGGCATTTCGGCCGGGCGGCGGATGCCTGTTTCGTTACCCAGTCGACTTTGTCCGCAGGCATTCGCGAACTTGAATCGCTGATCGCGGTGACGCTGGTGGAGCGGACGCGGCGCGTCGTGCGCTTCACTGCCCTGGGCGACAGGATCGTGGAGAAAGCGCACCGCGTCCTGCGCGAAGCGGAGGAGCTTGCCGGCATCGCCCAGGCGGCGGGCAAACCGCTGTGCGGGGACCTGCGGATGGGTGTTATCCCGACCATCGCGCCCTTCCTTTTGCCGCAACTGCTGCCCAAATTGCGTGCCGAGAAGCCGGAGTTGAAACTCTATCTGCGCGAGGAAACCAGCCATGCGGCGGTCGAGTCGCTGCGCCACGGCCATGTCGATTGCGTGTTGCTCGCCTTGCCCTATGCGACCGGAGAGACCGACTGCGAGATCTTGTTTTCCGACAGGCTGTTCGTCGCCTTTCCCAAGGATGATCCGCGCGATCCCCCAGCCAGCATTTCACCGGACATGATCGATGAGACCCGGTTGCTGCTGCTTGAGGACGGACATTGCCTGAAAGATCATGCGCTCGCCGCGTGCAACCGCCCGGAACTGCGCGCCGAGGCGACGATGATGGGAACGTCGCTGCACACGCTGGTCCAGATGGTCGATAACGGGCTGGGGCTGACGATGCTGCCCGAGATGGCGATTGCGGGAGGCATCCTCGACAATACGCATATCACGGCGCGGCCGTTGCAGTCGGCCAACGCCTATCGCGAGATCGCGCTCGTCTGGCGCAAGAATAGTCCGCGCGAGAAGGAATTTCGGATGCTGGCGGACATATTGCGGGCGGCGGCTAAGACGCCCCGCCGGGCGCGCGCGGCTTAGGGACCGAAGGCCGGCCCCCCAGATATGGATGAGGCGGTAATATCCGCAGCCGCCTGCGCCCTGGCAGATACGAAAGCCGGATCGGGCCGCAGCTTGCATTGTTCACCGGACGGATAGGCCAGGCTGCCCAGATCGTTCAACACCTCGCGCGCCGGGCGGCTGGCGGGCCAGTCGATCGTCTTGCCGTTCACGACCGCAGAACCACCCGTGGCGATGAGCCGCAGATATTCCACCAGTTCCGCCGTGCATCCCCGTGTGCGGCCATACCAGCCGATGCCGCGCCACGCCCGCTGCTTTCGCAGCACCAACGGGTCGGGTGCGGCCGAAGGCGGGTTAGCATCGGCAGGGGCATTGCCGCGCGTTCGAGCAGTGTCAGGGTCAGAGCCTGCGCCTGTCACGCTCGCGCGTGGCCTACTGCCCGGCGGATCCTTTCGCACGGCGATGCTGTAAGACAGGAGCAAGGCGAGCAAACCATCGACCGCCTCGGGTGAGGGCGCAATCGCGACCAGCACACGCGGGAATTTGAGCCGGGTGCCCTGTTGGTCCAGGTGCAGTGTGCGCTCGTCGGTCAGCACGGCGTGCACCGGTTCGACCTCCTGACCGGCAGCGACCTGGACCCGGTCCATCCTGTCCTGCAACCAGGATGCAGGCTCGATCGCCTGCGCGACGCCACTCCAGGACAGGCACAGGCCGAGCAGAAACGCATGTTTCATGGTTCCACCTGCCAGGACGCCGCCCGCGCCGCATCGGCGACGCGCGGTTCGATCCAATGCGCGCGGCCATCGGCGAAACGCTCCTTTTTCCAGAAGGGCGCATGGCTTTTGAGCCAGTCGATCAGGAAAGCGCAGCTTTCGAGCGCGGCGTCGCGGTGGCGTGAGGCTGTGCCCACGAAGACGATACGATCGTTCGGCAGCAATGTCCCGACACGATGGACGACACGCAGCCCCAGCAACGGCCAGCGCGCCATCGCTTCGCCGGCAATCCGCTCCATCTGCGCCTGCGTCATCGCAGGATAATGATCGAGATGGAGGTCGATCAGCCCGCCCTCGCCCCGCACGATACCGGTAAAGCTCGCGACGCCGCCGCCGCCAAGCGATTCGAGCAGGGCGAGTTCCTGTGCGATATCGAAATCTTGCTGCTGAACCCGAACCGCGATCATCCGCCGGTAACCGGTGGGAAAAGCGCCAGTTCGCGCGCGGTCCCTATGGCTGCGTCGAGCGGCACGAATATCTGGTCGAGCGCCGCGCGCAGACGGGATGGATCGGCCAGCGCCACGGCATAGCCCTCGCCCCGTTCGCACAACAGGTCGATCACATCGGCGACGCTTATGTCGGCATCAGGCAGCACGATCTGCTCCCCATCCTTGCCGATCCCCTCGCGCACCCACGCAAAATATAGAATGTCGAGCATCGCCATAACGCTCAATCCATATGCTTCAGGCCGACGCGCAGATAGTCCCAACCGGTGACCGCCGTCAGTATGGCCGCCGCCCAGAGCGTGGCCAGCCCGGTCCACTGGATGAAGGCGAAGTGCGGCAAGGCCCCGGCCAGTATCAGCGCCCCGAAACAGACCAGTTGGAAAGTCGTCTTCCATTTGGCGAGCTTGGACACCGGCACCGAGACTTGCAGGCCCGCCAGAAATTCCCGCAGGCCCGATACCGCGATCTCCCGCAACAGGATGATGAGCGCGGCGATGATGTGTATGCCGATGATATCGCGGGTCGCGACCAGCATCAGGATGACCGCGGCGATCATGATCTTGTCCGCGATCGGGTCCAGGAACATACCCAGCCGCGAGACGGCGCCGTTGGCGCGCGCCAGATAGCCGTCGAAATAATCGGTGATGCCCATCAGGCAGTAAAGTGCGAATGCAAAGCCATAGCCGGTCGGCCAGTGTGGCCACCAGAGCAGCCCGACGAGCAACGGCACGGCGAAAATACGCGAGAGCGTAAGCAAATTGGGCAGCGTCAGCATGGCCGCTCCGCCTGCCACAGCCGGCACGGTTGGGCAAGGACGACCGATAGTTTCAAGCAATCCGGGTCCGGCAACAAAATCGTAACGCATAGCGGCCACGGCGGAATTGGACAGGGACGCGCGCAACGGCTAGACCCCCGATCCAAGTCGCAACAGCGAGAAGAATTCGCGTCTATGCAAGCCTCTCTCAGGCTACTCAACAAGCGGCGGTTCCTGCCGCTTTTCATCACGCAACTCCTCGGAGCCTTCAACGACAATCTGTTCAAGAATGCGATGGTGCTGTTCGTCGTCTACACCGTCTATAATGACGAGCGGGCGGAAACCTGGTTCAGCGCGATCGCGACCGGCATATTCATTCTGCCCTTTTTCCTGCTGTCGGCACTGTCGGGGCAACTGGCCGACCAGCGGGACAAGGCGCGGCTGATCCGTATCGTCAAGGCGGCGGAAATCCTGATCATGACAGTAGGCGCAATAGGCTTGTTACTGGCGTGGAGCGGCCATGCGATCCACAGCCTGGCGATCCCGCTGATGCTGCTCGCCCTGTTCGCGATGGGCGTTCATTCGACTTTCTTCGGCCCGATCAAATATGCGATCCTGCCGCAGCATCTGGGCGACGACGAAGTGCTGGGCGGCACGGGGCTGGTCGAGGCGGGAACCTATCTCGCCATTCTGGCCGGCACGATCCTGGCCGGCCTCATTCCGGTGCAAGTGGCGGCGGCCAGCGTCGTTGTCATGGCGTTGATCGGTTATGCGGCGGGGCGGCAAGTCCCCCCCGCCCCCGCCCTCGCGCTACCGCAAAAGCTCGACTATCATTTCATCCGTGCGTCGATCACGCTGGTGAAAGGGACGATGCACATTCCGCGGCTTTACCTCGCGATCGTCGCAATCAGCTTTTTCTGGACGATCGGCGCGGTGCTGTTCATCCAGTTTCCGCCGTTGGTGAAGAATGTGCTGACCGCGGACAAGGCGGTGGCCAGCCTCTTCCTCGCCATCTTCTCGGTCGGCATCGCGATCGGATCGGTCGCGATCAATCGACTGCTGGAGGGGCATGTGTCAGCCAAATATGCGCCGGCCTCGGTGCTTGGCATGGGTGCGTGTCTCCTCGCCTTCCACTTCGTCTGCCGCGCCTGGGTGCCGGCACCAGAAGGACAATTTCTCTCGTTTCAGGATTTTCTCGTGCATCCCCAAGCGCTGGTGCTGACCGGTGCCTTGCTGGGCGTCGCGACATTCGGCGGGATGTTCGTCGTTCCCCTCTATGCCTTCCTCACGACAACGGTGGAAAAGTGCGAGGCCGCGCGCACCGTTGCGGCGAACAATATCGTCAATTCCGGCGCGATGGTGCTGGGGTCGTTGGCCGCCGTGGGCCTCAGCCTTGCCGGCGTCGGCGTGGTCGATCAGTTACTGATGGTGTCGGCCATGACACTTGTGTCCGCCTGGCTCGCATGGAAGCTGCATCGAGCCTGCGATTGACCGCAGGCGGATACATCCCGCTTAGCTGATGAACGTATAGAATGCCGTAAAGAAGGCGACGAAGCTGAGGCCGAACAGCTTCCAGTCATGATCGTCCGAACGTGTCGGCGCAGGATCATGCCGCGGCATGACAAAGACATGCGGCGGCAGGCTGGCCCGAAAGGGGTGGCGGGCCGATTCGGTGGTCAGGACCAGGGCGCGACGTTTTCTCATGATGCGCGATTAACGCTTTCTTTACCTTTTCGACTACCGGCAAAGAGGGTTAACGAGGCAGCGTCCCGCAGCGGGACAGCCATGGGTCGCTTGTCACGTTGAACTGTGCATCATCTGTAAAGCGATAGTGCATGCGCGAACACGCAGATCAGGCCCGGCGGATCAATGCTGAAGTAAAGCCCGACGCATAGGCCGGGAAAGATGGTGGAGCCTAGCGGGATCGAACCGCTGACCTCCTGCATGCCATGCAGGCGCTCTCCCAGCTGAGCTAAGGCCCCGTTTTCATCTTGCCGCTCTTGAGGGATAGCGGCGGGAGGCGCTGCCTTTAGGCGAGCAGCGCGCTCCTTTGCAAGCGCTTATTTGCCTAAAATCAACCGATCAATGATCGTCGTCTTTGTCGTCCGCGGTTTCGACGCCAAGGTCGTCGTCACCGCCCAGATCGACATCATTGTCAGGCGAGTCTTCCTCTTCGTCGATGTCCAGATCGACGTCCAGATCGTCATCGACGGCCTCGACCTCGCCATCTGCGGTTTCGACGACCTTCTTGGGCACGACCTGCTCATAGGGGAGCGGCTGCTTGGACTTCAGAACCGGCTCGGGTTCCCAGGGATTGCCGCAATTGATGCAGACGACCGGGTCGTCCTTGCCAAGATCATAAAAACGAGTCGCGCATTTCGGGCAGGTCCGTTTGCTGCCCCATTCAGGCTTCACCATGTGCCGCCTTGTCCTTCTATAAAACAAAAACAGAAAATTGCGCGCGACAGGAGGGCCTGCGCACGAAGCGACGCGCGCCTTGCCATAGCATTGCGGCGCTGTCAAAAGCCGGGGCGCTTTTTTTGCCCCTCCCCTGCCCGGATCATGATGACCCATAACAGCCAGCCGCAACCCGCCACCTTCACCGCCGCGCCGCCACTAAAAGGGAATGTCGCGGTGCCGGGCGACAAAAGCATCTCCCACCGGTCGCTAATGCTTTCGGCGCTGGCGGTGGGAGAAAGCCGGGTCGAAGGATTGCTGGAGGGCGAGGACGTGCTCGCGACGGCGGCCGCGATGCGCGCGATGGGCGCTGATATCGTGCGCGACGGAGAGGGTATCTGGCATATTCATGGCGTCGGCGTCGGCGGATTGCTGCAACCGGCGGTGGTGCTCGACATGGGTAATAGCGGCACGTCCACACGCCTGCTGATGGGCCTGCTCGCCAGCCACGATCTGACCGCGACCTTCACGGGCGACGCATCGTTGAGCAAGCGTCCGATGGGCCGGGTAATCGATCCGCTAAGCCGGATGGGAGCCGAATTCATGGCCAGCCCTGGTGGCCGCCTGCCGCTGACCATGCGCGGCCTTTGCCCGGCCTTGCCTATCGAGTATCGTCTTCCGGTTGCATCCGCACAGGTGAAATCGGCGGTGCTGCTGGCGGGGCTGAACATAGCGGGCGTCACGCGCGTGATTGAACCGGTTCCGACACGCGATCATAGCGAGCGCATGTTGAAGGGCTTCGGCGCGGAACTGACGGTGGAGATCGAGGCGGACGGCACGCGGATCATCAGCCTGACCGGCGAGGCGGAGTTGAAGCCGCAACAGATCGTCGTGCCGGGCGACCCCTCTTCCGCCGCCTTTCCGGTCGTCGCGGCGCTCATCACGCCGGGATCGGACGTAACCGTCACCAATGTCGGCATCAACCCGACGCGCGCGGGGCTGTTCGCCATATTGCAAGCGATGGGGGCCGATCTGACGCTGATCAACCTGCGCGAAATCGGCGGCGAACCGGTGGCCGACATCATTGCGCGCCACAGCATGTTGACCGGGATAGACATTCCCGCCGACATCGCGCCGAGCATGATCGACGAATTTCCGATCCTGTTCGTGGCCGCCGCCATGGCGCAAGGCATTACGCGCACTTCCGGCCTGGAAGAATTGAGGGTCAAGGAATCGGACCGGCTAGCGCTGATGGCCAACGGTCTGGGCCGATTGGGCGTCCCGGTGGACGAAAAGGAAGACGGGCTGGTCATCACCGGGACCGGCGGCGCGCTCCTGCCGGGGGGCAACGGCCCGCCCGTCATCGCCGCGGCGCTGGATCACCGGATAGCGATGAGCTTCGCCGTCGCGGGACTGGCGACACGCGGCGGGCTGGAGGTCGACGACATGGCGCCGGTGGCGACCAGCTTCCCAACCTTCGTGCCGTTGTTGCGCACATTGGGAGCAGTAGAATGAGCGATCTGGCCGCTGACATCATCGGCATGCTGGGCAGCGCCCTAATGGTCATCGCCTATGCCTATAGCAACATGGCGGAGAAGATGAATTTCATCGTCTTCAACCTGCTCAATCTGATCGGATCGCTGCTGTTGATTGCCTCCTTGACGGTTCATTTCAATTTGGCGTCGATGGCATTGGAGATCGTCTGGGCCACCATTGCGATATGTGGCCTCATCAAGCTATGGCGCAAGCGCGCGCAGGAGGAAATAGCGGTATGATCGTGGCGGTCGATGGCCCCGCAGCTTCGGGCAAGGGCACGCTCGCCGCTGGCCTCGCCCGGCACTTCGGACTGCCGCATCTCGACACCGGCCTGCTCTACCGCGCCGTA
>CAXUEQ010000013.1:0-44813 GCA_964250175.1 uncultured Sphingobium sp. | reverse complement strand
AAAGAAGCTCGGCTGAGCTGGCCCTACTTGGGCTTGGTCGTCGAGGCCGGCTTGATCGGCGGCGCCGTTGGCACCGGCAGCGGCCCCAGCGACCCCGCAGCTGCGCCGCCCCACAGTTTGCGCAGGCGGTCGAGTTCGGCGTCGAAAAGCTTGGTGATGCGGCCCAGTTCGGCTTCCTGATTGGCTTGCGCCGAGCGCTGCGCATCGGTCGAAGCGTCGTTGGCCTCGATCGACGCCTTCAGCTTGGGCGGCAGCGGCTTGCCTTGATAGAACTCGGCCTCGTCGTGCAACGGCCTGCGCTCGCCGGCCAGTTCGCGCAGGCGGATTTCGGTGGCCTTCATCGCCAGCCGCACGGTGTCCAGCGCCGCTTCGCGGGCGCGGGCGTGCGAGCCTTCATTGGGGTAGCGTGCCACCAGGTTGCGGTCGCGCCGCACGGCGTCGGCCTGCGTGGCGCGCGCCTCGGCAGCGGCGCGTTCGCGCGCTTCTTTCTCAGCGCGCTCCTCGGCTGTCAACGTAGGCGGCAGCACGGTCCGCAGCGAGCCATCGCTGTTGAGCACTTGCTGCTGGCGCGAAGAACATTCAGGAATCGGCCGGTCTGCGGTAAGGCGCCGGCCGCGGTCGTCGATGCAGGTGTAGATGCCACTGGACTTGGCATTGGGCGCCTGCGCACGGCACAGGGCCGGCACAAAAGCGGCGGCGAGCAGCACGATGGCGCGTGCGCAATCAGACGCCATAGCGTTCGCGGTAGGCCTGCACCGGCGCCGCATGCGCGGCGAGCGCGTCTCGCGCCTCCGCCACCAGCGCCGCCGACGGACGCATCGCAGCGTGAATCGCCTCGATCTGGGCGGGATGAATCGCCGCCTTCGCCTGAAAACCCAATGTCTGCGCGCGTCGCGCTTCATCCGCCAACCCGTCACTATCGTCCAGCGCGATCCATGGCACGTCGATCGCCGGCACCCCGGCCTCCGCGCACGCCATCAATAGGGCTTGCCGCGCATAGAGCAGCGGCTCCCATGCGAGTGCCGTACCGAGTTCACCGGCCATGTCGCCGCCGCCGAACATCATCGCGACGACCCCCGGCGCGGTCGCGATCTTCGCGGCGCGGCGCAGACCAAGCGGCGTCTCGACCAGCGGCACGATACGGGCCTCGTCGCCCAGCACACCGCGAATCACCGCGATCTCGCCCGCAGACTCGACCTTGGGAACCAGGATCAACGGCGGCAGCGCCACGGCTTCGGCCAGCGCCAGCAGGTCTGCCAGCCCGCAGGCGGTCGTTACCGCGTTGATGCGGATCGCCAGACGCGGCCCGATCGCGGCGATCGCAGCAGCGCGCGCCGCATCTTTGCCCTCCGCCGGCACAGCATCTTCCAGATCCACGCACACCATGTCGGCCGGACTGGCCAATGCCTTGGCAAACCGCTCCGGACGCACACCAGGCACGAACAGCAGGCTGGTCAGTCGCACCGCATCGAAATCATTCAACGTCATGGTCATAATTTGTCCGGACAACTTTCCTACGTCAAGCGAAAAGATCATGACTTTCGGGTGACAGGTCAGATGTCCGGCTTGACCACGCCGAGCCAGGCGGTGACGAGCAACAGCAGATAGACCAGCAGCACCCATATCCGCGTTTCATCCATCGTCCGTCGCAGCGGGATTTCGGTATCGTCCGACGACCCCTGCGCGATCAGCGCGCCGAGCAGTGTGCCGACCGGCTTGAACGTCACGTCGATCATGATCGCGGCCAGGAAGATCGCGCCGAACAATGTCGCCTTCCACGCCAGCCACGGCAGCGCGATCGGCGTGCCGATAGCAAGGGACGACAGGCCCAGCCACAGATAGAAGGCGGTGATCGCAAGCTTGACCCACGTCTCGATCCGCCGGTTGCGCGCGGCGCGCGGAGTCTGGTCGTGCGTATGCGAGTCCCACACCAGCCACAGCCACCCGGCGCCCAACATCCATGCCGCCGGAACGACGAAGGGAGGCAGCACGGCCCATCCTCCGGCGGTCGCAACGCTCAACGACAGGGGCACCATCAGCGCCCAGGCGGTGCGCGGTCCCATATCGACCGCAACCAGCAGTTTCAACAGCACCAGACGCTGATCCAGCGAATAGGTCCGGCGCTTGCGAAAATGCTGGCCAAGCACGAACACCCCGACATCGCCACCCAGCCACAGCACGAACAGAAGAAGGTGGGCGAATACCAGGCTGCGATAGGCGATGTCGCTCATTCTCCAGAACCTTCCCTTGGATCAACGCTTGACAAGGCTTCTATTGCATGAAAACTTGTCCGGACAAATCGTAAAGATACGACCACCACATTATGCGATTTCCAGGGATCGAAATCGCGAACAAAGGGGATGTTATATGAAGCTTCATCTGCTTGCCGCCACCAGCGCGATCGGTGCCGTTCTGGCTGCACCCGCCATGGTCCAAACCGCGTCGGCCCAGACCGAGTCCACCCAGCCTGCGCCCGCGCAGGCCGATGACGGCCAGATCAAGGACATCGTCGTCACCGCGCAGCGCCGCAACGAACGTGTGCAGGACGTGCCGATCGCAATTTCCGCCTTTTCTTCGGATGAACTCCAGGCAAAGGGTATCTCGAACGCGCTCGAGATCGGCCAATATGTTCCGAATATGATCGCGCAGAACAATACCGGACTGGGGTCGGCCAACGCTTATTACATCCGCGGCCTGGGCAACGTCGAATCGATCCCGACCTTCGATCCGCCAGTTGGCACCTATGTGGACGATATCTATATCTCGCGACAGAATGCCAACAACCTCAACCTGTTCGATGTCGAGCGGGTGGAAGTCCTGCGGGGACCGCAGGGTACGCTGTTCGGCAAGAACACGACCGGCGGCGCGATCAGCGTGATCCTGCGCAAGCCGGCCAGGGACTTTGGCGGCTATGCCGAAATCGGTTATGGCAGCTATCATAACAAGCTGGCGCGCGCCTCGCTCGACATTCCGCTGGCGGACAGCTTCCAGGTCAAGGTCAGCGGCTATTATCAAGACAGCGACGGCTTCACGAAAGACACCGTGACCAAGCAGCGGCTCAACGACAATGACGGCTGGGGCGCGCGCCTGGGCATTCATGGCGATCTTTCGGAAAAGGTGCATTGGAATGCGGGCTATGCGCATATCGTCGACAATTCGGATTCTATCCTGAACTTCGATTGCAACCCGGCCAACCCCGGCGATTGCAGCGGGCGCTTTTCGGCCAGTGGCCTCAGCAAGGTTCCCGGCGCGGCCAATTTCGCGGCGCTCGGCGTCGCCGGCCGCAAGGCGGGCTATGGCCAGGGCAACCGCACGAGCACAAACCTGCTGACGTCGAACCTGGAGTTTGGTCTTTCCGATGCGCTGACGGTCAATCTGATCACCGGCTATGTCAACCAGCGCCAGAATTATGCCCTCGATTTCTTCGACGGACGCGGCAGTCCGTCGATCGCCAATCCGTCACCCGCCGTCGCCGGTCTGGCGCGGGGCGGCTTCACCATCCTGAACGACGGCTATGAGGATCAGTTCAGCCAGGAAGTGAAGTTGTCGGGCAAACTCGCCGATGGCCTGATCGACTATGTTGCCGGCGTCTATTATCTGAAGGAATATAACCGCACCGACTTTGCCGATGTCTTTGCAGGCGCGCTGGTTCTGGCGGATCGCATCCTGCGCAACAGCACCGAGGACAAGGCCGCTTATGCGCAGGTCGACCTGAACCCGACAAGCAAACTGAAACTGACCGCGGGCATTCGCTACACCGACGAAACCAAGACGATCGCCCTTCACGACAATCGCGCAAGCTGCAACACCGGCGGTGCGCTGCCCGCAAACTGCCTGGACACGCGCAATCTGGTCTCGGCGACCGGCGTGCGGATACCAACGAGCCAGGACGCCAAGATCTGGACGCCGCGTTTCGCCGTCAATTACAAGGCGAGCGACGGCCTGCTACTATATGCCTCCGCGACGCGCGGCTTTAAGGGCGGCGGCTGGAACGCCCGCTCCAGCGCGCCGGGGCTGGTCCTGCCCTTCACGCCCGAAAAGGTGTGGAGCTACGAAGCGGGCATCAAATCCGATCTGTTCGATCGCCATGTCCGTTTCAACCTGACCGGCTTCTGGACAGAGGTGTCCGACCTGCAGGTCATTTCCGGTTCCTCCAATCCGGTCACCGGCGCGCTGACCTTCGTCACACGCAACTTCGCCAGCTACCGCAATCGCGGGCTTGAGGCGGAGCTGACGGTCCTGCCGCTGACGGGGCTGAGCCTCTATGCAAATGCGGGCTATCAGAAGGACAAATATAAAGTGCCGACGAACGTCCCGGCGTTCGACCAATATAATGTCCAGTCGGTCGCGGCCCAGCAGGCCGCCTGCCGGGCGCAGCTCGCCGCCGGACGGGTCGGCAGTGGCGCCAACACCCCGGCCTGCGCCAACGGCATCGTCACCGCGCAGGGCAATATCGCGACGCCCGTGCGGACGCCGGACTTCACGCTCGCCATCGGCGGCAGCTATACCGCCCAGCTCGGAGGCGGCCTGACGCTGGTCCCCTCGGTGAATGCCAATTATCATACCAAGCAGGAAGTCGCGACGAGCAACCTGACCATTTACACCGGCGCGATCACCGGCACCAACGGCACCTTCCCGGCCAATCCGAACGGCGGGGCGATCATTACCGGATCGGCCAGCCCGGCCGCCTGGATCGTGAACGCGGGACTGGCGCTCAATGGCATCGCCAAAGCGCTGCAACTTTCTGTCAATTGCTCCAATTGCTTTGATGAGGAGTTCTACCAGTCCGACCTTGGCAACTATTCCTACCTCAACGCGCCCAGGACTTTGATCGTTCGCGCAAAGTACAGCTTCTGATGCGGGTGGCGGTATCGGCATTGTGGCTTGCCCCAATGACGGTAGCGGTGGTGACGACGATAGCGATCGCGCTGCCGGTCGACGCCGCCCCGCCCCCGCAACGGACGATCGGTGCCTGGACCGAGGCGGTGGTGAGCGTCCGCGATCCCGATGCGGCGTCACGCCTGTTTCGGGAAGCCGGTGGCTGGACGGTGACGGCCAGGGGCAGGATCGATCGCTCGGAACTGGCATATTGGCGTCTGCCGAAAGCCGCGACCGGCTCCTATCTGCGTATCTGCGCGCCACGGGCGACAACGGGCTGTATCCGCTTCGTCCGCTTCGATCATGTCGCGCAACGGCCGGTCCGTCTCGCGGTTCGACCATGGGATACCGGCGGCATCTTTTCGATCATGGTCCGGTCGGACAATGTGCAGGCCGTGTTCGACAAAGCGATTGCGCTCGGCTGGTGGGCGGAAAGCGAGCCGATCGGTTTCCAGTTCAAGGGGTCGGACCTGCGCAATGTCGTGCTGACCGGGCCGCACGGCGTCAACCTCGCGCTATATCAACGGCTCAGCCCGCCCTTTACCGCTTTCCCGGTGGGGGCGATCAGCCAGGGCTTCAACAGTATGCGCATGGTGCGCGATCAGCGCGCCTCGCTTGCCTTCTACCGCGACCGCCTCGGTTTCGACACGGTGTTCGACGCGGATTATCTTGATCCGGCGCCGCAGCCCTCCAATTTCTCGCTGCCCAAGAATCTCACCACATCGATCGTGCGGCGGTCGGCCGCGCTCGACCCTGCCACGGGCGAGATCGGCCGGATCGAGCTGATGCAATTCGTCGGGTTCGATGGCCGGGATGCCAGCGCGCTTGCATCGCCGCCCAATCTGGGCATCCTGTCGCTGCGCTACCCGGTTTCGGATCTGGCAGACTATGCCAAGGCGATCGCTGCAAAAGGCGTCGTGCCGGCTTATGCCTCCAACAAGGTCCGGATCGGCGGGCTGGGCACGATCGATCTTGTGGCGGTGCGCGATCCTGACGGCAACATAACCGAATTCTACGGCGCACAGGAGGGAGCCGGACATGACTGATCCGACCGGCGGCGGCCAGATGACGAGCGAGTTCCGCAAGGGATGGCGGCCGCTCGTCGCCGCGTTGCTCGGCGTGGCGTGCGGCGCTTCGCCATTGCCGTTCAACGTGCTGCCGCTGGTGATGGGACCGATCCATACGCAATATGGCTGGGACTTCACGGTCATCAGCGCGGGCGTGACGATCTTCGGCGTCATCGCCGCCCTGCTCGCGCCGCTCTACGGACGGATGGCGGATCGCTACGGCGTGCGGCGCGTCGCCATCCTGTCGCTCATCGCCTTCATCATTCTGTTCGCGGGCTTCTGGTTCGTGCCTGGCACCATCGTCGGCTGGTGGAGCTTCTGGGCTTTGCTCGGACTGATCGGTATCGGCTCAACCCCGGTGACATGGAGCCGCGCGGTGAGCATGTGGTTCGTCAAGAATCGCGGTCTGGCGCTGGGCATCATGCTGATCGGAACCAGCATCGCCGCGGTCATCGTGCCGCAGGTCGCGACCCGCGCGATCGCCGCCGGCGGCTGGCGACTGGCCTTTCCGATAGTTGCGCTGTTCCCGCTGCTGATCGCGTTGCCGGTCGCCCTGTTGTGGTTTCGCGAGCCAAGTGCGCAAGAACGCCCGCCAAGCGTCGCCGACGCCAGTGGCAGGCTGTTCGGCCTGACGTTGAAGGAAGCGGCACGGGGGCGGCGCTTCTGGACATTGTTCGCCTCGATCCTGATCATCGCGCTGGCCTATGGCGGCGCGCATATCCACATGGCGCAGATCGTCGCGCTGCACGGCTTCTCCCCGCAGGTCGCGGCCGGCGTGCTCGGTGTGGTGGCGCTGGGCATCCTAGCCGGGCGATTGCTGATCGGCTTGCTGTTCGACCATTTCTGGGCGCCCGGCATCGCTTTTCCAGCCATGCTGTTGCCGGCGATCGGCTGTTTCCTTCTGATGGGAACCGCAACGACCTTACCCATAGTGATGGCCGGCGCGTTCCTGCTCGGTTTCGCGGCGGGGGCGGAGAGCGACGTCATCGCTTTCCTCGCTGCGCGCTATTTCGGCATGGCCAATTACGGCGCGATCTATGGCGCACTTTACGTTCCCTTCGGCATCGGCAGTGCGGTCTCGCCGATCCTCTATGGCAAGGTGCGCGACATGACAGACGGTTATGACGCGATGCTGGGCGCCGCGATCCTGATGTTCGCGGTCGGCGGCGCGTTGTTGCTGACGCTCGGCAGATATCCGATATTGGAGGCGCAAGGTGGCAACGATCGCTAAGGACAAGACGACGATCCTTGACCGGCTGATCGCTGTCGTGGGCAGCGCCGCGATCGACAGCGACGCGACGGAATTGGCATTTTACGGTCAGGACGTCTTTACGCGCGGTCCCGATCCGCTCGCCATCTTCCGACCCGCCGATATCGCGATGCTCGCGCGCGGCATGACCGCCGCCGCCGCCGACGGTGTCGCGATCGTTCCGCGCGGCGGCGGGATGAGCTATACGTCCGGCTATCTCCCCGATGCGCCCGGTGCGCTGCTGGTCGATATGTCGGCGATGGACCATATCATCGAGATCGACGAGACCGACATGACCGTTACGGTCGAGGCGGGGTGCACCTGGCGCATGCTTTACGACGCGCTACATTCGCGTGGTCTGCGCGTTCCGAGCTGGGGCACCTTGTCGGGTATCAAGGCCAGTGTCGGCGGCGGCATGAGCCAGAACGGGCTATTCTGGGGCGCGCGCGGCGGCTCGATCGCGGCCAGCGCGCTCAGCTTCGACATCGTGCTCGCTGACGGCAGCGTGGTGCGCACCGGCAGCGACGTGCTGCGCCCTTTCGGCCCCGACATCACCGGGCTGTTCGCCGCCGATTGCGGAGCCTTCGGCATCAAGGCGCATGTCACCTTGCCGCTGATGCGCGAGGCGGCGGCCTTCGCCTATGGCAGCTTTGCCTTCGATACGCCCGGCCAGTTCACCACGGCGATGAGCGAAATCGCGCGTTCGGGTCTTGCCAGCGAGAGCTTCGGCTTCGATCCCTTCCTGCAATCGCAACGCATGAAGCGCGACAGTCTGGGGACCGATGCCAAGGCGCTGGTGGGCATGATGAAGGCGCAGGGCGGCTTCTGGAAGGGCCTGAAGGAAGGCGCGAAGGTCGTCGCCGCCGGCCGTTCGTTCCTCGACGACGCGACCTTCTCGATCCACACGATCGCCGAAGGGCGCAGCCAGGCCGCCGCCGATTCCGACATGGCGGCGATCCGCGCGATCGCGATCGGCGCGGGCGGGCGCGAGGTTGAAAACACCATTCCGAAGATATTGCGCGCCAACCCCTTCCCGCCGGTCAATTCCATGCTCGGACCCAACGGCGAACGCTGGGTGCCGGTGCACGGCATCGTTCGCCACAGCCAGGCGCTGGCGACGGTCGAGGCGATCATCGCGCTGTTCGAGGCGCATGCCGCCGCGATGGAGCGGCTCGGCGTCGGCGCCGGCTATATGTTCCTGACCGTGGGCACGACCGGCTTCCTGATCGAGCCGGTATTCTACTGGCCGGAGCCGCATGCCGAAATCCATCGCCGGTCTATCGAGCCTTCACATCTCGCCAGGCTCAACGAATTCCCGGACATGCCAGACGCCCGCGCGCTGGTCGAAACATTGCGCGCGGAAATCGTCGCGATCTTCGGCCGGATGGATGCGATCCACTTCCAGATCGGCCGCACCTATCCGATCGCCGAGCGAAGCGATCCCGGCGCATGGCGCATCGTGCAGGCGGTCAAGGCGGCGGTCGATCCGGACGGGCGGATGAACCCCGGCGTACTGGGACTGTGATCGATGGCTGATGCGCCCAAAGCCTATGCCGCGCTCGCGCTGCAACTGACCGCGCAATCGGTCGAGCGTTGCGCCGACCGCGCCGCCGCCTCGGCCCAGATGCTGGCGATGATCGACACTGTTGCGGCCAAGCTGCGCGGCGCGAGTGTCTTCATCGAGCAATATGGCGGCACGCCGGTGCGGCTCGTGGTGCTGCCCGAATATCTCTTCACCAGCTATCCCGGCCGCATCTCGATCCCCGATTTCGCGACCAAGGCGGCGCTCGACATCGACGGTCCGGAATATGCGGCGCTCGGCAAGATCGCCGTCGCGCAAAAGCTGTTCCTCGCCGGCAACGCCTATGAGCGCGACGTCAACTTTCCCAACCTGTATTTCCAGACCAGCTTCGTCATCGCGCCATCGGGCGCGGTGGTGCTGCGCTACCGCCGGCTCAATTCGATGTTCGCGCCGACCCCGCATGACGTGTGGTCGAAATATCTCGACCTCTACGGTCTTGACGCCGTGTTCCCCGTGGCGCGTACCGAGATCGGCAATCTTGCCGCGATCGCCTCGGAGGAAATCCTCTATCCCGAGATCGCCCGCGCCCATGCGTTGCGCGGCGCGGAGATATTCGTGCACAGTTCGTCCGAAATCGGTTCGCCGCTTGCCACGCCCAAGGCGATCGCACGGCGCGCCCGCGCGTTCGAGAATATGGCCTATATCGTCTCGGCCAATACCGCCGGCATCACCGGCACAATGATGCCGATCGCGTCCGCCGACGGCAATAGCTGCGTGATCGACTACAAAGGCCAGATACTGTCCGAATCGAACGCCGGAGAGACCTTCACCGCCTTCGCCGATCTCGACCTGGCCGCGCTCCGTGCGCAGCGCCGCAAGCCCGGCATGACTAATCAACTCGCGCGGCAACGGCTCGAACTGTTCGCCGCGACCTACGCCGGATCGGTCCAGCCCGCCGACAGCCTCGGTGCCGGCGCGATCCCGGATCGCGATCATTTCCTTCGCGTTCACGAAAGCGTGATCGCCCGCCTGTCCAAGGATGGCTTGATATGAAACAGGATGTCGCCCCGCCCTACACCGCCGTCGCCCGCCATGCGGTATTCCCCGAACCGAGTCATGACGAGGCCGCGCGGTTTGATTTCCTGGCGAACTTCAACAAATATATGGCGGCGACGCTCGGCCCCGGCAACAAACGCGCCTATGACACGCGCGTGCTGCCGGCGTTCGTGAAGGAACATGGCCGCGAGCCGCAGGATCGCTTCGAGATCCGCCGCGCGATGAACAAGGACCCGTGGCACCGCTTCTGGTCGGCGCTCAAGCGCAACTCGATGGAGATGCGCCAGCAGAACGGCCGCCAGATCGTGCTGCGCCAACTCGACGAACTGGACGCGAAGGTCCGCCAGTTCAACGAAGGCCGCGACACACTGGAACTGCATCCCGAGGTGGCGGTGCCGCGCTATCAGCAGGCGGTCGATATCCACTGTATGCCGGGCAGCTATCATGGCGAGGAGCGCCCCGGTGACGTCTCCGCCGGGGCCAATTATGATTGCGGCCTGTTCGCCACCACCGCCGGCGGGCTGGGCGCGTTGAGCGACGGCGGCGGACAGGCGCTGGTCGAATGGGCGAAGCGCGAGCGGCCGGGCTGGACGCCGCGTCGCATCCTCGATCTCGGCAGCACGATCGGCCACAATATCGTGCCGCTCGCGCTCGCTTTTCCCGATGCCGAAGTGGTCGCGATCGACACCGCCGCGCCGTCGCTCCGCTACGGTCATGCCCGCGCGCAGGCGTTGGGTGCACGCAATATCCGCTTCGTTCAGATGAATGCCGAAGAGATGACATTCCCCGACGGGCATTTCGACTGGGTGCAGACGACCATGTATCTGCACGAACTGTCCGGCACGGCGCTTCCCCGCATCATCCGCGAGGGGCATCGTGTGCTCGCGCCGGGCGGACTGATGCTCCATCTCGAACAGCCGCAATATTCCGACGCGATGCCGCTCTACGAACAGTTCATCCGCGACTGGGACGCATTCAACAACAACGAACCCTTCTGGTCGGCGATGCACGCGCTAGACCTCAAGTCGCTCATGGTCGAGGCCGGTTTTCCGCACGACAGCCTTTTCACCACCGGCGTCCGCGCCGTGGTCGATACCGACATCTTTCCGCAGCAGAAAGCCGATGCCGGCGAAGATCATGGCCGCGCCGCGGTGTGGAACGCCTATGGCGCGTGGAAGCCGGCATAATCTTTCACCGTTCGGGCCGAGCTTGTCGAAGCCTTGTATTTTTCTTCCTAAGAAGAAGGGCCGCCCTTCGACAAGCTCAGGGCGAGTGGAGGTTTAAGTGTCTGAAGAACTCGACTGGATCGGCCTTTCGGCCAAGCGCGCCAAGGGCAAGCGGCCGGACTATTTCGACGATCCCGCGACCGAGCGGCTGCTGTCGATCACGATGGCGCTGGTCGGCGAAGTCTCGGTCCTGCGCCAGCGGCTCGACACGGTCGAGCGGCTGCTGGAGGCAAAGGGCGGGGTAACGCAGGCGGAGATAGAGGCGTTCGTGCCGGACAAGAACGCGGCATACGAACGCGGCGTCCTTACCAAATCCTATATCGCGCGCGTCATGCGCGGGGTGCAACAGGCAATGGAGGCGATGGCGGTCGATGAGAAGCCGGTCGAAGACGTCAGCCGCGAACTGCGCGAGCTATGATGCCGCACCGCACGGTACGTGGCCGCATCCGCTATACCTCCAAAAAGCCGGAGATGCTGGACCGCGAGCGCGGCCGCGAATGGTTCGCCTTCACGCATCATGGCGACGGATCGGTCATATTGCGCGCGCAATGCGAGATCGAGGAACCGGCTCCGACCGTGCTGCGCGACGTCATCTATGCGATCGGTCCCGATGGTCGTCCGCGCAACCTCCATGTCCACCTGACGGTCGGCGACGCCTTCATGGGTTCGGGCTGGTTCACCATCGCGCCCGGTCTGATAGAATGCGAAAGCAGCGGCCCGTCGATCGGCCGCCTGTCGCAGCGGGTCGCCTATGACGGCGGACTGGACGGCTTCGGCACCCATCCGATCGTCGGCGACGGCTATATGACCCGCTGCATGGACGTGACGAAAGGCCCGCACCGCCGCGCGCTCCGTGTGTTCGTCCCTTCGCCCGACCATCGCGGGGCGACCCCGCCGATGGCGTCCGAAGTCAGGATCGACCTGGAATATCTGGGCGACGAGACGGTCACGGTCGCCGCCGGGACCTTCGGCTGCCGCCGCTTCGCCTTCATCGATGCGAGCGACACCGGCATGGGTGGCAAGGAACATCCGCGCTACGAGATGTGGGTGACGGCGGACGACGACGCGATCTTCGTGCAGGGCGGCGTCGGGGGCTATATGGCGACTTGGTACGAACTGGTCGAACTCGTGCGTTAGACGATCCGCCATTCGTCGCACAGCGTGCGCCGTGTCGGCGCGCCCTGCTCGAACCATTGCCATGTCCGCGCCCGCGTCCGGCCATCGTCGGACAGCATGATCATCTCGATGAAATGCACGCCCGGCTCGTCCTTGCGGTCCAGCCGCAGCATCAGCACGCCCTCGCGCGTTTCCCAGCCCGTGCCGACGAAGCGTTCGGTATCCCAGTGCAGCAGTCCGTCGCGAAAGACGCCGCCGAAACTGCGCTCGACCGTGCGGCCATCGTCCCAGGTCAGCCGATTGGACTGGACATAGGCGAATGCGCCTTCGGTCGGGAATTCGCAGCGCGTCCAGGTGCGATGCCTGTCGATCACCGCACCGTCGCGGTCGATATGGGTATAGATGCCCTCCCATTCGCCCAGATGGCGCAGCATGTTGGGCATGGCGGTGGCGAAGTCGGTCATCGGACGGCATCCTCGGCATAAGCGGACATCGGCAAGGCGACGCCGGTCTGGCGGAGCAGCGCCTGTCTGCGAAAGAAGCGCAGCAGGCCGCTGTCGCCCATCCGCGACGCGCCCAGGCCTGACGCGCCGAAGCTAGATTTTTCCACGTCCCACACCATCGCGGTCAGCGACCCATCATTAATCGACACCGCGCCGGCATCGATCCGCACCGCCAAGGCTTCCGCCTCTTCGGCCGTTCCGGCGAGCACCGCCGCCGACAGCCCGAACGCACTGCCATTGGCGAGCGCGACCGCCTCGTCGATCGTATCGAAGACCGTCACCGGTATGACCGGGCCAAAGGTCTCCTCGCGCATCACCGCCATCTCGGGCGTGACGCCGGTCAACACCGTCGGGCGCAGATACAGGCCGCCGCCCAGCCGCTCGACCCGCCCCCCGGCCAGCAGCGTCGCGCCCCACGCCACCGCCTCGTCGATCTGCGTCTGGACGATCGCGGCCTGCTTGTCGAAGATGAACGGGCCGATCTCGCCGACCCCGATGTCGTCGGCGTTCAACCGCACCGCTCTGGCCTGTTCGACCAGTGCCGCCAGAAACGGCGCGGCAATCTCCCGCGCGACATAGACACGCTCGATCGACTGGCAGGCCTGGCCGCTATTGACGATCGACGCGCGCAGCGCGACGCCGGCTGCCCGGACCGGATCGGCGCTGGCGGTCACGATCATCGGGTCCTTGCCGCCCAGTTCCAGACTTGCCGGGATGAATGCCGCGGCGGCGGCCGCCGCGACCTTGCGCCCGGTGGCGACCGAACCGGTGAACGCGACATAGTCGACCGCCTCGACCAACGCCGCGCCGCTCGCCCCGTCGCCTTCGATCAGCGCAAGCGGAAGATCGGGCGCCGCCGCCAGCGCCGCCTGCAACGGCCGGATGAAACGCGGCGTTACTTCGGACGGCTTGACGATCACCGCGCACCCGGCGGCAAGCGCGGGGATCGCATCGATCAGCGCCAGCGTCAGCGGGAAATTCCACGGGCTTATCACGCCGACCAGCGGATAGGGCACCAGCCGCGTCGACACGGTGATTCCCGGCGTGGCACTGGCGCGCGGCGATCCTTGCGCGCGCGCGATCAGCTCGGGCGCGAGACCGGCCCAGCGATCGATCATGCGGACCGTCCCGTCGACCTCGATCGCCGAGATCGCCCGCCGCCCGGTATCGATCGTCAGCGCGGCGGCGATCGCGGCGCGATGCTGCGCGATGGCTGCACTAAACGCCCGCAAAACCTCTCCCCGCGCGCCCGCACTGCGCGCAGCCCAAGCCCTTTGCCGTTCACGCAGGGATGCGGCCAGCGCGCCGATCGCACCGGCATCGAGCGGCGCGATCGCATAATCCTGTTCGCCACTGCGCGGATTGCGGATTTTCATACCGGTTGCTGCGCCTCCCACGCATCGACGATCGCGCCGCCGGGCGCGCACCACGCCTCCGGCCGCGCGGCGAGATCAGCGAGCAGCGCCTCGAACGCGGCGATGCGATAGGGCAGGCCGATGATATAGGGCGTCACATGCAGCGGCAGCATGCGCCCGCCACCGGTGGTGGCCGCTTCGTTCGCCAGCCAGTCGAACGCATCGCGCATCTGCTGGCCATAGCTGTCGGCCGATTGCTGCTGCACGGTGATGATCTGGCGGTCGCTCAATTCGTGGTTGAGCGGCAGGTTCACCAGCCCGTTGGCGAAGCGCCACGGTAGCTCGTCATTGACCCAGTCGCAGGTGTAACGCAGCCCCGCCTCGCGCAGCAGGTCAGGCGTGTTCCAGCTTTCGCTGCGCGCGATCGACAGCCAGCCGCGCGGGCGCGTGCCCGATACGCGTTCCAGCGTGTCGAGCGACGTCGCGATCAGCGCGCGCTCGTCCGCGATCGGCAGACCGCTGGCGATCGTGCCGTTCATGTCGGTCGAATGGGCGATGATTTCGTGGCCCGCCGCCACGATGTCGGCGACGACCTGAGGATAGCGTTCGGCAATCGCCGCGTTGCAAGCAACCGAGACCGTCACCCCTGCCCTGGCGAAGGCGTCGAGCAGCCGGTAGAAGCCGACCCGTGTGCCATAATCGCGCGACGTGTAATGCCGGAAATCCGGATAGGCGGTCTGCATATGCCCCGGCGCACGGAACGGCGTGTCGCTCGGCTGGATCGGAAACCATTCCAGGCTGACGCACACCCACAGCGCGACGCTCTTGCCGCCGGGCCAGACGACCGGCGGGCGGTCCTTCAGCGCGGACCAGGGATAGAGGTCATGATCATAGCCTTCGCGGCGCTTCGGATAGTCGAGATAGGCGGGATCGAGGCTCATGGCTGCTGTTCCCGCCATGCATCGACGATTTCACCCGCCCGCGCGATCCAGGCGCGGCCATCGGCGGCGATATGCTCCAGCAACTTTTCGAACGGGCCGATGCGATGCGGCTGACCGATCAGATAGGCATGCAGCGGAATGCACATCACCGTCCCCGATCGCGCGCCCTCCTCGGCGAGCCGGTCATACTGGCGGATCAGCGTATCGGCATAGTCGCGCGGACTCATATTATAGACGAAGAAGCCATAATGGTCGTTGACCTCCAGGCTGTAGGGGATCGACGCCAGCCGCCCCTTCGCCACCTTCACCGCGCCGACCTGATCGTCATGATACAGGTCGCAGGTATACTCCAGGCCATATTCGGCGATCAGGTCGAGCGTGCGCGGCGTATGCGTCAGCGCGGGCGCGAGCCAGCCGCGAATCGTCTGCCCGGTCGCCTCGCGCACGGTGCGTATCGAGTCCTCGATGATCGCACGCTCCTGGGCCTCGTCCATGCCGTAGGCGTAGCGCGTATTGTAGATGCCGTGGCTGAAGAATTCCCACCCGCGCGCATTCGCATCGGCCACGACCTCCGGATGATGCTGGCAAAGCGCCACCGACAGGCTGACCGATCCGGGGAAGCCGTGCTTCGACATCGCCTCGGCCATGCGCCAGTGCGACACGCGGTTGCTGTGGTCGCGGTGGCCATAGCCGACCACGTCGGGATGCGGCTTGGCCCAAGCCTTGCGCTGCGGATGCGCCGGCGGGTCGATCTCATAATATTCCAGATTGGGCGCAACCCACACCGCCACCGTCTTGCCCCCCGGCCAGACAATCTTAGGCCGGTCGCGATAGGCGGCGTAAACATATAGTTCGGGATCGTCCGCACCCTCCCGCATCAGCGCGCTTCCAGCCAGTCGATCACCGTCTGGATCGGCTCGACATCGGCATATTTCAACTGAAGATCGGTCAAATTGGCGAAATGGTAGCTGGCATGCTTGTCCGCGCAGGTCTCGATCGGTACGATCGTGCGATATCCGTGGGACAGACTGTCCACAGCGGTCGCGCGCACGCAACCGGAGGTCGAGCCGCCCGTCACCACCACCGTATCGACCTTGTGCCACACGAGATAGCTGGCAAGCGGCGTCTCGAAGAAGGCGGACGGCATCCGCTTGGTATATTGCATATCGTCGGGATGGATATCGCAGCGTTCGTCATAGGCATGGCGCTCGCTGTCATATTTGATGTTCTGGAGCGAATCCGGTGTGTTGGTGCGCGTTCCCCAGATTCCGGCATCGCCGGCATCGGCTTTGTAGGCGACATGCGTCCAGATCACCGGCATGCCCCGTGTCCGCGCCAGCGCGGACACGCGATTGACATGGTCTATCTGCCGTGGATCAGTCTCATAAGCGGTGGCGAACCGGTCTATCCGTGTATAGGCTTGCTGAAAATCCACATTGACGATCGCCAGCTTCGCGCCAAACCCGAATTTCTTGCGTGCCGGGTTGGCCATCACCGCGTCGAAGATTTCGCGGGCGGTGCGCCCGTCGTCGATCATCCGTGTGCCGGGCAAATCGGCCATGCATGGGTCCTTTCTGGCATGATTCGATGATGGAATGTCAAAAAGGGCTTGTCTAGATAAATTTGTCCGGACAAGTTATGCATCATGGAAATCACGCGTCATTTCGTCGATGTCGGCCCGCGCCGCGTCCATTATCGCCGCTGCGGTCAAGGCCCGGCGTTGCTGATGGTGCATCAAAGCCCCCGCTCCTCGGCGGAATATGCACAATTGATGCGCGTCTGGGGCGCGCATTTTACCTGTATCGCGCCCGACTCGCCGGGTTTTGGACAGTCAGAACCGCTGCCTGACTCGTCCGCCACGATCGACGATTTCGCCGATGCGCTGGTCGATCTGCTAGACGCACTCGGCCTCGACCGCGTCGGCGCCTATGGCTTTCACTCTGGCGGAATCATCCTGGTCACCGCGCTCAAGCGTCATCCCGAGCGCTTCACCAGCCTCGCGATCGGCGGCTATGCCGTCTGGACAACCGACGAGATGGCGCTGTTCGGTGAAAAATATCTCCCCCCGTTCCTGCCGTCTGCCTATGGCGAGCATCTGGCCTGGCTATGGAATCGTGTGCTGGAACAAAGCTGGTTCTTTCCATGGTTCGCGGTCGAGCCGCGCTTCGCGCTGTCGGTCGCGCATGACGATCCGGTGCGCGTCGATGCGGTGGTGCGCGAACTGCTCGATGCGGGCAATGCCTATCGAACCGGCTATGGCGCTGTGTTGCGCGCGCGGCGCGACATTCCACCGGCAGACGCGGTGACGCCGCCGGTGCTGATCACCGCCTATGACGGCGATCCGCTCCAGGCGCATCTCGACCGGCTGGGCGCAATGCCGGTCGGCTGGGCGGCGCATGCCGTAACAACTCCGGCCGAACATCACACGGCGAGCCTGGCCTTTCTCCGCCAGCATCTGGCCGCGCCGGCCGGGGCGCTCGCCGGGTCAGCGCGCGAGGGTTTCGTCAGGATTTCCACCGATCGCTATGACGGCCTCGTCCATTGGCGCGGCGTCCACGGCGAGACCGTCATGACGGTCCACGGCCCTGGTCGTTCGCTGGAACTTGTCGAAGGTTTCGCTATCGACCTGCCCGGCCATGGCCTGTCCGACCCTTGGCCGGATGAGGCGCCGACCGACTGGGCGCCATGGCGCGACGTGATCGCGGCTGCGGGCCGGCATTTCGACATCACTCACATTATTCATGAGCCGTTGCCCGCAGGCGATCCCGATCGCCTGTTCCCCGACCTTATGCCTGATCGCTTCGGCGCCTATCTCACGCGCGCCTGGCAGATCGTTCGGGCAGCGCATTGCTTCGCGCCATGGTATGAGGGCAATGCCAGCCATGCGCGCGACTTCGACCCCGCCGCGCTCGACCCGGCGCGGCTCGCTGTCGAACATCGCGCGCTGCTTCAGGCGAGCGCGGCGCACGCCTTTATGAAAGCCCGCCAGACCGCGACAGGAGACGATTATGGGAATCCGTGAAGACATGCCGGTGCTCGCCCGGCACGAGGGGGTATGGGACGGCACCTACACCTACTATAATGCTGCGGGCGAGAAGATCGACGAACATAAATCGCGCCTGTTCTGTCGGTTTCTGGATGATAGCGCGCCCACGCCCTATCACCAGACCAACCATTACACATGGTCGGATGGCCGCACCGAGGTCCGCGACTTCCCCGCCGCCTATCATGATAAGCGCGTGTGGTGGGATAACGAGTTGATAGTCGGCTCAGCCTGGGAAGTCGGCGAGGACACGCATCGCCGCGCGGTAATGCTCTATTGGCAGCGCACCGGCGACCCATCGCTTTATCTCTATGAGATGATCCAGATCGCCGATCATGGCCAGTCACGCTGCCGCACATGGCACTGGATCAGGAATGGCGAGTTGGAAACCCGCACCGCAATTCAGGAAAGGCTGGTGACGCACGACTGGCGCGCGCTGGAAAAGCAAATGGGAGCGGACGCTGGCTGAACCACGCACCCTGTTTGCCAAGCTGTGGGATACGCATGTCGTCGCACCGCTCGGGCCAGATGAGGATCTCGTCGCGATCGACCGGCTGTTCCTGCACGAACGCACCGGCTCGGTCGCGTTACGCTCACTCGCCGCCGCAGGCCGGGCGGTGGCCGATCCCGCGCGCATATTCGCCGTGACCGATCATATCGTCGACACGCTACCTGGCCGCACCGGCACCGGCGTGCCTGGGGGCGATGCGTTCCTGACCGCGACGCGAGAAGAATGCGCGCGGGCCGGTATTCGCCTGTTCGACGTCGACGATCCCGATCAGGGCATCGTTCATGTCATCTCGCCCGAGTTGGCGATCGTGCTGCCCGGCGCGACGCTCGTCTGCCCGGACAGCCACACCTGTTCGCAAGGCGCGCTCGGCGCGCTTGCCTGGGGCATCGGCTCGACCGAGGCCGAACATGCCATGGCCACCTGCACATTGCGCATGGCCCGACCGAAGACGATGCGCGTAACTTTCGAAGGAACGCTCGCGCCCGGCGTCACGCCAAAGGACATGATGCTCGCGCTGATCGCCACTTATGGGGCGAGTGGTGGTCAGGGTCATGCGATCGAGTTTGCCGGGGCCGCGGTGCGTGCCCTCGATATCGAGGGGCGGCTGACCCTGTGCAATATGGCAACCGAGTTCGCGGCTATGACCGGTTTCATCGCGCCGGATGACATGGTGTTCAGCTATCTCTACGGTCGCCGCTATGCTCCGCGCGGCGGGGATTGGGATCGCGCCCTTGCGGTATGGCGCGATCTGCGCAGCGACCCTGCTGCCAGTTTCGATCGCGAGATTGTCATGGATGTCGGCGCGATCGCCCCGATGGTCAGTTGGGGCACCTCGCCGCAAAGCGCGATCGCCGTGACCGGCACGGTGCCCGATGCCCTCGCCAGCGGCTTGTCCGCTGAAGGCCATGCCCGCGCGCTCGACTATATGGGCCTTGTCGCTGGCCAGTCGCTTGCAGAAACCGCGATCGACGCTGCATTTATCGGCAGTTGCACCAACGCACGCCTCGGCGACTTGCGTCGCGCCGCCGCCATCGTGCGCGGGGAACGTGTCGCGGCGGGCGTTCAGGCGATCGTCGTGCCGGGTTCGATGGCGGTGCGTCGCGCGGCGGAAGCCGAAGGACTTGACCATATATTCATCGATGCAGGGTTCGAATGGCGGATGAGCGGCTGTGCCCTGTGCTTCTATGCCGGCGGTCCGGGCTTCGCCGCCGGCGCACGTGTCATCTCCTCGACCAATCGCAATTTCGAAGGGCGGCAGGGGCCGGGCATTCGTACCCATATCGCCAGTCCGGAAACCGTCGCCGCGAGTGCCTTGCGCGGCACAATCGCCGATCCACGCACGGCGTTGCGCGCATGACCGCATTCCCGCCCGTGCCATTGGTCGAGGGCGTCGCCGCGCCGCTGATCCGCGCCAATATCGACACCGACGCGATTATCCCGAGCCGCGAGATCAGGGGCGTCGGCAAGACCGGCCTCGCAGATGGCTTGTTCGCGGGCTGGCGTTATACAGAGGGTCGCACCCCCGACCCGGATTTCATCCTCAACAACCCGCATTATGCTCATGCGCCCATCCTGCTCGCGGGCGACAATTTCGGCTGCGGATCAAGCCGCGAACACGCCGTCTGGGCGCTGCACGAATATGGCGTGCGTGCGGTGATCGCGCCGGGCTTTGCTCCGATCTTCGAAAACAACTGCACGCGCAACGGGATCGTGCCGGTGTCGCTGGACGCTGCAACGATTGCAACTTTGGGCGACCGGGTGACGATCGACCTGCTCGCGCAGACGGTGACGTCCGGGGACATCACCGCCAGCTTCGCGATCGACCGACAGGCGAAGGCGATGCTCGCCGAGGGCCTCGACGCGATCGATCTGACCTTCAAAAATGCTGACGCCATTGCCGCTTTCCACGCCAACGACCGGACGGCACGGCCATGGATCTATCTGGAGCCGACACGATGACGACCATCCTCCTTTCCGAAGTCGGTCTTCGCGACGGGCTGCAATCGATCGACAGGGTCATGCCGCTTGACGCGAAAAAGGCATGGATTGCCGCTGAAGCCGCCGCGGGTGTGCGCGAGATCGAAGTCGGCAGCTTCGTACCGCCGAACCTGTTACCGCAGATGGCCGATACCGCCGATTTGGTCGCATTTGCCCGCACATTGCCGGGACTGAATGTCGTAGCGTTGGTCCCTAACGCAAAAGGGGCGGAGCGTGCAGTCGCGGCCGGAGTCCATGGCATGTCGATCCCCTTCTCGATGTCCGAAACCCACAGCCGCAAGAATGTGCGCAAATCGCATCCCGAGATGCTCGACGAAATCCGCGCCGCCGCGACGATCGCCGATGCGGCGGGCGTGTATTTCGCTGTCGGCCTCGCCACCGCGTTCGGCTGTACGATGGAGGGAACAATTCCGGAGGACCAGGTCGTCCGACTAGCCGAGGCTGCCGTTGCAGCGGGTGCGAGGGAACTGAGCCTTAGCGACACGACCGGCTATGCCGACCCGGCGCAGGTTAAGCGGCTGGTGCGCAAGGTAAAGGCGGCGGTGGGCGCCGACCTGCTGACAACCCTACACCTTCACAACACTCGTGGGCTTGGCCTCGCCAATGCGCTGGCCGGGCTTGACGAGGGTATCACCACGCTTGATGCGTCGCTTGGCGGATTAGGTGGCTGCCCGTTCGCGCCCGGCGCTTCAGGCAATATCGTGACTGAGGATCTGGCTTTCATGCTGCACGCCATGGGCTACGAAACCGGTATCGATCTCGCCGCTCTGCTTGCGGTGCGTGAGATTGTCGCCGAAGCGCTGCCCGGCGAGCCGCTCTACGGTTTCACCCCTGATGCCGGCCTGCCGCTCGGTCTTGAAAGCCGCGTCGCATGAGCGCCGACCTGCCGCTCGCCGGGCTCAAGGTGGTGGAATTCACGCATATGGTGATGGGTCCTGCCGCAGGCGCGATCCTTGCCGGGCTGGGCGCGGAGGTGGTGCGTGTGGAGCCGAAAGGAGGCGACCATACCCGCAACCTGATCGGTTCCGGCGCGGGCTATTTCCCAATGTATAATCGCCATAAGGCGAGCCTGGCGCTCGACCTGAAATCGCCTGACGGACTCGAGGCGGCGAAGCGATTGATCGCGGCATCGGACATCTTGATCGAGAATTTCCGGCCCGGCGCGCTCGATCGTTTGGGGCTGGACTATGACAGCCTCGCTGCAGTCAATGAGGGGCTGATCTATTGCTCGCTCAAAGGATTTCTGCCGGGGCCTTACGAAAACCGTACCGCTCTTGACGAGGTCGCGCAGATGATGGGCGGGCTGGCTTATATGACCGGACCGCCGGGGCGGCCGCTGCGCGCCGGGGCGAGCGTGATTGATGTGACAGGCGGCATGTTCGGCGTCATCGCCATCCTTGCCGCCGTCGAGCAGCGTCATCGCACCGGCAAGGGCCAGAAGGTGGCTGCGTCGCTCTTCGAAACTACCGTTTACCTGATCGGTCAGCATATGGCGCAACAGGCGGTAACCGGTGTCGCCGCCGCGCCTATGCCCGCACGCATCTCCGCCTGGGCGATTTATGACGTATTTGAAACGAAAGACCAGCCGGTATTCATCGGTGTCGTCTCGGATGTGCTCTGGGAAAAATTCTGCGGGCTCTTCAAACTGGATGATTTGTGGGAAGACGATACGCTCAGACATAATAATGACCGTGTTCGTGCGCGCGACCGTATCTTGCCCCAAATCCGCAGTCTGATTGCAACATTCAGCCGGGACGAAGTGATCGAAAAGCTTGACGGCACAGGGCTGCCGTTCGCGCCCATCGGTCGGCCCGAAGACATGATCGACGATCCGCACCTTCTGGCATCAGGCGGACTGGAGACAGTCTGCTTGCCGGACGGAACCAGGACCCTACTGCCGGTCCCGCCGATAGCGATGGATTTTGCCCGGACCGATAGCGTGGCATCACTTCCCGAACCGGGCGCAGACGGCCAAGAAGTCCTCCAGCGGCTGGGCTATTCCCCGGAAGAAGCACGATCCCTTTCAAAATAAAGCGATCGGTATGAAACCGTAATATGCGATCCACGGATGTCGCATCAGAGGAAGGGCAATATCTGCGCGGCTATTTCCGCTGGCGCGGCATCGAACAGCCCGTAAGCATGCGCCGGTAACTCGACGAGACGCGCATGCGGGATCAACTTTGCGGCGGCACGACTCTCCTCCTGCAGTCCGTCATGCGGTGCCAGCACCAGCGTCTGCTGGCGAATGGCGCCAAGCGTCGCCGTGAGATCCGTCGCTATCGCCGCAGCGAGCGCCCATTCCCCGTAAAGCCCAGCCCTCTGCTTTTCCGCTACGATACGGGCAACATCGTCAAGAGACTGATCTTTCGGTTTTACGCCGAACGAGCCAGCCCATAATCGCTGAAGATGGGAACCGTCATCGGCATAGCCGGTCTTCTGCGCAAACTGCTCCAGCAGCTTGTTGCGCCGCACCGTATCGAAGAACGGAATGGAGATGAGAACCAGCCGGCGCACATGCGCCGCGCGCCGCGCTGCCAGGTCGGCTGCGATAGCCGCGCCGGTATGATAGCCTAGCAAGTCGATCCGTGTGCCGTAAACCGGAGACAGTGCATCCAGGATAGCGTCACCATAGCCCGCGAGGCGCGGCGGGTTGGCTGGTCGGTCCGATTCGCCATAGCCGGGCATATCGACGGCAAGAACTATGCGATCGACCGCCAGCAAAGGCAGTATATGGTCGAACATCCGCCCTGAAAGCGGCGACTGGTGCAGCAGCACCAGCGGGACGGCGCTTGCCTTGCCGGTCGGCTGCGCCTCGCGCAGATGGATTTGCCCGAACGAACCATCGATATACCGGCGGTGGATGCGCGGCATTGCCGGCGTCGGAAGAGCCAAAGCCGGCGCGGCGACCGCTGCCGCGAGGCAGGCAAGCATCGAGCGCCGATCAAGCATCAATTGAGACGTTCCGTCAGTTCCACCATCCGGCCGTCGGGATCGAATACATACATGAAAGCGGCGTCCCACTCGGCGCCTACGCTCTTGATATGCGAAATCTCTGGGGGCTTGGTGATATGATATCCGCGCGCTTTGAGTTGTTTTGCTATCGCGTCCAGTCCTTTGGTTTCGATCATCAGAATAGCATCGCCGATCCGCATCTTGCCCATCGGTGGCGGTGGGCGTTTCGGCCCATATTGCAGCAGGCCGATCATGCCGACATAGGGGTCTTTACCGCGCATGATCACAAGCTGTGTCGGATCGCCCGTCTTTATATCCTCGACCGGCAAGCCTTTGCCACTCACCGCGCCGATCGGGCCTTCATACCATTTTTCAAAGCCGAGCGTCTGGTAGAACTGGATCGATGCGCCAAGGTCGTAGACGAGCAACGTCGTGCGCCGCGTGATGGTCCCGTCGCTTGCCGCAGAAGGCGCTTTGGCACTCTCGGGCCGCGGCGTGCGCGCGGCTATAGTCCCCTTATGCGGTGCCGCAGGCGCGTTCCCCATGCCCAGCAACGCCGCGCCGACCAGCAGAAGGGTGGTGCGCACGACGCACATCACTTCTTGCCTTCGGCACGCTTGGCATCGATGAGGCGTTTAAATACGATCCAGCTTGTTTCGTTCGGCCGTTTGTCGTCCACCGGCGGCGGGGCCACATAATCGGGATAGTTTTTCCGCACCTCGGCTTTCATCCATTCGGGCAGTTCCTCGAACGAATTGAGCCGCAAGCCACCGGTATAGTGGACAAGAAGGCCATCCCGCCCACCCATCTTCATCCAGGGCATCCAGCGGGAGATACGGCCCCATGAAATGATCGTGTCGTCGGATCGCGTCGTCTTGGGATCGCTCAACACTTTCATAGGCACCACGGCGGTCAGAAATTCCGAAGCCTGATATTTGTTGCCGACGAAATCCTGATAATCACCGGCTAACGGATTATCGTAGAATAACAGCGCTGCATCACCACCCTGATACATATAGCCATCTTTCACCAGATGGTCGAACTTAGCCTTGGGTTTGCCATCAGCATCCCGTGACCAGTCTGGTTGGCGAGAATTCACAGGATCGTTGTGAACCTGCATGACATCCACCGTCTCGCCGGTCCATGGGTTCTTCCAAGTGCGCAAGATCTCTTTGGTCTCTGGATCGCGATATATCATGATCTCGCGATTGACCGAGCGTGAACCGACGCCGCGCACCGGATCGGTGAAGGGCTGGCATTGCCGCATGCTCATTGCCGAGACATCGAACAGATGGCGGTCTTTCTCGCCGCGGACGCGGCTATAGACCGTTCCCTCCCAATAGAAGACCGACCATTCATTGGCCTTGGTCGAACAGATAACTTTTGTATTCATCTTGAACGCATCGTCCGCGTTCTTCGGATTGAGTTGCGCCCATGCAGGGACGGCGGCCCCAAGCAGCAGCGACGCGAGAATGAAATAGCGCATCATTTGACCTCCGGCTTGCGGACTTCCATCCGCTTCCTGAACACTTCCCAGCTCGTCTCGTTAGGGCGGGTATCGCTCAGCGGTGGCGGAGCTGCATATTGCGGATAACGCGCTTTCAATGTGCTGCGCATCGGCTCGGGCAGGTCGTCGATCGATTTCGCCCGCCCACCGACCGTAGCGGTATAAACGACGCCGTTGCGATCGCCCATCTTCATCCAGGGCAACCAGTCGGAAATGCGCGACCAACTGATCGAATGATTTTTCACCGTCGGCGTCGCGCCATCGAACAGATCGTCGGCGTAGAAGAAGTCCACGCCCATCTCCATCGCATGATAATTGCCGCCGACCCAGTCTTGATAATCGCCCTGCAATGGATTCCGATAGAATAGCGGCGCGTTGCCGCTCTTGAAGGCCCGACCGTTCATGACCGTGAAATCGGCCTTCATCGGCTTGCCGTCGGCGGCATAGGCATACATGGGCGAACGCATGTTCACGGGATCGTTCGCCACATGGATCACCTCAAGCTGCTCGCCGGTCCACGGGTTTTTCCAGCTATCGATTACCTGATTGGTGGCAGGATCGAGATACAGCATGATCTCCCGGCTGACAGAGCGGAAACCGGGACCGCGCTTGGGATCGTTCAGATTGGCGCATTGCCGGATGTTCATCCCCTGCACCTTGAACAGTTCGCGGTCCTTTTCGCCTTCGACGCGGCTGAACATCGCGCCCTTCCACCAGTAGATGACCGTCTCGCCCTCCTTGAGCGAGCAGATCGACTTCTGCATGATCTTGATGGCGTCCTCGGGCTTGGCCGGATCCAGTTTGGATGCGGATAGAGCGGCCGGAGCAAACAGGGCTGCAGCGGCCATGAGATAGGTGAGAGTGGGCTTCATACGTCTCCCTTCCGACGCGACCGTCGGAACCACATGGCCCGAAGCACATCGTCTTTGCGGTGAAAATGATGGTAGATCGCGGCCGCAGCGTGGATCGCGACGATCGACAGGATTGACCAGGCAAGCGCGAAGTGCGCCCAGTAAAACAGCCGCACGCCTGGTCTCCATTTCGGCGTGATGGGCGGGATGGTAAAAAGCCCGAAGAATTTGGTCGGGCTTCCGAAGAAGGACGATGCAAGCCACCCCGTCAGGGGAACGGCAAGCATCAGCACATAGAGGCAAATATGCGTGCGATGGCTCCACTTATCCTCGAACGGCGTCAGTGGCGCGACTTTGGGGGTTGGTCCCCCGCGAAGCCGCCACACTATCCGGCCAAGGACCAGTGCCAGTGCGATCAGGCCCAAGGCCTTGTGCCAGTGGATATAGGTCAGAAAGATCAACGGCGACGACTTGAACCAAGGGGTCGTCCCGTTGACATGAAGCACGAATATGGACGTGCCGATTATCAACAACGCCATCGTCCAGTGGAATATTTTCGAGACGGTGCCCCACTTGGCTTCGGTGTTGCGGAGTGTCATGGCAACCGGCCTAGAAACGATAGGTCAGGCTGGCGCCGACCTCACGCTTACGCGGCGCAGCAATCAGGAAATCCCGATAGAAAGTCGTCTGCCTTCCTCCAAGGCCATTGGGTATCGAAATAAAGCGCCGCGTATCGATAAGCCGCGTCACGACAAGGGGCGTCTTGTCATTGAGCAAATTCTGGACATAGAATTGCACGGTCCAGTTCGGACGCTCGATGCCGGCGCTCACATTCCAGTTGAAAGAGTCCCCGGTGTGCGAGAGATTGTCGACCTGCACATAACGCTTGCTCTCATATCCAAGGTCCGAGCGCAGGAAGCCGTTGATACGGTCGGCGATCGGCAGCTTTACATCGGCGGTGAGGACAAATTGATGCTGCGGCGTTTGCGGCAGGCGATTGCCCTTCACCTGGCCGGTGCGCGTATCGGTATCGGCCGGGTTGCGCGTGCCATCGGGCAGGAATGACTTGATGCCGTCAGTATCGAAAATCCGCTCGGTATTCTCGTCATCGAAATCAATGAACTTGGCATCGACCATCGTATAGGCCAGGCGCATGAACAGCCACGGAGCCGGTCGGCCGCTGACATCGAATTCAAAACCCTTGATCCTGGATTTTCCCGCATTCTGGATAAACGCCGCATTCGACGCCGTATTGGTCGTCGTGAGATAGGCTTCCGACCGCGTTAGTTGTTGATGGCTCCAGTCGACATAGAAACCCGCGGCGCTGAAAAAGACGCGGCGATCGAAGAGCGATCCCTTCATGCCAAGCTCATAGCTCCACGCCGATTCCTCGTCGTAAGTGTCCAGCCCTTCGCTCAGGAAGAAAGCGACGTCGGCCGGCCTGGCGTTGGTCGGCAGGTCATTGAATCCGCCCGGCTTGTTGCCCTTGGCCGCGGAGCCATAGATATTGAGGTGATCGTTAATCGCATACCGCCCGGTGAAGCGCGGGAGGAAGGCGGTATAGCTGGCGGTACGCAACTGCGTGATCGGCAGCACGACGCCCACGGGCGTGGTCGCCGCCGCCGTCGACGCTTCCGTCGAACCGATGATCTTCTCTTTCTGGTAACGGCCCTCGGCCGTCAGCGTCAGACGGTTGGTCGCGTCGAACTCGACGAGACCGAACACCGCCTTGTTGCGCACGCCGTCATCAGTGTGAAGGTAATAGCTTGCGTCGCGCTGATAATTGTAGCTGAGGCGGGTGCCGTCATCTTCCTTGTAATAATAGCCGCCGAACAGGGCGCGCACGCGGGCGTCGCGGGGCGTCATGATTCGAACCTCCTGGCTGAAATCATGCACCTTCGAACCCGAGATGGTCGGCCCGAATCCAGACAGCGGAAATCCCGGAGAGGGAATAGGCTGATAGGTGTTGTCGTAAGCCTGCTGGTTCTTCGAATTATTGTAAGCCGTGGTCGATGCGATCGACCAGCCGTTATCGGTCGAATATTCCAGCTTCAGGCTTGACCGGAAGGAGTCGCGCGCAAGACCTTTAAAGCCCCGCGCCTCGATCTCGTCGATATTATAGGCATAGTTTGTCGGGATCTCGATCTCGCCGCAGAAATAGCCGGTGGTGCGGCCGCGTCCCTGCGGAATTCCGCCGACGGTTCCGGTGATCTGGGGCAGGAAGCAATTCAGCTTGCTCGAACCCATCAACTGGGTAGCAAATCCCTTGTCGCGATCCTTGGAATAGCCGAGGTTGACGGTGGCCTCGAAGTTCGCGCTTGGCGTGAAGATCAGCTTGCCGCCGATATTGCGACTGCTTTGATCCCCAATGTCGCGCTTGCCATTGTCCAGGTTGAGATAATCGCCGCCAAAGTCGTAGGAGCGGGCGTTGACCTCGAACAATAGTTTGTCGGCAACGATAGGACCGCTCAGATAGCCGCTGGCCTCGACATGGTCATATTCGCCATAGGTGATCTTGGCCTGGCCCTTGAATTCGTTCGTGGGCCGACGCGTCACGAAGTTGACCGCGCCGGAAAAAGTCTGGCGGCCGAACAGCGCCGATTGCGGCCCCTTGATAACTTCGACACGTTCGAGATTGTCGAGTTGATAGCTGGTGATATTGCCCGAGACATAGACGCCGTCGACAAAGAAGGAGGCGTTGGCAGCACCCAATATGTTTGACATGCCCCGGATCGAGGGTCGGCTTGGTCCGTCATTGCCCTGGCCTGCGCCGGTCCGGCCAAAGCCTTGGCGGAACGACAGGCCGGGCGTCTGCAGCGCCAGATCCGACACATTGTCGATATTGGCGCGCTCAAGCTGTTCGGCGGTCACGGCGGTGATCGCGATGGGTACATCGATGAGTTTTTCGTCGCGCTTGCGCGCGGTTACGATAATCTCAGCGGGACTGGCGCGATCGTCTCTGGCGTCTGCGACCTGGCCGTTTGCCGGCGATGGCGCCGACCCCGACTGCGCCCATGCCCCGTTCGCCATTGTCATCGCCACCAGCCCGGCGCCTGCGAGAAGAATTGTCCTCGTCATTTTTGCCCCCCTTCGTCGAGACCGCGCACATAACGCTGTCACCCGAACGGAAGAAAATTGTCACGGTGCGGAAATATCGTCCAGTTTATAATTTTTAATATTATATAAACTTAATTAATTCTCTTTGAATTCAGTTGAGAGTCTTTCGAGAAAGATGCGCGCCGCTGCCGGCAGGGTTACGCCAGCCCGCGTTACGGCATGAAGACGCAATTGCCATGTGATCGATGGCGGGTGAACGGAGGCGAACAATCCCGCTTCAATGTCGTGCCGCGCCATCGACATCGGCAATATGGTAACGAACCGCCCCTCCATCAGCAGGCTTCGAACCAACGCGATATTCCGGATATCGATCGCCGGCTGCGGTGCTTCCAGGCCGGCATCGTAAAAAGCCTGTTTCCATCCGGGAAGATTGCCGTCGAGGTCACCGATGGCGATCCAGGGGTAATCAAGCAACTCGACAGGCCGAATATCCTTACGTCCCGCAAGCGGATGCCCCGCCCCGGCGACCACGACCAGCGGCAGCGTGCTGAGCGGCGTTACGTCAAGCGTAGGATCGGCGAAGTCGTCGGTGACAGTGCCGACATAGACGGAAAACTCCCCCGACCGCAGCCTTTCCGCCACGCCGGGGAGCACGCCCGACTGGATGCGGATCTCCAAGGCCGGAAAATCCTCGATCATGGACGTAATGACCGCGCCGACTTCGGCTCCGGCGGCGCTGGGTCCCATGCCGATGTCGAGATTTCCGAGTTCCCCGCGGTTGAGAGCGGCAATCTCGTCGCGCGCCTCTTGCAGATCGCGCGTCATGCGCAACGCATAACGGTGAAGCGTTTCACCGAATTCAGTGAGCGTCACCGGCAGCACACCGCGCTCGATCAGTTGCACCTCAAGCGCTTTTTCGAGCTGCGACACCGCAATGCTCAGGGCGGGTTGGGTAATGCCGAGCGAACTTGCTGCAACCGTAAAGGATGGCTTTTCGGCAAGACGCAGAAAATAGCCCAATTGCCGAAGACTTATTTCCATCCGCCACTCCCAAAGTGCTCTTGGTGTAAATCACATCTATGGATAAGTAAAAACTATAAATTGGACCATGGGACATAGGCGCGTTTAGCTGTCCTTGTTCAAACGGAGGCGAATGTGGCGGAGCACGCGTGGGATTTCACATCGGTGCGCAATCGCCAATGGCAACTGGCGGCCCGGCCCGAGGGCGCAGTCAAAGACAGTGATTTCAAGCTGATCGAAGCTGCTCTTTCCGAACCGCGGGACGGCGAATTCCTGATCCGTACACTGTATCTCTCGCTTGCGCCGGTCATGCGCCAATATATGATCGACGGCGCCGGTATCGAGCGCCGCCTCGAAATCGGCGACGTCATGCATGGCCGCGGTGTCGGTCAGGTTGTCGCCTCCCGGCATCCGGACTTTGCGGTCGGCGATATCGTTCATGGCAAGCTGGGCTGGCAGGATTATGCTGTCGCCGATGGCGGCCTGGACCAATTGATGTTCAAGGTATGCGCTACGGACCTACCCGCATCAACCGCGCTTGGCGTACTCGGCATCACCGGCTTCTCGGCCTATGTCGGACTGTTAGACCTTGGCAAGCCGAAACAAGGGCAAACCGTGCTCGTTTCGGGCGCCGCCGGCGGCGTAGGCTCGATCGCCGGACAATTGGCCAAAATTGCCGGCTGCCGTGTCGTCGGCCTCGCCGGCACGCCGGAGAAATGCGCGCTACTGACGGGCCGCCTGGGCTATGACGCAGCCATCAATTATAAAAGCGCCGATCTCAGTGCGGCGATCAGCGCCGCCGCACCTGATGGCATCGACCTGTTTTTCGACAATGTCGGCGGACCGGTTCTCGACGCGGCGCTCGATCATATCAACCGCTACGCCCGTATCGTCAGTTGCGGCCGCATCTCCCAATATATCTCCGGCAACAGCTACCGTCTGGCGAACTGGTGGCGGATCGGCAAACAACGCGCGCGCATGCAGGGTTTCTTCATCTACGATTATCAGCATCGGTTCGCCGAAGCAGAGCAACGCATGGCGGCGTGGATTCGCGAAGGCCGCCTTACCTATCTCGAAGATGTGCTTGACGGTATCGAGCATATGCCCTCGGCGCTACGCCGCCTGTTTGAAGGTGCCAATGTCGGCAAACAGCTCGTCCGCGTCGGCGCGCCGCTCGACCTCGGATGAAAGCAAGGCCGCTCGCTTCAAGCGCGTCGCGCTGATCCTTTACCACGACTATCTGCACAACCAGTTTTCCGGCCGCTTTCTAGCGCCGGCCAATAATCCGTTATGTGCTGCAAAAAGGGCCGTCACAGGGACGGCCCAACCGCCGCTTATTTCTCGCCCGCCTTGCGCTGGGCATCGACCTGCGCTTTGAACACGGTCCAGGTCGTCGCGTTCGGCCGGGCGTCATCGCCTGGGGGCGCCGAACGCCACGCCGGATAGCGCGCGGCGATCTCGTCCTTCAGCACAGCGGGCAGGTCGTCATAGCTTTTCAGCTTCGATCCCATCGCGTTGAAGATGATGTGGCCGAGCCGTCCGCGCATCTTCATCCATGGCATCCAGTCCGACACGCGCACCCATGATACCGACGGATAGGCGGTCGCGTTCTTCGTATCGAGCAGGTCGCTCGCCGTATCGGCAAAATCGAAAATCTCCATCGCATGATATTTATTGCCGACATAATCCTGATAATCGCCGCCCAGCGGATTGGTATAGAATAAAGGCACTTCGAGCGGCATCTGCACCCACGCGCCCATGCGCTTCATGCTGACGGTGTAAGGTGAGCCATCGGTGTTGATCGGGAAGCTCGGCCGGGAATTGACCGGATCGTTGGCGATCTGGACGACATCTATCTTCTCCGCCGTCCACGGATTGTCCCATGTGCGCAGGATCGCGCCGGTCTTGGGATCGGTGAACAGCATCACCTCGCGGCTGACCTGACGATAGCCCGCGCCGCGCTTCGGATCAGTGACCGCGACGCACTGCCGGATGTTCATCCCTTCGCCGTTGAACAGCAACCGGTCCGGTTCACCCTCGACGCGCGCATAGATATGGCCCGACCAATAATAGACCGCCGGTGTGCCGTCCTTCGCGCCGCATTGCGTGCGTTTGGTGATTTCGAGCGCATCGACCGGATTTGCCGGATCGAGCAGGCGTGCCTGTGCGGCGGTTGTCATCGCGGCGAGCGCGGCGCCGATCAGAAGCGTGCGAAACATCATTATCCTCCATCCGGATGTCGATCGTGCAGCGGGCCTGCACCCCTCTCGCACCATGACTATACGAGCGGCCATGCTTTGCAAAGATGTCCGGACAAATTTCATTCGAATGAGGTTGAAAGGGGCCAAATGCCTGCGATCGTCAACCCGCCATGATGCTTTGAGCGACCGCCTCCGCCACCTTGATGCCGTCGACCGCCGCCGACAATATCCCGCCCGCATAGCCCGCCCCCTCGCCCGCCGGGAAGAGCCGCGCGGTGTTGAGGCTCTGAAAATCCTTGCCGCGCGTCACCCGCACCGGGGAGGATGTGCGGGTCTCGACCCCGGTCATCATCGCGTCGGGATGATCATATCCGGCTATTTGGCGACCGAATATCGGCAGGGCTTCCCGTAAGGCATCAACCGCGAAACCGGGGAGGCATTGCGCGAGATCGGTCAGCATGACACCCGGCTTGTAGGAGGGGCTGACCGCGCCCAGCGCCTGCGACGGGCGGCCGGCGAGGAAATCGCCGACGCGCTGGCCGGGCGCGGCATAGCTCGATCCGCCCGCGACATAGGCGCGCGCTTCCCAATGGCGTTGCAATGCAATGCCGGCGAGCGGATGGCCGGGATAGTCGCGCGCGGGATCGATGCCGACGACAAGGCCCGAATTGGCGTTGAATTCCTGCCGCGAATATTGGCTCATGCCGTTTGTGGCCACCCTGCCCGCTTCCGACGTGGCGGCGACGACGCGCCCACCGGGACACATGCAGAAGCTGTAGACCGTGCGGCCGTTCACGCAATGATGTGATAGGGCATAGGCGGCCGCGCCAAGATCGGGATGGCCGGCGCAGGCGCCGAAGCGGGCGCGATCGATCCAGCTTTGCGGATGCTCGATGCGGACACCGATCGAGAAAGGCTTGGGTTCGATATATATGGCGCGGTCGTGCAACATGTGGAAGGTCTCGCGCGCACTATGCCCGACCGCCATCACGACATGGTCGGTTTCCAGAGAGTCGCCGGTCGACAGATGAAGTCCCCGCAACCGGCGCGACCCGTCCCCCGCCGTCTCGATCTCCATATCGTCCACCCGCGACGTCCAGCGATATTCACCGCCCAGCGCTTCGATCGTCGCGCGCATATTCTCGACCATGGCAACCAGGCGAAAAGTGCCGATATGCGGATGCGCCTCGGTCAGGATTTCGGGCGGCGCACCGGCCTTGACGAACTCGGTCAGCACTTTGCGGCTCAGGTGGCGCGGGTCCTTGATCTGGCTATAGAGCTTGCCGTCCGAAAAGGTTCCCGCACCCCCCTCGCCGAACTGCACGTTGGATTCGGGGTCGAGGACGCCCCGCCGCCACAGGCCCCAGGTATCCTTGGTCCGCTCCCGCACTGGCTTGCCGCGATCCAATATGATCGGGCGGAAACCCATCTGCGCAAGGACCAGCCCGGCGAACAAACCGCAGGGACCGGCCCCGATCACGACCGGCCGCTTGCCGCTCCAGCGCGCTGGTGCTTGCGTTACAAAGCGATAGCCCGTGTCCGGCGTGGGCTTCACATGGGCGTCGCCGACGAAGCGGGCCAGGATAGCGGCTTCGTCCGCTACTGTGACGTCGACGGTATAGACCATCAGGATTGCCGACTTGCGGCGCGCGTCATGGCCCCGGCGCGCAATATTGTGGCTCAGTATCACAGACGGCGCGATGCCGAGTTTCGCGCAAATGGCGGCGGGCAGCGCATCGGCCGGGTGATCGATCGGCAGCTTGATTTCAGTGATACGCAGCATTGCGCGCCTTTAGCCCGGTTGCACGCGCCACGCCAGAGCGGCGCTTTTTCCATAACGTGGGCGGAACGTAGCATGGCTTTGCTGGTTATCTCTTCAACGCCGCATCGGCGCACAAGGATATAGAGGAGACAAGCCATGTTGGGAGTGATCGCGGGAATTTTGCTGATATTGTGGTTGCTCGGTTTCTTCGCTTTTCACGTCGCGGGCGGCCTCATCCATCTTCTGCTGGTGCTGGCCGTTATCGTGTTCGTGGTGCAATTGCTGCGCGGTCGCGCGGTTTAGGACAGCGGTCATTCCCGCCACGGCGCCGCATGTCAGAGATGCGCGCCGTGAGCCTTAAGTGCTTCGTGAACGCGATCGATGGCAAGGCCCTGCGGGTCGTCCTCTCCCAATATCGCGAAGCTCCCCAGCAGTGCGAAGCTGCAATGGCCATGAACGGTTGCGATTAATGATCGCGCCAGCCGCTCACCTTCATGTTTCTTGTCGGCCGGGAGTACTGCTATGACCTCCCGCATGACGATCCGGGTCAATAGCGAGCGTGCTTGCGCCAAAGTCTCCGGCATTCCCATGCCCTCTGGCAGGCGATGCTCGTAAAGCGCCGACCACAGGTTAATATTTGTCGTCGCAAAATCGAAATAGCCTTGAACCAGGGCAGTGATACGTGCGGCGCCCGCCGTCTTTTCCAATCCCTGTTCCAGCGCCTCCGCCCAAATGCGGAACGTAGCGCCGTTGATTGCGGTTACCAGCCCATCCACGCCGCCGTACAGACTGGTCACGGTTCCCACGGAATAGCCGATCCGCTTCGCCAGTTCGCGCGCGGAAAAGCGGGCAAAACCGGTTTCCGCGAGCAAGCGCCGCCCTTCTCCCACTATTAACGCCATCAGCTCAGGGCGGCTATGGTCCGACCGGCGGCCCATGTCAGCGGAATGCCTGCTCAATAAACCACCGCCCAGACATCGCTCGCACCGCTCCTGCTTCCCTTGCCACGACTGAACAACCGCCAAATGAACAGTGCACAATTTCGGAAGGAATGAAAGACAGGCACGCGCCCGTCGCCAAGAATCCGCTCATCAGCCAAGGAAAACTCCAGTCGCGCGAAGCATTGGTTGAGAGACGTGGCGATCGCGCGATCGTAGGAAGGAAGCGAGCAATCGCTCCGCGGCTTTTGAAGGATGTCAGCTTGCTCCGCGTCACCAACGGCTAAAGCGCACGACACTGAGGCGACGACGCCAGGTTTCGTGGTTCCTCCTACAACAGGAGCAGACGATGAAACGCAGTTTTCCCCGCACGATTTTACTGACCGGCCTGCGTTGCGGCGCAATGGCGCTTGCGGTCGCATCGATGACGAACGCCATGCCTGCCGCTGCGGCCTCCGCGTCGGGGGCTATCCACGCGCGCATCCTGCCGCTGGACGCGCATCTCGACATAGCACCCGATTTCGACAGTGCGGCAACGCCGGCTACTGCGGATGGCCAGGGTCAGTTTGATCTGGTGAAGATCAGACGCGGCGGACTAAAAGCGGGCGCGATCGCCGTATTCGTCGCGCAGGAGGCGGAAACACCGGCTTATCTGGCCGCCGCCCGTCAGGCCGCGGAAGCCAAGCATATCGCGATCACCGGTCTTGCCAGGCGTTATCCGCGCGATTTCGCGCAAGCCTTTACCCCGGCGGACGTGCGCCGCATCGCCGCGACGGGCAAGTTCGCGATCATCGAGAGCGTCGTCAACGGTGGCGCCTTCATCGACACTATCGACGATCTCGACACGTGGGCGGCGAAAGGCGTGCGGATATTCGGCTTCGTTCATGCCGGACATAACCGGTTGGCCGATAGTTCGCGGCCGGCGCTTGTGCGGGCCGAAAAGCCATCGCGCAACGGTGGCCTGTCGCCGCTCGGCAAGCAGGCGGTCGCGCGGCTCAACGATCTGGGTGTGCTCATCGACGTTTCGCAACTGAGCGATACGGCCTTTGCCGATGTCCTTTCGCTCAGCCGCGCGCCGGTCATCGCGAGCCATTCCGACCTGCGCGCGCTGGTCGATAACGGCCGTAACCTGAGCGACGCGCAACTGGATATCCTCGCGGCCAAGGGTGGCGTGATCGCGATCAATGCGTTCAATGCCTATCTGCGGCCGCGCGACCCCGCCTTCACCGCAAAGCTGGAAGCTTTGAAGGCAGAATATGGCCTCACCTCGGACAATAGTGCCAGCCTGCCGATCGACAAGGCGAAGGAATATGACCGCCGCTACCATGAATTGCGCGCGACCGAGCCAAAAGCCAACGTCGCCGATCTGGTGAATGCCATCGATTATGCGGTGAAGCGGATCGGCGTCGATCATGTCGCCCTCTCCTCCGACTTCAACCATGGCGGCGGGATCGTCGGATGGGCCGATGAAGGGGAAGCGGGCAACGTCACCGCCGAGCTGGTGAAACATGGCTATAGCGAGGCGGACATCGCCAAGCTGTGGAGCGGTAACATATTGCGTATCTGGGCGCAGGCGCAAAAATTGGGCACGCGCGCGCCGGGAGAAAATCATAGCCGGCGCTGACGCATACCACGATCAGGATTGCGTCCTTATGCTTTTGCCTGTGCGATTTCACCACCATCCCTGTGCAAAATTGCACAGGGAAGAGACTAGCTCTTTCCAAGCCACTGCAAAATAATGGTTTATTTGATGGCATGAGATTTGCTGAATAGGATGATTTAGGGAGCAGGATATATGACGCACCTATTCTCGCGACGCGGAATATTGGGTGCCGGCGCCGCCGGTGGAGCGCTGCTGCTGGCGGGGTGCAAAAGCGAACCGGCAGCGCCCACGGCCAGCAAGCGGCCACGCCGCGGCGGCACTCTGCGTCTGGGTATATTGGAGACGGTCCGCTCGGGCGATCTCGACGTGCACAAGCCGGTCAGCACTGGCAGCATTATCCGCGGCTTTGCGATGTATAGCAAGCTGTGGGAATGGAATGACGACATGATCCCGGTGCTCGATCTTGCCGAGATGGCCGAGGTCTCGCCCGACGCGAGCAATTGGACGCTCCGGCTGAAGCCGGGGCTGGAGTTCCATAACGGCAAGAGCATCACGGCGGACGACGTGATCTTCTCGATCCGCCGTCTCACCGACCCGGCGCTCGCCTCGCCGGTCGGAGCGCTCGTCTTCCCCGTCGATCGCAATCATATCGACCGGCTGGACGGGCGCACCGTGCGCGTCCACATGAAACCAGGATTTAATTTCGTCGCGCTACCAGAGACATGGGTGAATTTCGGCGGGATCGTTCCGACCGATTATCATCCGGTTACCAATCCGGTCGGCGCGGGTCCGTTCAAGCTGAAGGACTTTACCCCCGGCCAACGGTCGCGCTTCGTCCGGTTCGAAAATTATCACAAGGAAGGCAGACCCTATCCCGACGCGCTCGAGATCATTGAGTTTAAAGACGAGATGGCGCGAATCTCGGCGCTGCTGGCCGATCAGATCGACCTGGCGAACATGATATTGCCCGAGCAGGCAAGCCTGCTGGAAAGAGGCGGAGGCGCGCATGTTCTGGCCTCCCCCACCAACACCTGGCAATCGTTCGACATGAACCTGGCAACCGGCCCGTTCAAGGACCCACGCGTGCGGCAGGCGTTCCGGCTGCTGGTCGATCGGGACGATCTGGTGAAGCGTGCACTCAACGGCCGTGGACGGATCGCCAACGACCTGTATTCGCCGCAAGACCCGGCTTTCGACAAGAATATCCCCCAGCGTGTGCGCGACCTTGACCAGGCCAAGTCGCTGCTCCGCCAGGCGGGGCAACAGGATTTGAACATCGAACTCATCACTACTCAGGCGGCAAGCAATCCCGCGTTGGTGTTCGCGGAACAGGCCAAACAGGCGGGGATCACCATCCGCCCCAAAAAGATCGATTTCTCGATCTTCAACGGTCAGCAGAAAAATGACTGGCCGATCAGCACGGGCGGGACGCTGGGCCTGCCCTGGCTGTCCACCGCACTGCATATCGACGCGCCGTCCTCCCCCAATAACAAAACCAATTTTCACGACGCGCGCTTTGGCAAGCTGTTCACGCAGGCGATGGCGGAACCGGACATCGCTCGCCGCAGCACGCTGGTGCACGAAGCGCAGCGCATTCAATATGATAAGGGCGGCCTCCTGATCTGGGGCTTTGTCGATATTCTCGACGGCGTGTCGAACAAGGTCGGCGGCATCGCGTCCGAGCGGTCGCACTTTCCCACCTGGCGTTTCGACAGGATGTGGGTCTGACAGGTGCATCGACTGGAGACTATGGACCGTATCGCCCAACGCGCCTGCGAAAAAATTCGCTTTCATGTGAAGAGAATTTTGACATAGGACGATCTTACCTAAGCCTCAAGGTAGATATAGTGTCCGCTTCCCGCTTCTTGCGCGCCCTGCCCGGCCCAACCGTCCACGGTCCAGCCATCCACGGCCGAACCGTTTCTGGTCGCACCATCATGGCGGCACTATGCGCTATGGTGCTGATGTCGGGCTGTTCCGCCGACGTATCGGGCGGGCGCAACAAGCAATTGTTGAACGTCTCCTACGATCCCACACGGGAATTGTATAAAGCCGTCGATTCCGCCTTCTTCGCCCGCTGGAAGAAGGAGAAGGGCGAGACGATCACGATCAACCAGAGCCATGGCGGGTCAGGCAAGCAGTCCCGCGCGGTCATCGACGGGCTGGAGGCGGATGTGGTGACATTGGCGCTGGCCTATGATGTCGACGCCATTGCCGAGCGGGCGAAGCTGCTGCCCGCAAACTGGCAAACGCGCCTGCCGGACAACAGTGCGCCCTATACCTCGACGATCGTCTTCCTGGTGCGCAAGGGCAATCCCAAGGGGATTCGGGATTGGGGCGATCTCGTCAAACCGGGCGTTCAGGTCATCACCCCTAATCCCAAGACCAGCGGGGGCGCGCGCTGGAACTTCTTGGCCGCCTGGGCCTATGGCAGAGAGGCCGGAAAGTCCGATGCCGCCGCCAAAGCCTATGTGACGAAGCTTTACGGGCAGGTGCCTGTGCTCGATTCCGGGGCGCGCGGTGCGACCACCACTTTTGTCGAGCGCGGCCTGGGCGACGTGCTGCTGGCATGGGAGAATGAGGCTTTTCTGGCGCAGCGCGAGCTTGGCAAGGGCAAGTTCGACATCGTCGTGCCGTCGATTTCCGTGCTGGCCGAACCCTCCGTCGCCGTCGTCGACGGCAATGTCAAAAAACATGGGACCAGCGCTCTGGCGGAAGCCTATCTGCGCTTTCTCTATACGCCCGAGGGGCAGGACATCATCGCCCGCAATTATTATCGCCCGCGCGATCCCGGCGTCGCCGCCAAATATGCGTCCCGCTTTCCCAAGCTAAAACTGGTGACGATCGACGGGGCGTTTGGCGGGTGGAAAGCGGCGCAGGCGCGTTTCTTCGCCGATGGCGCGGCCTTCGACACCATCTATGCCGGCATCAAGCACTGACCGGATGTTGGGGTTTGCCGGAAAAAGACGGAGTATGAAAGAACGGGGGAAGGCCAGTGGCGCTCCCATGCCCGGCAAGGGGCTGACCTTCGGTATCACGCTTACTTGGCTCTGCCTCATCGTTCTACTGCCGTTGAGTGCGATATTCATCAAAACCGGCGAACTTGGCTGGTCGCACTTCCTCGCAGTGGGATTGTCGCCCCGCGCGCTGGCCGCTTATCGATTGAGTTTCGGGGCAGCGCTGATCGCGGCGGTCGTTAACGCCGCGCTGGGTTTGCTCATCGCCTGGATATTGGTCCGCTACGAATTTCCGGGGAAGCGCCTGGTCAACGCGCTGGTCGATCTGCCGTTCGCCTTGCCCACGGCCGTCGCCGGGATCGCCCTGACCGCGCTTTATGCCGACAATGGCTGGATCGGCGGCCTGCTTTCTCCGCTGGGCATCCAGGTCGCCTACACGCCGCTGGGCGTCGTGGTCGCCATGCTGTTCATCGGCCTCCCCTTCGTCGTGCGCGCGGTCGAACCGGTGCTGTCCGACCTTGGCGCGGATGTCGAGGAGGCGGCGGCATCGCTGGGCGCATCGCCCCGCCAGACCTTCGCGCGCATCGTGTTTCCCGCGATCTTTCCCGCGCTCCTGACCGGCTTTGCGCTCGCCTTTGCGCGCGGCATCGGCGAATATGGCTCGGTGATCTTTATTGCCGGCAACATGCCCTACCGGTCGGAAATAGCGCCCCTGCTCATCGTGACGCAACTTGAACAATATGACTATCCCGGCGCGACCGCGATCGCATGCGTCATGCTGTTCCTCTCCTTCCTGATGCTGCTGTTCACCAATCTGCTGCAACTGTGGACGCGAAGGCGGATGGCCGCATGACGGGAAAGAAGATCGACCCGCGCGATCATCGCCTGACGCCCATGTTGCTGATCGGCGCAGGCGTCGGATTTCTTGGCCTCGTCATCGTGATGCCGCTGATTTCGGTATTCGTGGAGGCTTTTTCGCAAGGGCCGGGCGTCTATCTGCAGGCGATCACCGATCCCGATTCCCTGATCGCGATCCGGCTGACGCTGATGGTCGCCGCGATCAGTGTGCCGCTCAACATCGTCTTCGGCATATCGGCCGCCTGGGCGATGACCAAATATGAATTTCGCGGCAAGGGCCTGCTCGGCACGCTGATCGACCTGCCCTTCTCGGTCTCCCCGGTCGTGTCGGGCCTCATCTATGTTCTGCTGTTCGGCGCGCAGGGGTGGTTCGGCGGCTTCCTGCGGGCGCATGACATCGAAATCATTTTCGCCGTGCCGGGCATCGTGCTGGCGACGATCTTCGTGACCTTTCCGTTCGTCGCGCGCGAATTGATTCCGCTGATGGCCGAGCAGGGCAAGACCGACGAGGAAGCCGCGCTATCGCTGGGCGCATCGGGATGGCAGACCTTTTGGCATGTGACGCTGCCCAATATCCGCTGGGGGCTGCTCTACGGCGTGCTGCTCTGCAACGCGCGGGCGATGGGCGAGTTCGGCGCGGTGTCCGTGGTTTCGGGCCATATCAGGGGCAAGACCAACACCATGCCGCTGCATGTCGAAATTCTCTACAATGAATATAATTTCGCCGCAGCCTTTGCCGTGGCGTCCCTTCTCGCGCTGCTCGCCATCGTCACGCTCATCCTCAAGAGCGGGCTGGAGTGGCGCTATGGCTATCATGGCAAAGGATCGGCGCATTGAGCATCAGGCTCGACGGCATCAGCAAGACTTTCGGCGCGTTCCAGGCTCTGGATGCGATCGCCCTAGAAGCGCAACCTGGAGAATTTCTGGCATTACTCGGGCCGTCGGGGTCGGGAAAGACGACCTTGCTGCGGATCATGGCCGGGCTGGACTCCCCGACCGAAGGAACGGTCTGGTTCGACGATCAGGACGTCACCGGCATCGGCGTCGCGCAGCGCCACATCGGTTTCGTCTTTCAGCATTATGCCCTGTTCAAACATATGACGGTGGCGGAAAACATCGCCTTCGGCCTCACCGTCCGCAAGCGCCGCGACCGGCCCGCCCGCGCCGTCATAGCCGCGCGTGTTGACGCCCTGCTCGATATCGTCCAGCTCAAGGCGCTGGGCAAACGCTATCCCGCGCAGCTCTCGGGCGGCCAGCGCCAGCGCGTCGCGCTTGCCCGCGCGCTCGCCGTCGAGCCACGGCTCCTGCTGCTGGACGAACCGTTCGGCGCGCTCGACGTCAAGGTGCGCAAGGACCTGCGTCGCTGGCTGCGCGACCTGCACAAGCAAATGGGCCTGACATCGATCTTCGTCACGCACGATCAGGAAGAAGCGCTCGAACTGGCCGACCGTGTGGTCGTCATGAAGGACGGCCGCATCGAACAGATCGCGTCGCCGCAGGAAATCTACGAAAACCCGGCGTCGGCGTTCGTCTTTGATTTTGTCGGCGAAGGCAGCATAGTGCCGGTGGATGTGCGCGATGGCCAGCTTTTCTGCCTGGGGCAGGCCGTGGCGTCAGCCCCGGTTCCCGCCTGGTCCGGTGAGGGACGCTTGTGCTTTCGCCCTCATGAAGTCGCGCTGGTGGAACCGGCGACAGGCGGCATCGACGCCACCATCGTTCAGATCCGGCAGAGGAACGGCCGCGCCTGGGCGGAAGCCAGGCTGTCCGGCGATCATCTGGTCGAACTGATCCTCCCGGACGGCGGCGCCTGTCATGTCGATCAGGAGATCGGCTTCGTGCCACAAAGAATGCGAGTATATCCAGCCTGACAGAGCCGCCCGACCAACGACAGGCCTGTCGCCTGCACCGCTCACAGGAACATCGCCATGACCGAACGCACCGATGAAGACCATGCTGAAAAAATGAAGAAGAGGCAGGCCGCGCACAATAAAATCGTCGCCGGCAAGACGGTGGAGAAGGGCCTGATCATCGTCCATACCGGCAAGGGCAAGGGCAAGACCACCGCCGCGCTGGGCATGGTCGTGCGCGCGATCGGTCATGGCAAGAAAGTCGGCGTGGTCCAGTTCGTGAAAGGCGCGATGGAGACCGGCGAAAAGGCGGTGTTCGATCGCTTCCCCGACACTATCGAATTTCTGCCCATGGGCGACGGCTTCACCTGGGACACGCAGGATCGTGCCGCCGATATCGCCTCGGCGCGCAAGGCATGGGAGGTGGTCAAGCGCATGATCGCCGATCCTGCCTATGACATGGTGCTGGCCGACGAGCTGAATATCGTCCTGCGCTACGATTATCTGCCGCTCGACGAAATATTGGATGTGCTCAGGGCCAAGCCCGAAAAGACCCATGTCATCGTCACAGGCCGCAACGCCCCCGAACCACTGATCGACATGGCCGACCTGGTGACCGACATGACGCTGGTCAAGCACCCCTTCCGCGAACAGGGCGTAAAGGCGCAAGCCGGAATCGAATTTTAGAGCTGGTCGATATTATAGCCTGTTTGAATATCGATAGGGTCTTGGAACAAGGCGATCATCACCCCGAAAGCCTGACCGGCGCATTGTCCGCACCCGCCGCCATTTCCGCAGCCTTACCTGCCGCCGCATAGGCGCCGAACAGCGTGGCATAAGGCCCCGCGCGGGCAATCAGCGCGTCATGCGCCCCCAGTTCCACGATCGCGCCATCGCGGATCACGGCGATGCGATCAGCCTGCCGGATCGTGGCCAGCCGATGCGCGATGATGACCGATGTGCGCCCCGCGCACACCACGCGCAGCGCCTTTTGAATGCGGCGCTCGGTGCTGACATCCACGGCGGAGGTGGCTTCGTCCAACACGAGCACCGCCGGATCGGCCAGATAGGCGCGCACCAGGCAGACGAGTTGCCGTTGCCCCTGACTGAGCTGTCCCCCCAGCGCTCCGACCTGCGTATGATAGCCGTGCGGGAGCACTTCCAGAACCGCGTCGGCCCCGATCCGGCGCGCGGCCTCGATCAGCTCGCCATCGGTCGCATCCGGCTTGGCCAGCCGCAAATTGTCCAGCACCGTCCCGCCGAACAGCACATTGTCCTGCGGCACCAGCCCGACCTGCCGGCGCAGGCTGGCCTCCGCGATTGTCCTGATGTCATGCCCGTCGATCAGCACCGCGCCAGAATCCACGTCGTAAAAGCGCGTCAGCAATTGGACCAGCGTGCTCTTGCCATGGCCGGTCGGCCCGACGATCGCCAGCACCTCGCCTGCCGAAATATGCAGGTTGAGACCATGGATGACCGGCTTTGCCGGATGATAGCCAAAGCGTACGTCGCGAAATTCTATGTCGCCGCGCAGCCTGGGCAACTGCATCGGCGTCGCCGCGTCGACAATATCCGGTTCGGTGTCAAGCATCAGGAAGATGCGCTGGGCACAGGCGGTGCCGTTGCCGAAACGCTCGAACAGATCGCTGAACTCCTGCAACGGGGCCAGGAACAGAAAGACGTAGAAAAGGCTCTGCGTCAGTTCGCCCAGCGTCAACGTGCCCAGCGCAATCCCGCGCCCGCCGATCACCAGCGTCAGCGCGATGCCGATCGTCGTCAGCAGGCCGGTGAAGGGCGCGAACCATCCCGACCGGATCGACCCGCGGATCAGCGCATGGTTGAAGTCTTGGAGCAGCCCGCTATATTTTTCGAGATTGTCCTGCTCGCGGCCTGCCTGCTTTATCAGTCGCACAGCCGCTACCGTCTCGACCAGATGGGCGGTGAAGCGGCTGCGATTTTCAGCGACCCGCGCCCAACTGCGTTGCGCCAGCCGCTTGAACAATATCGTCGCGCCGATCAGTAACGGGACGACCCCCGCCAGCCCCAGCAACAGCGCCGGCGCCAGCGCCCAGAGCAGCGCGCCGGAAATGAGCAACCGCAACACGGCCGACAGAAACTCCGGCGGTCCCTGGATCAGCAGCGGCTCCAGCGTATCGACGTCGCGGTCGGCGCGCGCGATGATGCGTCCCGCCTTGGTGCGATCGAAATAGCCGACGCTCAATGTCTGGACATGGGTGAAGACGCGTACGCGCAAGTCGTTCAGCACCCGGATCGCCGCCGTCCCCGCAAAATATTGCGACAGGCCGCCAAGGATGAAGCGCGCGCCCCAGGTCGCCGCCAGTCCTGCGCAGGCCCAGCCGATCAGCGGGAAATTCACGCCCGCGCCGCCACCAGCCCCGCCATGGCGCAGGCCCCGGTCGATGACCAGGCCGATCAGCAACGGCCGGGCGAAAATCACCAGCACCTGGATCAGTTCGATCCCGATCACCGCCGCAATCTGTTTCCTGACCGGCGCGACCAGCGGCAACAGGCGGCGCACCATGCTCCGGTTCAACGCCTTGCGGGCGAATTTTTCTTCCAGCTCGATCTCGGAAAGCGCGCTGTCGCCCCTGAATGCGTTCATCTCAAATACCCATCAGCCCGCGATAGGCTGCATTGCCGGCCGCCAGTTCCGCATGTGTCCCCTCGGCGACGATCCTGCCCGCCGACAGCACCAGCACCCGATCGGCGGTCAGCGTCGTCGACAGGCGGCTTGATACGATCAGCATCGTGAGCGGCCGCGCGCGTCCGTTGCG
>CAXUEQ010000012.1:39072-45134 GCA_964250175.1 uncultured Sphingobium sp. | reverse complement strand
ATCTTCAACATGCGCGCGCCGGGCATGACGCTCCACAAGATGCCGCTGTTCGTCTGGTCGGTGCTGGTCACGGCCTTCCTGCTGCTGCTCGCGCTGCCGGTTCTCGCCGGCGCGATCACGATGCTGCTGACCGACCGCAACTTCGGCACCACCTTCTACGACGCGGCGGGCGGCGGCGATCCGGAGCTGTATCAGCATCTCTTCTGGTTCTTCGGTCACCCAGAAGTCTACATCATGATCCTTCCCGGCTTCGGTATCGTCAGCCAAGTGATCTCGACCTTCAGCCGCAAGCCGGTCTTCGGCTATCTCGGCATGGCCTATGCCATGGTCGCGATCGGCGCGGTCGGCTTCGTCGTGTGGGCGCACCATATGTTCACCACCGGCATGTCGGTGAATGTGAAGATGTATTTCACCGCCGCGACGATGGTCATCGCGGTGCCGACCGGCATCAAGATCTTCTCGTGGATCGCCACCATGTGGGGCGGCTCGCTGAGTTTCAAGACGCCGATGGTCTGGGCGATCGGCTTCATCTTCCTCTTCACCGTGGGCGGCGTCACCGGTGTGGTGCTGGCCAATGGCGGCGTCGACGACGTGATGCACGACACCTATTATGTCGTCGCCCACTTCCATTATGTGCTGTCGCTGGGCGCGGTGTTCGGGCTGTTCTGCGGCTTCTACTACTGGTTCCCGAAAATGTCGGGCAAGATGTATAACGAGTTTCTCGGCCAACTGCATTTCTGGGTGTTCTTCGTCGGCGTGAACGTTTTGTTCTTCCCGATGCATTTCCTCGGCCTGTCGGGTATGCCGCGCCGCATCCCCGACTATAATGTCGCCTTCGCCAAGTGGAACGAACTGGCGAGCCATGGCTACGAGATCATGGCGGCGGGCATGGTGATCTTCTTCATCAATATCATCTGGTCGCTCGCGGCGGGCAAGAAGGCGGCCGACAATCCTTGGGGCGAAGGCGCGACGACGCTGGAATGGACATTGACCAGCCCGCCGCCTTTCCACCAGTTCGAGACGCTGCCCATTATAGACGACGCTGGGCATCACTAACCAAATGCCGACCGGGAGCGGACGATGTTCGCTTCCGGTCCCATTGGCCGCAACGACAGCGGTGCAGGAACCGGTATGACGACCGCTACGTTCGATTCGCTTATCATGCCCGCGCACTGGCGCGATTTCCTGGCGCTGACCAAGCCGCGGGTGATGACGCTTGTCGTCTTCATCGGCCTGTGCGGCCTGCTCGTTGCGCCGGGCGCCATTCATCCGGTGCTCGCCTTCACGACCATCCTGTGCATCGCGCTCGGCGCGGGCGGGGCCGGGGCGCTCAACCAATGGTATGAGGCCGATGCCGACACGAAGATGAAGCGCACCGCCAACCGGCCGCTGCCCGCCGGGCGCATGGACCGTCAGTCGGCCCTGCATTTCGGCGTCGGCCTGTCGGTCTTTTCGGTCGTGCTGCTCGGCCTCGCCACCAACTGGCTGGCGGCGGGCATTCTCGCTTTCTCGATCCTCTTCTATGTCGTCGTCTACACGATCTGGCTGAAACCGCGCACCGCGCAGAATATCGTGATCGGCGGCGCGGCCGGCGCCTTTCCGCCGCTGATCGGCTGGGCGGCGGTGACCGGCGACATCAGCGCGCTGCCGGTCGCCCTGTTCGCGCTCGTCTTCTTCTGGACCCCGCCGCATTTCTGGTCCCTCGCGCTCTTCGTCAACACCGATTATACCGCCGCCGGCTTCCCGATGCTGCCGGTCGTCGCGGGCGAGGTGGCCACCCGCCGCCAGATCGGTCTCTACACCGCGATCATGGGCGCCGCCGCCATGGCTCCCGTCTTGCTTGGCCTCACCGGCGCGCTCTACGGCACCGTGGCGCTGCTGGCGACCGGGCTGTTCGCCGTCTTCGCCTTCCAGGTGGCGATCCGCCGCGAAAGCGACCAGAGCAGGATGGGTCCGGAGCGGCGTCTGTTCAAGTATTCGATTCTCTACCTCTTCCTGCTGTTCGGCGCGGTCGTGGTCGATCATTGGGTGTTCGCATGACCCCCGAAGAGGAAAAGCAGGTCCGCGCCCGCCAGAAGGCGCGCTCGATCGTCACCGGGCTCATCCTTGGCGCGCTCGTCATCCTTTTCTACGCGATCACCATCGCCAAGATGGGCCAGCACTGATGGGCCTCGTCACCGCAAATGGCGCGCCGGCCTCGCTCGCGGTCCGCAACCGGCGCAGCCTGATCGTCATGCTGCTGTTCGCGCTCGCCATGCTGGGCCTGGGCTTTGCCGCCGTGCCGCTCTACCGCATGTTCTGCGAGCAGACCGGCTATGGCGGCACGACACAGCGCGCCGAAGCGGCGACCCATGTGAAGGTCGCCGACGGCTACACGATGTCGGTGCGCTTCGATTCCAACGTCGCGCCGGGCATGCCATGGCAATTCTATCCCGAACATGCCACCCAGACGATCACGATCGGCGCCAAGACACTGGCGATCTTCGTGGCGAAGAACATGTCCGACAAGCCCGTGACCGGCACCGCCGCCTATAATGTGACCCCGACGCAGGCCGGTGCCTATTTCACGAAAATCCAGTGTTTCTGTTTCACGGAGCAGACGCTGAAGCCCGGCGAGGAAGTCCGCATGCCGGTGATCTATTATGTCGATCCGAAGATCATGAAGGATCCCGACAACAAGGATACGCAGGAAATTACCTTGAGCTATACCTTCTACCCGGTTGAGAAGAACAGGAAGCCAAGCTAAGGCTCGACCACAGGATATTGGCACGGACGCGAACGGGCCGAAGCGCTAAACAGGGATAAAGACGATGGCAGGCGCCAAGAACCACGATTACCATATTCTCCCGCCCAGCATCACGCCGTTCCTCGGCTCGATGTCGGCGCTGGTCCTGGCCTTCGGCGCGATCATGTGGATGCATCCGGATGCGATGCCGGCCCATGGCGGTTATGTCTTCCTGATGGGCGTTGCCGGCGTCCTGTATACGATGTTCAGTTGGTGGTCGAACGTGATCGACGAAGCGCATGCCGGCGATCATACCCCGGTCGTCCAGTTGCATCTGCGTTACGGCATGATCCTGTTCATCGCGTCGGAAGTCATGTTCTTCGTCGGCTGGTTCTGGGCCTTTTTCGACTTTTCGCTATTCCCCAGCGCGCTGGCCCCGATCGCGGGCGCTTTCCCGTCCAAGGGCATCGAGGTGATGAACGCGTTCGAGCTGCCCTTGCTCAACACGCTGATCCTGCTCTGCTCGGGCACCACCGTCACCTGGGCGCATCACGCGCTGATCCATGGCGATCGCGACGGCCTCAAAAAAGGTCTGTGGGCGACGATCCTGCTCGGCCTGCTCTTTTCAAGCATCCAGGCTTATGAATATATTCACGCGCCCTTTCCGTTCGGCGGCTCGCCCTATAGTTCGGGCTTCTACATGGCGACCGGCTTTCACGGCTTCCACGTCATCATCGGCACGATCTTTCTGATCGTGAACCTGGTCCGCACCTACAGGGGCGACTTCACGCCCCGCCAGCATTTCGGTTTCGAGGCCGCCGCCTGGTACTGGCATTTCGTCGATGTCGTCTGGCTGTTCCTTTTCTGCGCCGTCTATGTCTGGGGCGGCTGGGGCGCGCCGATCCACGGCGGGTGATCGGCGCGGTTGATAACGCAACAAGAATAGCTCTTCTCGCTTCCGGGCGGGCAGGGTAGGGATCGGGGCATGACGCACATCATGCCCCTTTTTCTTGCCGCCGCGCAGGGCCTGTGTCCCCAATGCGGCGCGCGCACCCTGTTTTCCGGGCTGCTCTCCTTCCGGCCGCGCTGCCCGGTCTGTGCGCTGGACCGCGCCCAGTTCAATGTCGGCGACGGCCCGGCCGCCTTCCTGATCCTGATTGTCGGCGCGGTCGTCACCGCCATGGCCGTCGTGACGGAGGTCAGGGTGCACCCGACCTTCTGGGTGCATATCCTGCTCTGGCTCCCGCTCACCCTGGTCGCGGTCATTAGCCTGCTCCGCGTCGCCAAGGGCGCGCTGCTCCACCTCGAATATCGACACAAGGCGCATGAAGGCACGCTGGTCGTCGCGGAGTCCGTGGCCCGATGAAGCATATCCCGATCTTCCCCACGCTCCTCGTGCTCGCCGCCGTCGCGATCATGATCCTGCTGGGCGTCTGGCAGCTCGATCGCCGCATCGAAAAGGAAGCGATGATCGCCTTGGTCAGCGCCAATCCCGCCCGCCCCGCCGTCGCCTTCCCCATATTGCCCCCGGTGGAGCCTGCCCTGCTGTTCCGCAAATCCTCCATCCATTGCCTGCGCGTCGCGGTGTGGAACGAGGAGGCCGGCCGCGCCACCGACGGATCGGTCGGTTTTCGCCAGATCGCGCAATGCGCGACCGGCGCCGAAGGGCCTGGCGTCCTTGTCAACATGGGCATTGCCCCGCGCCCCGGCCAGCCGCCGCGCTGGGACGGTGGACAGGTCGCCGGATGGGTTTCAGAGGAACCCGATCATCGCGCGCTCCTCTCGCGCCTGTTCGAAAAGCCGCGACCGCTCCGCCCCATGCTCATTGCCCGCGATCCCGCGCCGGGCCTGAAGGCATCGGCTCCGCCCAATGTCGCGGACATCCCCAACAATCATCTGGCTTACGCCGTGCAATGGTTCCTCTTCGCCGCCATCGCGCTGGTCATCTACGGCATCGCAGTCTGGAAGCGGCGGCAGAAGCCGTCCCAAACCCCCTAAACGCTTGCTCCTGTCGCCCGGTGCCGCTACCGCGCGACCCCATGAAATATGTCAGCACCAGGGGGAGCGCACCGGCGCTCGGGTTCGAGGATGTGACGCTGGCGGGCCTCGCGTCCGATGGCGGCCTCTATCTGCCGGAACGCTGGCCGTCCTTCACGCCCGACGCGATCGCCGCGCTGGCGGGCCTTTCCTATGTCGAAACCGCCGTCCGCGTGATGGCGCCCTTCGTCGCGGACAGCCTCTCCGAGGAGGAATTGCGCGACCTGTGCACCGCCGCCTATGGCCGCTTCAGCCATGATGCCGTCACGCCGCTGGTCCAGCTCGATCACCGGCACTGGTTGCTGGAACTGTTCCATGGTCCCACGCTGGCTTTCAAGGATGTCGCGCTGCAATTGCTCGGCCAGTTGTTCGAGCGTTTCCTCTCGCGCCGCGACGATCATCTGACCATCGTCGGCGCGACCTCGGGCGATACCGGCTCGGCGGCGATCGATGCGGTCGCGGGCCGCGAAAAGATCGACATCTTCATGCTTCACCCCGATGGCCGGGTCAGCGACGTGCAGCGCCGCCAGATGACCACCGTGCGTGCGCCCAACGTCCATAATATCGCGATCGACGGCAGCTTCGACGATGCACAGGCGCTGGTGAAGCGCATGTTCAACGATCCCGTCGTCTCGTCCCGATTCAACCTGTCCGCCGTCAACAGCATCAACTGGGCGCGGCTGATGGCGCAGGTCGTCTATTATTTCTACGCCGCCGTCCGCCTCGGCGCGCCGGGCCGCGCGATCGCCTTCGCGGTGCCGACGGGCAATTTCGGCGATGTCTTCGCCGGCTATGTCGCCGCACAGATGGGCCTGCCCGTCGCCCGGCTGATCGTCGCCACCAACGTCAACGATATCCTCCACCGCGCGCTCGGCGAGGGCGACTATAGCCAGGGCAGCGTCGTCCCGACCGCCACGCCCAGCATGGACATTCAGGTCAGCAGCAACTTCGAACGGCTGCTGTTCGACGCCGGCGGCCGCGACGGCCTTGCGCTGGCCGGGCAGATGAAAGGTTTCGAGAGCACACGCGCCATGCGCCTGACCAACGCCCAGCGCGACGGCGCCGCGCACCTTCTGACCTCCGCCCGCATCGACGCGGACGGCATGGCTCTTGCCATGCGCTGGGCGCACGATTCGGCGAACCAGATCATCGATCCGCACACCGCCATCGGTCTTGCCGCCGCGCGCGGGGCCGATCTCGATCCGACCATCCCCATCGTCACGCTCGCCACCGCCCATGCCGCGAAATTCCCCGATGCGGTCGAACGCGCCACCGGCGTTCGCCCGCCGCTTCCGCCGCG
>CAXUEQ010000012.1:0-39062 GCA_964250175.1 uncultured Sphingobium sp. | reverse complement strand
TTCGGAATTTGCCAGGATGAGATGTTCGCCCAACCCCGCCGCTTCCGCCGCGCGTCGGTTCGCTGTTCGATCGCGAGGAAAGCTATGTGAAGCTGCCCGGCACGTTCGAGGCGATCAGCGCCTATGTCGCGGAGCGGGCGACACCGCGCGGCTGATTTCACCATCCCCGTTCGGGCTGAGCCTGTCGAAGCCCAGTCCTTCTTCAAGACACTAGGGTCCCTCGACAGGCTCAGGGCGAACGGATTTTCAGGATGGAGTTGCAAACCCTCATCGGCGAACCCTGGTCCGATTATGGCCTGATCGACTCGGGCAACGGGCGGAAGCTGGAACGCTATGGTGCCTATCGCTTCATCCGTCCCGAACCACAGGCGATGTGGACGCCCGCGACCGATGACTGGAGCGCCGACGGCGAATTCATCCCCGGATCGGACGATGAAGGCGGCGGGCGCTGGTATTATGACAGGCCGGTGCCGAAGGAAGGCTGGCCGCTCCGGTGGGACGATGTGACTTTTCAGGCCAGTTGCACCCCCTTCCGCCATCTCGGCTTTTTCCCGGACATGGCCCCGGTCTGGGACTGGATGCGCGGCCGCGTCGCCGACAAGGCCGAGCCGCAGGTGCTGAACCTGTTCGGCTATACCGGCGTAGGCACCCTTGCCATGGCCGATGCGGGCGCGCAGATGGTGCATGTCGACGCGTCGAAGAAATCGGTCAATGCCGGCCGCGACAATGCCGCGCTTTCGGGCATGGCGGAAAAACCGATCCGCTGGATCGTCGACGACGCCGCCAAATTCACCGCGCGCGAAGTCCGGCGCGGCCGCCGCTATGACGGCATATTGCTCGATCCGCCCAAATATGGCCGCGGTCCTGAGGGCGAAGTCTGGCGGCTTGAGGAGGATCTGCCCAGGCTGATCGCCGACTGCCGGCAGTTGCTCGACGCCGACAGCCGGTTCCTTTTCCTGACGGTCTATGCGGTGCGCATGTCCGCACTTGCAATCGGCGCATTGCTGAAACAGGCTTTCGCCGATCTCCCCGGCACGGTCGAGGCGGGCGAACTGGCGGTGCGGGAGGAAGCGCGGGGGCTGCTGCTGCCCACGGCGATCTGGGCGCGCTGGGCGCGTTGACTGTCCTACAAAGCGGCGAAGCGTTAAAAGGGCGAAACGGCTCTTTCTTACTGTCCGCCCTCAACCATCATGCCTTTCGTGAAATTTCCGAACCTTGTAATAATATGATTAAATCGGAGGGAAATGTGCGAAGCTAAGGCTTATTCCCGCCCGGCCCGCAGCGCCGCCCCGCCCGCAAAGGGCGTGATCGCCACCAGCAGCAACGCCACCGCCGCCAGCAACTTCAGCGCCGCGCCCGATCCCTGCGTCAGCGATCCCGCGCCGAAGATCAGCAGCGGCACCGCCAGCGGCAGCGCCAGCAATCCCGCCAGCGCCCCGCTCGACCGCAGCCCCGCCGTCAGCGCGCTGACCATCAGTCCCAGCGCCGCCAGCGCCGGGGTCCCGATCGCAAGGCCGATCTCCAGCCTCAGGATCGTCTCGACGTCCAGCCTCAGCAGCGCGGCGGCGGGCAGCGCCGCCAGCATCAGCGGCGGCCCGAAGCCCAGCCAGTGCGCGCCCAGCTTTGCCACGATGATCGCCTCGTCGCTCACCCCGCGCAGCACCAGTTGATCCAGCACCCCGGCATCGCGATCCGGCGCGATCAACCGGTCCACCGGCAACAGGCTGGCGAGCAGGGCCGCGATCCACAGCATCCCGCCGCCCGCCCGCGCCAGCAGCGCCGCGTCCGGCCCGACCGCAAAGGGAAACAGCGCCGCCACCAGCAGCAGGAAGGCCACCGGCATCCCTATCCCGCCACCGCGCCACGCCTGCGCCACATCGCGCCGTATCAACAGCGCCAGCACCCTCACGCCGCCACCGGCGCATAGGCGTCGAGGTCGATCGTCCGCGCATCTGTCAATGGGAGAGGCTGGTGCGACGCCGCCAGGATGATCCCGCCGCGCGCCACATGCCGCGCCAGGCATAGTCCCAGCAAATCCTGCGACGCGCTGTCCAGCCCGTTGGCCGGTTCGTCGAGCAGCCAGATCGGCGCGCCGCTCGCCACCACCCGTGCCAGCATCGCCCGCTTGCGCTGCCCGGTCGACAGCATCCGCACCGGAATATCGCCAAGCGCCAGGAGACCCAGCGCCTCCAGCGCCGGCGCGACATCACCCCCGTCGATCCCAGCCCAGAAACCCAGCGCCCGCCGCAGCGGCTGGTCTCCGTCAAGCGCCAGCGCCTCGTCGCTCATCGCCACCCGTCCTTCGCGGGTCACGCTCCCGGTAAAGGCGGGCAGCAGCCCGGCGGCGATCCGGATCAGGCTCGATTTGCCGATCCCGTTGGGACCGCGCAGCAGGACGCTTTGTCCTGGCTCCAGCGTTAGCGAGAACCCACGAAACAGGATCCGCCCACCCCGCGCACAGCTAATGCCATCAAGATGCAGATAAGCCACACTCATGTGGCGGCTATATCCTCAAGCGCGTGCATGTCCGCGTCCGACAGGGCGGCGCGGGCAAGCGTCTCGATCCTGGCCGTATCCGGCGCGAAAGTCTGGCTTTGCCCTTGCCCTGTCATTCTGGCGGCATAGGATAAAGGGGGCGGGGACGCCAGCATCGAGGATAGACCTAAGTGATCGAGAAACTGACCGACGAAGAGCGCGCCGTCGCGCTGACGACACTGCCCGAATGGATGCCGCAGGGCGATCCCGATGGTATCGCCCGCACCTTTTCCTTCCCCACCTTCGTCGCGGCGTTCGGCTTTATGACCAGTGTCGCGCTGCTGGCGGAAAAGGCCGATCATCATCCCGAATGGTCGAATGTCTATGGCCGCGTCCATATCGTCCTGACCACGCATGACGCGGGCGGCCTGTCGCGGCGCGACATCGACCTTGCGACCCAGATCGACGCGCTTGCCGCCTGACGAGGACTCGACACCCGCGATCCGCTTCACGGATGTGCGGAAAGCCTATGGCGAGACGCATGCGGTCGACGGCGTCACCCTCGCTATCGCATCGGGCAGCTTTGTCGCGCTGGTGGGCCGCTCGGGATCGGGCAAATCGACCCTGCTCAAGACCGTCAACCGGCTGGTCGTCCCGACCTCCGGCAGCGTCGAACTGGCGGGCAGCGACGTGGCAGCCGGCCCGCCGCACCAACTGCGCCGCCGCATCGGCTATGTGTTCCAGAATGTCGGCCTGTTCCCGCATATGGACGTCGCCGCCAATATCGCCATCGGCCTGCGCATCGCCGGGCAGGGTGCGGGCAATCGTGTCGCCGAGTTGCTCGATTTGGTGGACCTGCCGCAAGCGCTCGCCACCCGCCTGCCCGCGCAACTCTCCGGCGGGCAGGCGCAGCGCGTCGGCGTCGCCCGCGCGTTGGCGACCGGACCTGCGATCATGCTGATGGACGAACCGTTCGGCGCGCTCGATCCCGTGACCCGCGACGGCCTGGCCACCACCTATCGCGCGCTGCACGACCGCCTGCACCTCACCACCGTTATGGTGACGCACGACATGGCCGAGGCGCTGCTGATCGCCGATCGCATCGTCGTGATGGAGAGGGGACGGGTCGCGGCCGACGCCACCCCCGCCGCCCTGCTGGCGGGGGAGGGCGGCTCCGCCGTGCAGGCGCTGGTCGCGGTCCCGCGTGATCAGGCCGAACGGCTGAGCGCGCTGGCCCGGTCATGACCGCCGCTTTCGTCCGCCTGCCTGAACTGCTCGCCGCGCATATCCAGCTCAGCTTCGCGGCGCTGGGCCTTGCGCTCCTGATCGGCCTGCCGCTCAGCGTCGCCGCAGCGCGCCGTCCCGCGCTGGCGCGGATCGCGCTCGGTCTTGCCAGTCTGGTCCAGACGATTCCGGCACTCGCCCTGCTGGCGCTCTTCTATCCCGTTCTGCTCGCGCTCTCGGCGCTGGTTGGCGGCGGGCTGCCGTCGCTCGGCTTTCTGCCCGCCTTGCTTGCACTGACCCTCTATGCGCTGCTGCCGATCCTGCGCAACGCCGTCACCGGCCTCGTCACAATCGATCCGGCGCTGATCGAGGCCGCCGACGGTGTCGGCATGACACCGCTCCAGAAGCTGCGCCTGGTCGAGACTCCGCTCGCGCTGCCGGTGGCGATGGCGGGTATTCGCACCGCAGCGGTCTGGACGATCGGCGCGGCGACACTTGCGACGACGGTCGGCGCATCTTGTCTGGGCGACCTGATCTTTGCCGGCCTTCAGACGCAGGACTGGCCACTGGTCCTCACCGGCTGTTTCGCCTCCGCCATCCTCGCCCTTGCCGTCGATGCGCTGCTCGGCCTTGTCGAACTTGGCCTGCGGCGATGCAAACGCGGTCCAACTTTCACTGCCCTCGTCCTGCTGCTTACGGGCCTGGCTCTCGCGCTCGCCCCGCTGGCGCGCACCCAGGGGGCGGTCGTGACCATTGGCGCAAAGAATTTCTCGGAACAATATATCCTTGCCCAACTGATCGGCGCATGGCTGGAAAGGGCCGGCTATCGTGTGCGCTATCGTGAAGGGCTTGGCTCGGCCGTCATCTTCCGCGCACTCGCCGCCAGCGATATCGACGTCTATGTCGATTATGCCGGCACGATCTGGACCAACGAGATGAAGCGCGACGACATGCTCCCGCGCAAGCAGATGATCGCAGCCATCGGACAATGGGTACGAAAAGAGCGTGGCGTGACCCAACTTGGCCCACTGGGCTTTGAAAATGCCTATGCGTTCGTGACCAGGCCCGAAACTGGCCTGCGCACGCTCGACGATCTCGCGGCCCGCTCGCCCGACCTGCGCCTCGGCACCGATATCGAATTTCTCGAACGGCCCGAATGGCGCTTGGTAAAGGCCGCTTATCCGATGCGTTTTGCCGAAGCCCGGCCGTTTCAGCCGACGATGATGTATAATGCACTCGCCTCGAACCGGGTCGACGTGATCGCTGCTTTCTCGTCCGACGGGCGCATAGCTGCGGACAAGCTGGTCGCGCTTGCTGATCCCAGACAGGCGATGCCCGCCTATGACGCGCTGCTGCTGGTCGGCAAGCGCCACGCCGGGGATCGCCGGTTTATCGCCGCGCTTCGCCCCCTGATCGGCCATATCCCGGTGGCCGCGATGCGGCAGGCCAATTATCGCGTGGACAGGAACAGTCAGAAACAATCGCCTGCGAAGGCTGCGGCCTGGTTGGCCTCCTTCCTCAACGGGCGGGGTGATTTATAGCGCTTGGCATCCCGGCATCCTGCTCTGTTCTTCCATGGACTGCAGGGTAGGGGTTTCAAGCGGTATCGTCGGCTTTCGTCCAGACCGGCGTGAAGCTGTTGCCCTCCATCAGCAACACCGAAGAGGGGTGGCCATCTGTTTCGGCCTTGCGCGCGGTCTCGGTCGCCACGGCTATAGCGGCCTCCTGAGTAACGAACGGGCCGAAATAGCGATTGTTGAGGTTGATTTTCCATTCGCCGTTATGGTTCATGACGATGTAGCGGGCTGGTGGATGGGTCATGTAGCATGCCTTTTCGATTGATCGACATGTCATCGGCATCAGGCGCGCCTGGCGCAAGGGCTGACCAGTTATTTCTCGACGCGCCATCCGTGTCAGCGGCGGTTCAGTCTTGAAGCGGTAGCGCAACGATCCGGTCCGCCGTTCGTTAAGCGCGCAGACGTCTAGATTGGAGAAAGATCATGTCCCGCACCCCTCGACTTCTTGCATTGGCCGCCACTTGCTGCGTAGCGCTCGCGCCGTCAGCCATGGCCCAGAGCCGCGCCGATGAAGACCGCTTTGCCCAGGCGCAGGCGCGTTTCGACAGTGAGTTGGCGACTTTCCGTACCGAATATGACCGGTATGTCCAGTCGCGCTCGCGCGGTGGACAGGGCAGCTATCAGGGCGGCTACCGCGATGCACCCAATCGCTACAACCAGGGTGCCTATAATGACGAGCGCGACGAAAATGGTTATGATCCTGCCCGTTATTATCGCGCAGGACCAAATTATCAGGAGCGTGTTCTGGCCAGCGACGATCGCGTTTATCGCGGCAATGACGGCAAATATTATTGCAAGCGCAACGATGGCACGACGGGTCTCATCATCGGCGCGGCCGGTGGCGGCATTCTCGGCAATGTGATCGACGGCGGCCGTTCGCGCACCGTCGGCACATTGATCGGCGGCGCGCTTGGCGCACTTGCAGGCAAGTCGATCGATCAGCAGAATAGCCAGGTCCGCTGCCGCTGAATTGGGTCGTCCTTCGTCAGCTTTCCTCGGCCGCCGGTTGCACCACGCAACCGGCGGCCGAGTTCGACAAGTCGTGATGCCCGCCGGAGAGTCACAAAATGTGACCCTATCCCGCCGCTTTAGCCAAGCACGTCCATTTTGCTGTTATAATGGTGCCAGGCCATGATTGCCGCTGCACCGCGATGAGGCCGCCAGCGCTCGGCCAGTGCCCGTACCTGTTTTTCGCCCGGCCGCTCGGACAGTCCCATGATGCGCCCGACCTCGATCTGCACCGCCAGATCGCCGGCGGGCCAGATGTCGGGCCGCCCCTCCGCGAACAACAGGTAGATTTCCGCGGACCAGCGCCCTATGCCGTTGACCTTCACCAACTGTGCGATCGCTTCCTCATCATCGGCGGGCAGGGCATGCAGGTCGAGCGCGCCCGACACAACCATCTCGGCCAAGCTGCGCGCATAGCTCTGTTTCTGACGAGACAGACCGCAGGCGCGCAATGCGTCGAAATCGCGCGCCAGCAGCGCTTCCGGCGTGCAGCCCTCTCCCAGTTCCGCTTCCAGCTTGCGCCACATGGACGTAGCGGCGGCAACGCTCACCTGTTGACCGACGATCGTGCGCAACAGCGTTTCGTAGCCGGGCGAACGGACACGCGGCTCGGGATAGCCGACCCGGCCCAGCGCGGCGGCAAAGCCCGGTTCGATCGCGGCAAGGGCATCCATGGCCGCGCGCATTCCTTCGCTTGTCGTCACCATGCTCAATGCTCTCTTGATTTCCCGCCGATCCGTCGCAATAGCCGCTGCAAGGTCCAAGGACCAGCATAGCGAGGAGACGGTGAATGGCAAAATTGGTTGTGGTCGGCCGCGACGGCGGCGAACAGACGTTCGAAGGCGATGCGGGCTTGTCGGTCATGGAAGTGATCCGCGACAATGGCGTGGACGAACTGCTCGCCCTGTGCGGCGGCTGTTGTTCCTGCGCCACATGCCATGTCTATGTCGATCCAGCCTTTGCCGGCCAGTTGCCCGCAATGAGCGAAGACGAAAACGACCTGCTCGACAGCAGCGATCATCGTAACGAATTCAGCCGCCTGTCCTGTCAGCTTGTCCTCACCGGCGCGCTGGATGGTTTGAAAGTGGAAATAGCGCCGGAAGACTGAACCTGCTTCGCCCGCTACCGGCTGGCTGCGGCGTAGAGCGCGATCGCTGCGGCGTTGGACACGTTGAGCGATTCCATGCGCGAACTAATCGGCAACTTGGCCAATATATCGCAATGGGCCATGCTGTTGTGACGCAGCCCTTCGCCCTCGGACCCCAGAACCAAGGCGACGCGCGATTCGCCGATCGCCTCGCCGATCGTTACCTCCGCTTCGCCGTCTAGACCGATGCGCCAGTAATTGGCTTCGGCAATCTCGTCGAGCGCGCGCGCCAGGTTCACCACGCGCACCCAGGGCATGATCTCCAGCGCACCGGCCGCCGAACGCGCGATCACGCCCGATTCGGGCGGCGCATGGCGGTCCTGCGTCACGATCGCCAGCGCATCGAACGCGGCGGCCGAGCGCAATATAGCGCCCACATTGTGCGGGTCGGTAACCTGATCAAGCACCAGGATCGGTCGCGTGTCGTCGCGCCCTTCCTCCAGCACGTCCCCCAGCCAGATATCGTCGAGCGCCTCCACTTCGGCGACGATGCCCTGATGCGGCGCGTCGCCGGGCACCATCTTGCCCAAGTCGGCGACGTCGGCATAAACGATCGGCAGCACGGGCGGCAGGTCCAGCGCGCCCAGCGCCTCGCGCGTGCCCCATATCTTGCGCACGATGCGATCGGGATTGGCGAGCGCCGCCGTGACGGCATGGCGTCCATAGAAGCGGGGGAAGCCACCCTTGGGCTTGCCGGTGCGATGTCCTCTTTTCATGAAAGCGCTCTTTTCATGGGAAGCATTGACAGGCAAGCCTCCATTCGTCATTGAGCGCGCCTTCACCGGGCGAGGCGGCGTCAGCAGCCCCCGGCGATGGACAGGTGGCCGAGTGGTTAAAGGCAGCAGACTGTAAATCTGCCCGGGTTTCCCGTACGCTGGTTCGAATCCAGCCCTGTCCACCATCTTTAAATCATTGAAGATAAACAGATTTTTGTGATGATGCTTTGCGTCCTTGGAGGGGAAGGGGCATTTCAAACCAATCAATGCAAAACCAAGGGATTACAGGCGATTCCATCACATACAAAGGCCTCCACGGTACATGGCTGATACACGATCATACATGGTGGGGAACTCTGGCGACGGATCTGCGCGGCACAGAGATGCGGTTATAATCTCCAGTGAGAACTTCGATGAGCGATATCGATCGCTTGCGCCGTCGGCGCGAGATTTGCTATTCACAGCAATTGCCTGAGTGAGAGTAATGTTATCGGAAGTGATTTCCGACGTCGTGATGAAAGTTTTTTCTCTACTCAGACCTCCAGCATTAACCACCATGTTCCCGCACTTTCCCGTGGGTTTATGGCAATTGCCACATTTACGTGGGTTGCCGTTGTCAATCTGATTTTGCTCACCATCTTGCATTTAACGCAAAACGCGTATTACAGGGCAACGAGAACCTGCCGTGCGAATCTGAATTTGGTGTCTGTTAACCCCAGAGCAACGGAACTCCGGGTAGAGTTCGGGATTGAGTTTTAACGCATCCTCTCAAGGTGAGGGGGTCATTACGGAATGGAGGATAAAGCTATGCAACGCGAACTGCAGCGCTTCACCGACCGCTTCCAACCCCTTTTTGCAGAGAAGGGCTTGGAAAACATCAAGTTCTTCGTGCACGATGCCGATGGGTGCTCCCTTCAGACATTTATGGCTGAAGCTGTAGCAATTCAGGATACGATTGCCGCAGGAGAGACGTTCCCTATTGAGAACGTCGATGAAGGTTGTCGGAAAAAGCGTTTCGACGAAGCATTTTAATTTTACCGGCTTTTGCCGAGGGGGCGCTTTTGCGCCCCTTTTTTTATCTGGGGCAATTATGATCGACCTGAATGCCGCCATTTTTAAAATGCTAAGCGAGTATCAGGCGATCTCCGACCTTGCCATTGTGCCGGTCGAAGTCGAAATATTAAAGCAGGCTGTCTGCTCCTATTCGCAGGTTGATGCGATCCACATCAATGCCTTTCGCCTGAAAACGGCGCATGTTCTCGGGCAGGTTCAATTTTTCCGGCGAACGCCTCAGTTGGGATACGCAGAACCTGCGCTGGAGGCGGAAATCTATGTCAGTAGTTACCTCAATGATTGCTGGCGCCGTTACGTAGTTTGCAAAGAGATTATGCACTGCATCTTGGACCAAAAAGCAAAAACGCATGTTGGAAACATTGCTGACTTAAAGGCTTTGGCGGAAACGCTGGTAAATCGCTCTCTTGCCGCTCTTCACAAAGTGAAAGGCTTTGAGACAGAGATTACTGCGGAAATAATGGCCATAGAGGCACTCTTTCCTCTTGAGCTACGTGAGACCCATATCGAAAGATACCGGGATGGCGGACTGACCGACCTGCAACTGGCATATCGCTATAAAATCCCCGAAGAAATCGTTCGAAGCGCGATGGCGCCTCACTACATCGAGGCAGTGCAAGCTGAGCGAAAAGACCGGGTGGCGTTTCCTTGACCCGATAATCCGGTGCGGATTTTAAGTCCCTATTTTATTATATTATTTCAACGCTCGCTCCGACAATTTCAAGGCTTTTGCCCTACTGCATATCAACAGGCTATCTCGATTGTCGGAATGAGGCATCTCTAGTGATAATGATCGAACGCGCCGCCCGCGCCATGTATGACACGGTGCAGCCGGATTGGGACTGGGACACCCCCGACGCCGAGCTGCTGCGTAAGATGTATCGAGCCAACACCCGCTGCGATCGCTGCGATACGTGAACCTAGCGATGCGATGCTTAGGGCCGGCGCCGACAACGATCCGGTACAAGGCAAAGCTATAGCGGCTTTTGACTTCTACCGTAGCTTATCGTCGCGGGGAATTTTCATACTACCAGTAACTCTCCACCACAGTGATTGGCAGTCGCCCTCTTCTTCCAAATCACTGGTCCAGAAGCTCGCATCTCCAGCGGGCACCCCGGGAATGTCTTTGTTCTTTTGGAACGCGAACCGTTGATGGTGCCTCACACCAAAAACATCACGGTAGCGGGCAATGCCTTGAACCCAGATGTCGAGGTCGCCGTTGCCGAAAGCAACCTCATCCTCTCGAGCAATGTCGACAAGATGCCGATCTTGGGAATTATCTCCAGGACGGCATAGGCGATGAGGAAAGCTCATATCCGCAAGGGAAGTGGTAGGAATCGAGGGGAGAACTTTCGATAGTGATATATTCACAGACACACCTTCGATAAATGCGACTGTTGTTCCGACATTCGACAACTTGATGTCGGCGAACGCGCGGCATCTGATCACAGGAGCATTGCCCCCTACGTTAGGGTCGCCGGATAAAAACGCATTTACCGCGCCAATATCTACGAGAATAATGGCTCGATCTGCAGCTCGTTGCGCTTGTACCGACCGACGGGCGGCGTCGGTCGCTCGTCGGGTTTCACGCAGGGTGATGAGAAGGGCGATTGTGCCGAAGGCAGCTAACGCAAACTGGGCAATGCCAAGATAGACCGTCTGCTCCGCCGAATACGCCATGCTGATTTGTGCTTGGTCGACGAGTTTCATTACAGCAGCGGCACGGTCGGTAGCGGGCATATGCGTTTTCGGTCCCTTGTATTCGGCTGACGATTCGCTCCACCATAAGACGCCAGAGTCGAAGTTCTAACAATCCGTCGATCAGTGATAGGAATCATGTTTCGAAAAAGGGGTTTCCACCCGCTTTATCCACGAAGGATGCCAAGGTAGGACCCGCAGAATTTAATTCATAAATGCCGATGCCGCTTGCCCCTCCGCAGCCATTCCATATCCTCCGGGCCATGCTCAACGCCGCACCCTTCTCGACCGACGTCGACGAACGCTTTCACCCGGCGTTGCGTCCACGCCCGACAGAACTCTGCCATCTCTTCACACCCTAGACAGGGGTGGTCCCGGTGGGTGGTATCCTAGCCGAGGAGAAGAGGGACGGCATACGTGCGCTCTACATAGGGGGTAGGCTCTACACCCGTGAGGGAAGCAGATCCACGGCACCGCGCATATCCGGCGTGCGCTTCGTGATGTTGAGCGCCGCGCTGGTCGTGCCATGATGTTCGATGGCGAATTCCAGATAGGCGACAGCCTGCGCGCTACGCTCAGTCACTTCGGCCGGGGAAGGCGGGCCGAGGACGCTGGCACGCTCTGGGCCTTTGACGCGGTGCCGCTGGACGCCTGGCAGCGCGACGACTGCCAACTGCCTCACCATGCCCGCAAGGCGATGCTTCAGGCTTGCTTAGCGAGCGCTGACGGACCGGTCATCTGCATGGGCGACGCATGGTTGCACGATGCCGATCAGGTGCAGATCGTAGTGGAGGACGTTTGGACGCGGGGAGGCGAGGGCATCGTTGTCAAAGCACCGGCCAGCCTATATCGCCGTCGCCGCACGGGCGCATGGCGGAAGGTGAAGCAAGCAGGTTGGTCAACACGACAGCAAATATTATGAACTTTCGGTAGCCTGCATATGAAACTAACGAAATCAAGCCGCGCATTGCGGACGGTTAGACCACGACCCTCCATTCGGATTATCCAACGCACGAAAAGCATTAATTAGGGGATGCGTGGCAGATGCTTACCGTTGATGATACTGCGACCAAGGATCCCAACGACTTCATCGCTACGGTTGAGGACGTGCTCCAACTCATCGCGAGGAGCACACCAGAGAGCTTGCATCTTGAATACAAACTGAAGGTGGATGCAACGACTCCTTCTCTCTCCAGAGATGATGCCCGGATGGTAGCAGAGGCGGTCTCGGCCTTTGCCAACTCGGACGGCGGCACGCTTATCATGGGAATGCGATCGGAGCGGCGCGAGGGTGAAGATGTCGCAGCAGCGATAGTCGAAATCGCAGAAGTGACGCGTCTCGCGGCAGAAGCGCGCAACGTCGTAGCACTAAACGTCAGCCCGCAGGTCCGTGGCGTCAATGTACGAATGGTGACAACCGGCGACCATGGCGCCGGCGTTCTTATCGTGGAGGTTCCGCCTTCGGACGGACGCCCTCACATGAGCACGGCACCGAAGGTTCACCGCTATTATCGACGGGGCTTTACTGGCAACGAGATTATGACGCCAAGTCAAATTCGGGACCAAATCCTTGCCGTGCGGGAAGCTGTGCTCACTCCTATAGTGCAACCGGCCGGTGGCGGCTCGCTTTCAAAATATCCGGCTTCCGTCGCAATCGAAGCCTCGATCCACGTCAAGCTGCGCAATGATGGCTCGCGGTTGTGTCGTGACCCTTTCATTCGCGTCGCGGTTGACTGTATCCTCGGCTCACACTCACTCATTTTCGATTCCCGTCTCGGTGCGTGGAAGACCGACTATGTTGCCGGAATGATGATACATGTGGGAGATGAGTCGCCCACCATTTCGTTGCGTTATTTTGCCCGACTGGATACTGAAATCCTGTGGCGACCCAAAGATTTGACGGTCGAGCGCCTGCTGGCGGCGGTCACTATCTTTCCCTACGCCGATAGGCACTCTGAGAATTCGTTCATGGGCAAAGGTGTGTCAGCGATCGCTTTAGAGGTCACGTATGGAGCAGAGAATGCGTCAGCAAGGACCGATCGTTTCGTTTTATCAAGTGATACCTTAGCAAGAGGCATACTTAAGGGATTATCCTCGGCCCTGTCTGATATGTTCTTGCATGAGACTGGTTGCTGGCGCGATGACGTATTTAGCGCACTGTAGCGCTCAACTTTGGCCTGCTTTGGCGAAGATTTTGCTGACTTTAGATATATGCATGACACATATACCAGCCCCAAGCAGGCATTTTCGACCCCGGCAACATGCACAAACCGCCCGAATTTTCGGGAATACGGCGAACCCGAACTCGAAATCATTGTCGTAATATCGGGTCGGAGTGAGCCTCTTTCCGGAAACCGTTTTTGGGCGTTCCGAGGCGTCGACCAACCCTCCACTCAAGCAGCCATGGCTACGCGATCGACCTTGATCTGATCGGCCTTCATGCGCGCAATCCGGATGTCATAGTTCGCCTGCATCCGGATCAACGTTTCCGCGCGAAGGCCGAACGCCTTCTCGAACCGGATCGCCATTTCCGGCGAGACGGCAGCATGGCCGTTGAGAAGATTGCTCATAGCCTGACGCGTGACGCCCAGCGCCTTTGCCGCCGTGGAGACGTTAAGCCCATAGGGTTCCACCATTTCGGTGCGGAGCCAATCGCCGGGGTGGACAGTAAGTCCGATATTGATAGCCATCAGTGATAATCCTCTAAATCCAGATCGGCGATTGCGCCCTGTTCGTTGATCGAAAATGTCATCCGCCAGTTTCGCGAGACCGTCAGAGACCAGGTGTCAGCGCGGTCACCAGTAAGCTTATGCGCCCCGTAATTGGGCGGAATGACCAAATCTGATTCATCCTCTGCTGCGTCCAGAAACACGACCATCTTGGCGAGCCGATCAATCAAGTCGCTTGGCAGCCCTCTCGTGGCTCCCGTCTCGGCGAAACGCCGCAATGCCTTGTGCCTGATGCTCTCGATTTCCATGCACTGACTGTAATGTATGACGCGACACTGTAAAGTAATAATTGACGCTTTCGGTTGCAAGGATGCCTGCAATTTTACCCGGCCTGATGCATATGCTGGTCTGCATTTGCGTTTTTGCACGGGGAGGGGCATAGAAACGTCGTTCTGGCGCCCCTAATTCGCAACTGCGGAGGGCTTGGCCGTGAACGACATCCCCCATGAAACTGGCGCGCTGCGCTCGTGATCAAAGCCGACATCACCGGTCCGGGCAGTTCAGCCATGGAGCGCTTCGCCCGATCGATCCGTGAGCGCATTGAGCAGTCAGCTCTCGTCGCGACCGACGAAGCGGCATCGCTGGCCACTTCCCGCATACGCACCGCAATGGCTGGCGCCGGTCTCGGTCGTCTTGGATTGGCTATCGGCTCCACCTCCGATTTGAAACTTGGAAAGGGCGTCCATCGCACGCCTTCGGGGTTCTCTGCCTCGGGTGTTGTTCATGTGCGCGGCCGAAACGAGAGAACGCTTGGCGCGATCGAAAGCTATACCGTCGGCGCCAGCATCGTTCCTCGCAACGGTGGGTGGCTCTGGATTGCCAGTCAGGATTTGCAGAAGCGCGTCGGGCGGAAGAAAATGACCCCCGCCGGCTATAATGCTTCGGGCCTGCCGCAGAAGATCGGGCCGCTTGTCTCGATACCCGGCCGCCATGCCGGCGAGCGGCTTCTGATCGTTCGCGATGTCACGACGCGCCTGATGGGCAAGGCGTCGCCGCTGCGACTTCCGAGAAACGGCAGGGTCCGGCCAGGCCGCGAGCTTCAGGCCAGTTTCGTCGCATTCGTCGGCATAAAATCAACGTCGCGCCAGGCGCGCGTGAACCCGCGTGAAATCATCGAGGGCGTCCGGCGCGAACTGCCGACACTTCTCGCCACCCGCATCAACAGGAGCCTGTAATGGCCGAAGCTGCAATTTTCCCCGCCTATATCAGGGCCGAGTATCAGGAATCGTCCGATGGGCTTCCAGCATTCAGCCTTGCCATCTCTGAAACGCTGAACAAGGCGCGGCGCACGACCGAGATTTCGATGGATCAAATCCAGCGAACCATTGCCAATGCTCTTAGCGGTAACATGCCCGATCTCGGCCTGGGCGAGTTGCGAGCAGCCGCCACCGCGGCGGAGGCCCGCGCTACTGCCAGTCGCCAAATGGCCGCAGCGCTGCAACAGGCCGCCGCGGCCGAGGGAAATTACTCGGTGCAGGCGCAGGTCGCCATCGGCGCCGCCCAGCGCCTCGCCGCCGAGGAAGAGCAAGCGGCTCTTGCCGCCCGGCTCAACGCGGACGCTATCGAATATATGGCGAACGCGGGGATCAAGGCCACTGCCGCGTCCGGAACGGCCTTGGCCGCAACCAACCGCGCGACCCAAGCAAGCCTGATGGCAGCCAAGGCTACGGGTGCCCAGAGGCAGGCCTCGCTGATGTTAGGTCAGCAGCTCCAGGATGTGGCGATCCAGGCTCAGCTCGGCGTGAACCCGCTGATCATACTGACGCAACAGGGGAGCCAGGCGGCTTTTGCCTTTGCCAATTTGGAGGGGAAGGTCGGTGCGTTCGCCCGCGGGATATCGCACCCCGCCGTTGCCGCGATACTGATCGGCGTGTCCGCCTTGGCAGCCCTCATCGGCAAGACCGAAGACACCGCCGATGCGCTCGACAAGGTCCATTTCTCCAGCGACGCAGTCGGCAACGCGCAGAATATCCTCGGCGGCATCGTCGACCTTACGACGGGCAAGTTCAAGGCGCAGCGGGAAGAACTGGTCGCGCTTGCAATCGCACAGGCCAAGGTAGCGGCTATCCAGGCTAAGGCCCGCGCTGACACGCTGCGGCAGGAAGTTACCTCGCTACAGGACCCCACAACGAAATTCAGCGGCGGCATCGGCGGCGGCTTCAATATAGAGCGTCGCCCTGCCGGAGCGGTGGGGGCAATCTCGCGCGACGTCCTCGCCGGCACGCTCGACACCACGACCGCTATCGACCGCCTCGACAACTTGCGGAAGGTCGGCGTGCTTACCGATGAAACCTTTGCCAAAGCAGCGAAGTCGGTATCCGGGCTTGGCGTCGAGCTCGCCAACATCAAAACCTATCAGGGTGCCGAGCGCCTCTTACGGGGGGTAGGAACAGGTAGCGACCGCGCGTTGCTGCTCCGGCCGTCGAAGCCCAAGGCCGATCACAGTGCCGAAAAGGCCAACAGGCTGTCGGAGTTCGGATCCGACACCAGGGACGCGGTCATGGCGATCAACCGCGAATGGGACGCGCAGCCGCGGCTGATCGATCGGGCTGGCAACGCTATGGACAAGCTCAACGACCTCGCTGAGGACTTGGCGGAGCGGAAGCCCAAGGGCTGGCAGGACATGCTCGAGGTTATTGAGCAGACCCGCGACGTCGTCAAAACCGGCCTCGAAAAGCCGTATAACGATCTCGTCGAGAGCCAGGAACAGCAGCTACAGATCGGCAAGTTGGTTTTGGGCGGCCGGCAGGACGAGGCCGATGCGCTAGGTATCGTTGTCGGCCTCGAGCGTCAGATGGGTCCGCTCACGGAGGCGCAGCGCCAACATATCCTGAACAATGTCGAGGCCACGCGCCTTCTTGGCCGGGAGACCGAAATCCTGCGCCGTCAGCAGTCAGCGTATCTTGATGCGATTTCGACGACGCGAGACAGCATTAGGCAGGCCTTCGTCGATATACAGGGGCATCCCGGTAGGGCGATCAGCGGTTTGATCGACCGCGCCACCGATACGGCGAAGAATCTCTTCGCCGAGCGGCTGACCCAAAAACTCTTCGATGGCATGTTCGACAAGCTTGGCGACCAGGTGCTCGGCCGTGACAAACTGACCGAAGCATCCGATCAGGCTGCCACCGCCCTAGACCGGCTCGCAAATGCTGCCGACCGCGTTGTCGCACGGGCGACGGGGGCGTCGGCCAATGATAATTCGCTACCGGGCGAAGATGGGCCTCCGATTGAGGTTATGGGAAAGCCCCTCCGTGCTGCGTCAGGGTTCTTGAAAGGCTATGAGGACACGCTCCACGGGATCGCAAATCCTCTCAAAGACGGGTTCAAAAAACTATCGTCTGATCTCGACGGCGTGTTCGACAAGGTATTCGGCAAATCCGGTTCATTCTCCGAGACGATGGGCGGTCTCTTCGCTTCCGCTCAAGTCGGCGCCACTGCAGGTGGCCTCTTGTTGGGCAGTGGCAACAACCGGCTCGGCAGCGCGGTCGGCGGTGCACTCGGTAATGAAGTAGGGAAGGCCCTGGGCAAGGGGGCGTTTGGCAAGGTGCTGGGCAATCTGTCCAGCGCGCTCGGCCCCTTAGGCTCCATAGCGGGCGGTATCCTCGGCGGGGCGCTCGGGGGCCTGTTAGGCGGCACGAAGAAGGGTTCCGCGACCATTGGCGCCAACGCCAGCGGCGAGCTTGTCGTAACAGGCTTCTCGGGCAACAGCGCAAGCCGACAGAAGGCGGCGGGCGAAGGCGCGAATTCTGCCATCTCGACGCTGACAAACATCGCCGAAGCGCTGGGCGGAACGCTGAACGCCGCCGCCGGGTCGGTGTCGATCGGCATCCGCAAGGGCAGCTATCGCGTCGATCCGACCGGCGGCGGCGCGACGAAGATCAAGAAGGGCGCGATCGACTTTGGCGAAGACGCCGCCGCCGCCGTCAAATATGCGACGCTCAACCTCATTCAGGACGGCGTTATTGCTGGATTGAAGGCGTCGACCCAGCGCCTTCTCCAGTCCGGCACCGATCTCGACGCAGCGCTCCAGAAGGCGCTCGACTTCGAGAGCATTTTTACCCGGCTCAAGGCCTATACCGATCCCGTCGGCGCAGCGCTTGACTCGTTGGATAAGGAATTCTCCCACCTCAAAGCTGTGTCCAATGAAGCTGGCGCCAGCGCTGAGGAATATGCGAAGCTTGAGCGGCTCTACGGCATTGAGCGGGCAGCAGCGATCAGGGAAGCGGGCGAGAAGACCGTCGCAAGCCTCAAATCGCTGCTCGCCGACCTGACGACCAACAATTCGGCACTGTCACTGCGCACGCGCCAAGGCACCGCGCAGAAGGACTATGACGCGCTGGAAGCGCGGGTGAAGGCCGGGGACGTCACCGCCTATGACGACTTTGCCACCGCCGCGTCGACGCTGCTCGACATTCAGCGCCAGATCAGCGGCTCGACCTACGACTATTTCAAGCTGCTCGACGAGGTCATCAGCCTGACCCAGTCGCGCATCGATGCTGAGACGAATGTGTCGACCATCTCGGCTGCGCGGCCGGGGTTGTTTGGCGCCACCACGTCAGCGGCGGCGAGCACCGCCGCCGACGTCGCGCCGGTCGTGTCCGCGCTCGAATATCAGACGACCTATCTCAAGGCGCAGAATGACAACACCAGCAAGCTTGTCCGGCAGAATGAAACCACAATTTCCCAGAACGCGCAGATCATTTCTCTCCTAGCGGCGGCCGGGGGGTATGACGGGTCGAATTTCTGAAGGGGGCAATCGATGAGCTTACTTTCGCCTCCGAGCAACCTGCCTTTGTCCCAAATGGCCGTAGGCGAATGTCCGGTTCGGAGCTGAGATATTGGGATAGCTGCCATTCGAGAGGCGTTCCTCTCGACCAGACCCGGTCGCTCAGGTCATCAGTTTTGAACGTCTTTCTTTGACGAAAGCGGTCATCCCCGATGAGAATGCGCTATGTCTATAAATGCAAGGACCACGACCTTTACTGCAAAGACGGCGCAGGGAGCGTGCTTCAGCGTCGGTCGAGGTGAAGAGAATGACGGCAGTGCCTAGCAACCCCTACGATCGCTGGCTTGGCGATGACAACCACAAATGCCTGCCCGTCCTCGACAAGCAGGACATGGACGACATCCTCGCCGAGGTGGCCGTCCGCGTCGGATCAATGATGGGCATGGGGCCTCCTCCCGCAATGACTGCTCTCGATCTCGAGCAGATTCAGGTCGCCGACTACGCTGCGTTCGATGGCGTGAGCGACGTACAGGCCGAAGCCATCAGGAAGTTTCACACGCAGTCCCCGATCCAGCCGGATGAGATGCTTTACCTCGGCTTGAGGTCGCTGTTTCAGTTCACATGGTCGGAGCCGGAAAGCGAACACGACCTCCGCTTCGCCGCGGCCTACGACTTCGTCCTCAAGCAGATCCTGGCCGAGCGCGCCTTGAAGATGTCGAAGGACTTCTCGAACGAAGCAGCCCTGTTACCGTACTGGGCGCGGATGGCCTTCCTGCGCGTAATGCGCGGGATGCCATTCGAGAACGCTGAACGCTTCGGCCTCAGCGGCGTCGCTGTCGCGCTGGTGAAAAAGGCCAAGTTCAACGCCACCACGTTGGCCTTCGAGAATGGGCCAGTGATCGCGCTTAACTACGCCCTCGAACCGATCCTGAAACAGCTCAACCGTGTTATCCTGCACTATTACTCCATAAGGGAGATGGCCGGTCCAAGTCGGCTTCAACGGGCATGGCGCTGCATGGTGCCCATCGTCCTGCACTTCTGGTCAGACGTGTCCCCGGCGCGAATGCTGGAATCGAGCGTCACAATCTACGGGGAAGACGCGGCCATAACGCTTCATCGGCTCACAAGCAGCCAAGTCGACTTCATCGTCAGCCATGAACTCGGCCATGTGGCGCTCGACCATCCCCGTCGGCTGCAGAAGGCACGTGAAGCCGGCAACGCGTCGCTCATCCGGCATGAGTTCGAGTTCGGAGCTGACGCATTCGCGCTTGGCCTGATGCGATCTAAACTGATCGACCGCATGAAACATCTCACCAATGCTGACGCCAAGTCCGAGAACACCGATGATCCAGCTAGCGACATTCGTTTCGAATTGCATGAGCACCAGCGTGGCTTGGGTGCCGCCTACCTCCTCTTCATCTACATGGACTTCATCCAGCGTGCGGGCGAGATGCTGGGCAAGCGCCTTGCCCATAGGATTCCTATCTCGGAGCGCATGGACACCCATCCGCATGCATCCCAGCGGCTCGACCGGCTCGAGCTGATGAACGCAGGAGACCATCTCTGCACGAGCCCACTGAAGCGGTTCGCACGCGACTTCTTCGAGGACATATTGAAGTACGCCACCGCGCTTGAGGAGGATGAACTCGCGGCAAGCCTAGCGTAGTACTTGAGGACCGGTGATTGCGTCCGGCCTACGCGCTGCGCATGGTCGTTTTGATGAGGCTGTCCGCCTAGTCTAGGCTGGGAGCCGATGAGGAAATGCACCCCCGGGTTCAGTTTGGTGAGGCGAGGTGCAACCGGATTTAGACGACCAGCTCCTCTGGATTTCTACCTCAAATGAATCCAAGGTGGCGGCTTGAAACGCATCGACCATCCGCGCGTAGCCAAATGGCTGGAAAACTTCGCGCCTGCAAGGCGCGAGACGGCGATGTTACTTCTCGACGGCCTGCGACTTGTGAGCAGCACAGATCTGCGTCGCGAGCTTGGCGACCTAGTCGCAGACCTTGCCGCCCGTCTCCCAGGCCCAGTTGCGGCTTTCCCGGCACGCGAGGTGCCAAAGGGCGAATCCGCCCACGTCGAAGGACGTGACGGAGGTTACGCCATCATCGAGCCCGCCCTCCCGGGTAGCGAGGCGGTCATCGCCAACGTGATCCGTGGCGTGCAAAGGCAGCCTGCTTCGGCGACAGCTATCTTGCCAGCGCTCGATCTGCCCCTCATGCGAGGAAAGAGGGCGCCCACCATTCTCCTGGTTGATGACTTTTCGGGGTCAGGATCCCAAATCCTGAAGTTCGATTGCGCGCTACGTCGCCACGCTACCGTTCGCAGCTGGATGTCCGGCGGTTTCCTCACCGTCCATGTTGCCGCATACGCAGCAACCGAGAAAGCGATCGCGCGGCTAAGACGCCGTTTTGGCGATGAGAACGTGCACATCCTGCATCCTTGTCCGACTTTTGCCGGAGCTGGCTGGACTCCCGAGCAACTAGCGGAGGTTGAGACGCTATGTCGAGGGGGCCCCCCGCGACACGGTGGTTCAAAGCGGGGTCGTTTCCCAAGGCGCAAGAAGTCGCGAAAGATTGATTGGACGTTTGGCTTTGAAAATAGTCGGGCCTTGATCGTTTTTGAGCATACTGCCCCGAATAATATGCCGCAGGTCCTGTGGAAGGTCTCTGATGGCTGGAATAGCCTGTTCGAGCACAAGGCGGTGCCGCCCGAGTTGCTCAGTCTGTTCCAGATGCGGCCCGGTCCTCCGCAGGAACCGCATGTCGGTGCCGAGGGAGCCAAACGTCTCGGCGCCATCATCGAACTGATCGCCCACCGAGTGAAGCGCCCAGAACAGATCGCCGAAACGGCTGACGTCTCGATCGCCGAGGCGAAACGCCTTCTGGCGCTTGCCCGCTCCCTGAATCTGGTTGGAGCTTCGGGGCGCCTGACAGACGCGGGCATGGTCGAACTGGCACGTCGCCGTGCGGTTCAGCCGTCACGGGTCTTGCCGAACCACAACGAACCATACTATCCAACGCAGTTGAGGGCGGGACGGTGATCATCCAGCCTCCCGCCGGCCGTGAGGCCGGACATAGCTCCGGGGTTCTCGGAGCGGGCTGGTGCGTAGCGCTTCGCCTGGGAGAAGGCATCGCTGTGATCGGCCAGGGTGAAGCGGACTCAAGGTCCTACGTGGCCTGGCCACGCCCGCTCCACCTCGGCCTCAATCTGAGTCAAAGTGGTTGATGTCCGTTTCGCCCCACCTCTACCGGACCGAAGGCTTAGGGCGAGGACGCTCGCGCGAAACGCTCGACAACGCTCTGATCCAGTCGCAGCCGCCAGAGACCGCAGGGGCACCGGCGATCCTGACGCTCGCTCATCTCGCCTTCCGCACAGATATCTCGCGGCATTGGCTGCGCCACGCGGTGGCAAGTCGGACTGGCGAGCATTATCGTGATTTCACGATCAGCAAGCGCTCGGGCGGTGGTCGCCGGATCGCGGTCCCGGATCCAAACCTCATGGCGGTCCAGCGCTGGATCGTTCGCGAGATCCTTCGCGATCGCGAAGTCCATGCGATCAGCCACGCCTATGCAAAAGGAAGCTCGATCGTGAAATGCGCCAGCCAGCATGTCGGCGCTGGCTGGTTGATCAAGCTGGACATCCACGATTTCTTCGAGAGCATCCCCGAGCGGAAGGTCTACCGGGTCTTCCGCGAAATCGGCTACCAGCCGCTGGTATCGTTTGAGCTTGCCCGACTGTGCACTAGGCCATGGGTCAATCCGCCTGAAGAGTCAGCGAAGCGTCGGTCGGTCCCAAATCCTCAAAGGCGCGGACCTGCATTCTACGCCCGGGACTATACGGGCTACCTTCCACAGGGCGCTCCCACCAGCCCGATGCTATCGAACCTCGTCTGCCGCCGGCTAGACATTGAGCTTGCCGCGCTGGCCAACCGCACGGGGCTTGTCGTTACACGCTATTCCGATGACATAACGTTTTCGGGCTCCGCTTCGGGGTTCGATCGCGCACTCGCGATGTCGCTAGTTGAGGACGTTCGCACCGCGCTCTCAAAGCACGGCTTCCGTCTTCACGAGCGCAAGATCTCGGTCGTACCACCGGGCGCGCGCAAAGTGGTCCTGGGCTTGCTGGTCGACCGCGATCGACCGCGGCTTACTCGCGATTTCCGACAAAAGGTCACGGATCATGTGCGCGGCATCGAGAAATTTGGCCTCGCAGGGCATGCGGCCGCCCGGAAGTTCGATGCGATGACCGGAATGGTCGAACATATCGCGGGCCTCATCCGGTTCTCTGGCCATGTCGACTCGGAGTTTTCGGACCCTCTGCGACTGCGCTTCAACGCTGCTCTGGCACAACAACACTGGACGCCCTCATACTGAGCGCAACCCGATTAGGTGCGAACCGCATTCTGACGCCCCCTGCATTTTGGAGGTACAGGAACCACTGCACTCAAATGTCTGGTTCTGGCAACGCAGGACGCTTGATTGGCGATACCGGAATGACGCTTCGTCCCAGACCCGATCTTAATGAACCAACCCCGCGAATGTCCACTTACAAGCGCGAGGAAATCGCATACGAGCGGCGAAAAGGGGCGCTTGTCGCCGCTTGCTGCCAGCTGCATTCAATTCTGGAGAGATGTTTGGATCATCCTGATGCGGCGATCAAGCGCGCGCCGCGCGGCACAGACGCGCTGAACCCGGTACTTCTCAATCGTCAGTCCGGCCCGGGCGGCTCCCTCGGCGTCGGCCCGATCAATTACGGCATTGCGGTTGCTGGCGATCAGTTGAAGGGCAAGGCTCTCTCGTTCGGCCTCAAGTGCCGAGATCCGGGCGAGAAGCTTCGCGGGGCCTTTGCGCATGGTCTTGGTTGTTCCCAAAAGAGTGACCCGGCTGTCGTGTTCTGGCGCCTGCCGGGCCGAGTGCCGCTAAAAGCGGTGAAGTTTGCCAAATCCGGCGAAGCGCCTTGGCTTTAATGGGCGGCGGCCGGTGGATCGAAGACACCGGCCGCGCGCGGAAGACGAAAACCCGCGCCGCTATCTTTTTAGCCTTAGCCGCTTAGCCGAGGGTAAGGTATGCTTGACCCAGTCGACCGGCGAAGCGCGGCAGCTATGGGCGTGTTACCAAACGCGCGAATTTCTGGTGGTATCTCGAATTCGCTGGGCAGCGTGAATCCTGCCGACCTGACTTTGATAAGGATGTCGCCCAGATTGCGGGCCAAGCGATCCAGGGGGCCGGTTTCGACAATACGTCCCAAGGCACTGGCGGCAGCATAAACTGCAGCCAGTGCGTGAAAGGCGTCCTCGGTCCGTGCACTTAATTCGCGGATCAGCGGATCAGCGGCGTCCGCCATCGCTCTTTCGGTCTCGTAATTTCGCGAAAGCCGCCGAGCATGGATGGCGTCCTCATGTTGCCGCAGGCCTTTCAAACCCGCCAGAAGCTGTTCTTCCTCGGATAGCAACGCGACGAGAGAAGGGGGCATCGGAGCTTGTGAAAGCAGCGCGTGCGCCGCGTTACGCGGATCGGGACGTTCGCCGGCTTCCCGAATCTGCGCTCTGACTTCCGCTAATCGGCGATTGGCCCCTTCCCTGGCGGTTTCGACTTCCTCCAGGCTGCGCGCGATATTCTCGCGACGCGCCAGTACCGGCGAAGGGTCGACTGCCAGCATGCGTTCAAACGCCACGGCGGTGGTTAAAGGGGCGGTCTCTACCGTGATCTCGCTGGGATTTCGTTTCAGACCGATCATCGTGCAGGCCTTTCCGTTTTGGCGTTCGCGGCGCGGGCTCGATCCCAGACGCTGTCGGCCTTCGCCTGTTTGGCATCGACGGCCTTCGCCTGGCGCTCGCCACTGTTGGCTGCCCGCGCCCGCGCCCAGACGTCGCTCGCGTTGGACTTGCCGTCTCGTGACGATTGTGGCGCGGCAGCGGATTTCGCAATCTCATCGCCAGCGTTCATGTCGGGAAGGTACGCGGCCAGCGCTGCGTTGCTAGCTCGGGCTTTCGTCCATACCGCATTCGCCGCTGCGCGACGTTCGGCCGCACTCTGAGTTTTGGGCGCTGGCATGGGCATTTGCTGAAAACGTGGAGCGGTGGCTGCGGCGGTGGAAGCCGTCTTCGCAGGGGGCGTGATGCTGGTGGCGGCCTTCAACCGACTTGCCGATGCGGCCAGGCTGACTGCGGCTGCAGCGCTGGGACCGGCAGTAAACATTCGGCTGCGATATTGCGATAGGGCATTCATTTTCCGTTTCCTTTGATGGAGGAGGCAATCTGTTCGGCAACGAGGGCGGCATAGGCCCGCTTGCCCTCTTCAAAACGAATAGCAGCGCCGGTTGGAGAATCCTCGATCGAGCCGATAATGCGAGCGAGCTGGTCGTCACGAAACGCTGACAGCGCCGCTCGATCTTCGGCATTGAGCTCGCCGCGGACACGGTCGGCTGCGTCGTGCCCGTCGCTATCCAGGGCGGCGCCGAGTTTGTTTGCGATCGAACGCCCGCGCGCGATTGTTGATGTGTCTGTCATACTTTGCTCTCAAATCGCTCGCGGACTGCTAGCATACGCGCGCGCCCAGAGCCGGTCGGCTGAGGTCTCAGAGGGCTGCTGAGCGGGTGGCAGGGCCTCACCGTAAGCGCGGCGCCACACATCGTCCGCCGAGCGGATCCTCCGATCCTTCTCCTGTTGGGCGGCGAGCTGCGCTTGACGTGCTTGCTGCGCTCGAGATGCGGCCTGGGCCTGTTCAGTTGCCCGGCACCGTGCTTCCATCTCGGCTGCTGAAACCGTTGGAAAAGGTATCGCCACCGCCTGCACCGGCGCGGGCTTGGCTACGGCCGTAGCGGGAGCAGATTTGACCGTTTGCCCTCGTTGCTCGGCCCATTGATCAGCGAAGCGCCCACCCATCGCCTTGGGGCGGGCCTCATCGTACGTTGCCAGCTGGTGGGCGCGCAGGCGGGATGAGCCTGCGCCCCTAGTAGGGTGAACAATGCCGTTTGGCTGAGCCAATTCGTGAGCAGTGGTCATGTTATCGCGCTCCCACAGTCGCGGTATTCGCGAGAAGGGCATCGATCGACCGGACGGTAATCATCCTTTTCCGACCCAATTTAACGCTGGCCAGCTCATGCCGATCCAGCATTCGATAAATGGTTGGCCGCGTCGTTTGGAACAGCCGGCAGGTCTGCTCGATCGTGGCGACTACTGCCACAGGTGGGATGGCATCTGCCATGATGATCTCTCCGTAACGGTGCGTAACGGGAGACATTGTTGATCGGGTCTAAATCCTCGCCAAAATGATTATGGGGATTTACGATCTGGTCTTGCGATTTTGCGCTGGTTACCCCGGATTCTGGGCCATATCGCTGAATAGACGACGGTGAAGTTCTTCTTCAAACCCGCCCGATTTTTGCCGACATGCATTTGAAAGGCGGGCCAAGCTGTCTTGGAATTGTGTTCATCGCCATACGCGCGGATCCAAGCCTCCCGGTGGTCATCCGTGACGGGAACGCCATCATCGTCGGCCATCACCCGCTCAAGCAAGGCCTCGGCGCTGGGCCTGTCGAACATCATGCCGATGTAGCCGCGCTGGCGAATGACGGATTCGTCTGCAGCGTCGTCAGCGAACCGGAAGTAGAAATGCCCCCGGTCCCAGCTCGACCCTATCTCGACGTTCCTCCTGCGAATTTCGGCTTCGGCCGCCATTTCAGGGTCGTAACCGTGTTCCCCTTCATGGGGGTACTGTCGGCTCAACGTACTAAATACGCGCCAGAATGGCTCCGTCACTACTCGGCGCATCTCAATTTTGGGTGTCACTCGGCGGAGCGTGGCATAGGCAGGATCGCGCATCATCGCATATTCAAAGCCCAGCGCAATGAGCCCAAATGATTGGGATGCCCAAGCGACCCACCGCAACGCGTCAACATCATCGACGACGCCGACGTCGTGGAGACGCCGGCGAAGCTCGCGTGAGGTGATCATTCCAGAAACGGCATGGGCTGCTGGAGCCATTACCGATACCTGGGCCGCAAAACGGGGCGCCGAGGATATTCGCGCGGAGGATGATGCTCGGCGAGTTGCTCCTTCGCCAAGCCGTTAATCTCGCAGAATTCCGTGATCGGGCCTACCCACGGGCCCGTTTGATCCATGCCAAATGTCGGGCAAGCGTGGTATTCCTCGGGTTCGCCGGCCTCTTCAGCGCCGAAATCGGTCTCGGGTTCGCCGTCGTCGGCATCGCCGGGAAGGCCGTCGCCCGGGTGGAGCCAGTGATGGCCGGTTCCTGCGTCGTCGGCAGCGCCGCACATGTCGTCATCGCATTCCTCGACATCGGTATCTGGCTCGAGGGCGTCCAGCAAGGCGATCAGTGTTTCCACGGCAGCCGCGATATGCTCCCGCGTCGGGAATATGCCTATCGCAGCAGGCGATAGGTCGACGGTGCGGCTATGTGGTGATATTGGCATGTCAGTCATTTGGTCACTCCTGATGACAAGGCCGAGGCGCGGGTTCCAGCCGTCGTCTCGGCCGCTTCAACCGGCGGCGGGATTGCTGCCGGCCAATTTTCCAATTTCAATTTGAATGGCGAGGCGATGCTTTCGCGTGGGCGTGGCGCCCGCCATGAAGTGCGCGACGGCCTCGGCGGGGACCTTCGCTCGGGCCGCGAGGAGCGACATATCCTCGTCATCGAGCGACAGGCGTCGAACTTCCTGCCTGATATTGTCGAGTATTTCGGTTTCGGTCGGCGGGGCAGGCAGCGGCACTATTCGGGCTTGTTGTGTTTGGTGTTCGCGGACGGCCGTCGCCAACCGCTGTGCTCTATCCCGGACACGCGGATCGAGGGATTCGATTGCGCTGACATCGTCCATGTCTTCCAACAGCCCCTCATGGTCGAGGTCCCTAGATCGTCTTTCGAAACTGCGTTCGAACCGAGCGATTTGGGCGGAGATGGCAAGCTCGTTTTCGTCCAGCGGCTTCCTGCCAAGCCCCTGCGGTGGGTCGGCTGGGCGCAAGGCCCGTGTGATCGGCACGACTACTGCCGAAGGTTTGGGATCGCCGACGCTCACGGAGGGGTTTCCGACGTGCTGCTCTTGTCCATCGAACAATGTCGGAAAGATATCAGGCTGCTGATAACCATCACCCGCTGCGAAGTGCGTCGCTTCCGCGCAATATGTTATATTACCTTCAGGTATATCTCTTGCAGTATTTAATACTCTATCTTGTAGGTGAGTTTTTGGCAGTTTTCCGTGGGTTTTAGAATTTGTCTCGCCAGCTTTCGTCGATTTAAACATGGCGAGTTCGCCATCTTTGCGGTTGTCAAAGCTGGTCATTTCGCCATGTTTCGTTTTTTCAAATATGGCGATTTCAACCGTTTCCACGCTCTCCGAAGCATGGCCATTTCGCCCGTTTTCGATCCAGCTATCAGGGATAACACGGATGACATCGAGCCGCTTTTTACCCGGTCGGGATTTACGCTCGATATATCCCCACGCGGAAAGCCGGGAGATGGATTTCAGCAGCGAACTGTAATCGCACCCTAGCCGTTCACGGAGGCTTTGGTTGGAAGCGGTGCAGCCGCGGCCTTCACCTCGGGATAGCGACAGCCGATCATGGAATGCGATCTGGCCCAAAGTTCGCAGGTCCAGCGCCGATAGACGCTTATCACCTAAAGCTCGCATAGGCAGAGGTGCATGGAAGTCCTTCCGGTCCGCCATTAGAGCAACTTCCAGCTTTCTGTGGCCGGGAAGTCGCCGATAGAATATTCCGCCATCTGTGCGCGGTCGGGAAGGGGCCTAGGCATCAGCGTTCGCCTAAGGCGCGTTGCGCGCGGCCTAGTTCATCCTGCAGTAGATAGATGAACGTGAGCGCCCGTTTGTGCCGTGGTTCGCTGGCAGGGGTGAGCAGCTCGGCTACGGTTTCGGCCAGCCCTTCGGCGTATGCGAGGTGCGCCAGCGCCTGGTCGATGGCGACCTCTGAACTAGCGGGAGCAATTATCGTCGCCGGCCCGCCAGCAAGGCGCGCCGCATCCTCCTTGATGATGTCGATCGGCTCGCGCGGCATCGCGCTGTCATTGTCCAGTTCAAAAGCGGCTATGACGCCGATCTTGACCGTAATGGCAGCGAGATCAGGCGCAGGGGTCAGCACGAGCAATTGGGCCGCTTGATCGAGCGGAGTGGCGAACTCCCGATCAAAAGTCTGCTCAGCCTTGCTGATCGCCGCAAACGCGGCATTGAAGGCTGCCGATCCCTCGGGGGATTTCGAAGCGTTTGGCCGGGTGCCGTAGAGCTTGGCGACACTCTCGCGCTCAGCCCTGTTCGTTTCTTCCGCCCTGGCCAATGCCCCGAATGCGGCTTCGGCGTCCCTCAGGGCCCTTAGGCGCTGGAACTCGTGGTGGCGCCGGTCCCACAACGACACGTCGATGACGACAGGGCTGGCGATCAGCTTCTTCGCGCTGCGCATCATGCCTCTTCCCCGGCAAAAGGCGGCGCGATGACCGACAGCACAGCCGTCAAGCGCTCTGGGTCGCCCATGATGTCCGTGATCATCCGGCACGCTTCGCGCTGATTTTCAGGCGGCCGGCGGTAGAGCGCCTGGGTGACGGTCACTTTGTCGCCATTAAAGACGATGCTCCCGCCGACCGCGGCAAATTGGCTCAACCAATCATGAGCATCAAAACTAGGGGAGGGGGTGACGCAAGGGGTCGCCCGTGGTAATTCATCCACGTTCATTTCGTTTCCTTTCGAGAGAACTGTCGGCGGGGCGGGGGCCTAAGCCCGCCTCGTCGGCGATCGGTCAGCGTGTCGGTCTGACCCCGTGGCTTAGTTCTGCGCGCTCTTCGGGCTGAAGGGTGCGATCAATCCAGGATTTGCGGGATCCGATAAGATTGCCAAGCTTGTAGTGCGGTATCTCGTTTTTTTGGACGTGATGATATGCTCGCCGTCTACTGATCCCCATATGCGTGGCAATAGCGTCGAGCGTGGGAAGGTTGTCCTCAGCGAGGGTCGGCGAGGTGTCGTCAGCCGAGTTCATCTATTATCCTCCTAACTGTGTCTTTGAATACAAGTGTATCCCAATGACGTCATGCGCTTGCATTTCAAGCGCGTCAAGACGTAGAGATACAAATGTATCCAAAGGGAATCACGTGCAACTGAGTTACAGTCAGCTGGAAGCAATCCTTGTAACGCATTTCGGGATTCATCCTGATCGCGTTTCGACCTTCCGGGCGCGTATTAAGCAGTTACAAAGATTGGGGTTTCCGTCAGGCATCAACATCGGCCGTGGCGTAAAAATGGCCTATAGTGCTGAGCACCTTTTTCAGCTGGCGACCGCATTCGAGTTGATCGATATCGGCTTAACAGCCCAAACTGCGACGACCGTAACGGCACAGAACTGGACGGGAATTTCTGCAGCCTTCGGATATGCCGTGCGCAATGAATTCTCTGAAACGGCGTTTCCTTATGAAGTCAGGCTTCCCAGTGTCTACGTTAGGATCACGCGACATTCCTTAACGAACGTCGCGGATTTGCCCGAGCCGGGGCATGTAACCATTGAAGATTTGGCAGGGCTTCAAGAAGCGTTAGAGGGCGACCCCAACCGCGATGCCGACAGCTATATTGTCCTTGGCGTATCTCATATTGCGCGAGGCATTTTGAAAGCTGCGCTTCAAGGGCATGTTGATGAACCCCATTTTGACTCAGAGCTGGTTCAGTGGCGCGAGCGCCACGCGGGCTATCACTGGTGGATGGGACATAATGACGATGTTCTCGCTGCGGCAGAGCGGCTCCTAGAAGAAAATAGACAACATGAAGCACCTCTATCCGGGCTTCCAACGCTGAAGAAATAGTCGAGGAGCACGGCAATGGCTACAGTAAGAAAGCGCTCATGGACCACTGGCAAGGGCGAGCGCAAAGAGGCGTGGCGGGTCCGATATGTCGACCAGCACGGCACGACCAGGACACGGCAGTTTGATCTAAAGCGTGATGCCGATGCCTTTCGTATCACCGCCGAGGGCGAGGTTGTTTCGGGCATCCATACCGCAGACAGGGCGAGCGTTACTGTCAGCGAGGCCGCTGCCATCTGGCTTGCCGCGCGCGAGGCGGATAATTGTGACCGTGGCACACTCAAAACATACCGAGAGATCGTCGATCGACACATCTCGCCATTGATTGGGAAGGACAAGCTTTCGAGGCTCACTGGGCCAAAGGTCGTGGATTTCCGCGACGCGCTGTTAGCGACCCGTTCTCACACTATGGCGAGTAAGGCTCTACGCCATCTGTCGATGATCCTGATCGATGCCCAAAGCCGCGGTTTGGTCGCTCAAAATGTTGCTCATTCGGTAAAGGTGAAGCGCCCCACCGATCAAAAGGGGCGATTAGCAAAGCGCGCGGAAATACCTCCAGCCACCGACCTGAAGATGCTGATCAAGGCAGCCGATGAACTGAAAGCAGCGGACCCCCGCCTACCCGTGATGGTGCGCATTGCAATGCTCGCTGGACTGAGGGCCAGCGAGATTCGTGGGCTTTCATGGGCAGGCGTTAACTTGGCCAGACAGCATATCACTGTTTCGCAGAAAGCGGACCGCTGGAACGAGATCAACTCGCCCAAGTCGGCAGCTGGGCACCGAACAATACCGATCGGCCCGGCGATGGTCTCTGCGCTCAAGGCGTGGAAGCTGAAGTGCCCGCCCTCACCGTTAGGGTTGGTCTTTCCGAACCGACCCAGGGGAAGGCAAACCGAGCTTAGCAAAGGTCTGACATCTGGTGGTCCGATCAAGCAACACACAATGGCTGCCCTGCTCCTCAAGGTTCAGATCGCGGCGGGCATCGCGAAGAATGGCCGGCGCAAGGATGAAGACGGGAATCCGATCTGGACCCTTCGCCACGACTGGCATCACCTGCGCCATGTAGCCGCTTCCAACTGGCTCAATGACGGCATCGACATTAAGCGTTTGCAGGTTTGGATCGGTCACGAGAACATCCAACTCACAATCGACGTGTATGGCCATCTGATGGCCGACGCGAAAAAGGACGCGGCCTTGGCGGCGGGCGCCGAAGCGGCACTTTTGGCTTAGTGGGCTAGGCCTCGGCGGTACACGAACAATACATGACGGCGAAAAGATGTTTGTTTTCAATAGCTGGAAGCAGACTGTAAATCTGCCCGGGTTTCCCGTACGCTGGTTCGAATCCAGCCCTGCCACCATATCCCGATTATCGGACAGCGCTCTAGCCAGCCAGTAGAGTGTTTTAGCGAGACCGTGACGACATTTGCGCATTGCGAATGACCCAGCGTTCTGAAATCGCCACCTTGTCGAACAGATGTTTACCCAGCACCAGCGTTGCTGATCCCAGGCTGCCAGCGCCAAACATCAGCATGCCGGTCAGCAGTTCGAGCGGCGATATGTCATGAGGTGCGTGTCGCCTTACAAGAGACGTTAAACAGGTTCCAAGCGCCCACGCGCCGGAAAGCAGCAGAATGCCGCCTAGACGAAGGAGCAGATTCGCACCCCGTCGTTCATGCCAGGCCGTCATCATACCCTCCTTTGATCGGCCAAATCTATCCAGTCGGGCATAGGAATTCGAGATTGGGAAGGAGCGGCCTGCATAGTGATTTCATTATGCCAGAAGGCGGCTGCGTACGGCGCGCGCGCATTGCTTCAAGCCCGGCGGAGGCTACGCCTATCCAAAAGCTACTTTGGTCAGCACCGCACCGACGGACACCAGAAGGCAGGAATAAATCGACAGGTTGACCGGACCCTGCCTGCCAAGCCAATCGATAATTCGGGTTCGAAGCGTTGCGTTATAGCGGCTCCGCGATGGAAATTTCCAGAACATCGCTGTTGTTATCGCAGCGGGCCGAATGGAAATCGAGACGACAAAAGCCGGCATCGCGTAGGATTTTCATAATGCGGCCTTTTGGGGCGGGGGGGTATCATATGCTTTTACTATGGAAATAGCCTGTTGTTGCTCTCGAAATTCAATGCTCGCCGCCGCTATCTTGGCGCATGGCCGATCGTCACATCTCCAAGGATATCATCGCCCGTCTCGCGGGTCTGGGCGTGATGGCATCTGGTGCGCTGTGCGGCATGGAGATGGACCGGCTCAAAAAGGCGTCCGGCACCATCGGTCCCTCGGCGCTTGAATTTGGCCTTGCCATAATATGTGTTGCGGCTTTGTTCGCGGGTGCGGCGATGCTGATTTGTGGTTTTAGGCTTTTTTCCCGACGGTGAAGGTGTTGAGCATCAATCGGGTGACTGAAGGCGGTAGCCTATGCCCAGCTCGTTGCCGATGATCTGCGGGCGCTGGGGATCCTGTTCGAGTTTCTGACGCAGGGTGCGGACCAGCACGCGCAGATATTCGACATGATGCTCGCTCTCGTGCGGCCAGACATGATCCATGATCTGGTTGTGGGTAATGACGCGCCCCGGAAATTGCGCAAGCTGGGCCAGCACGGCATATTCCTTGGGCGTGAGATGGACGTCCTTGCCCGCCTTCAGAACCTTGCGCTTCATCAGGTCGATGTCCACTTCGCCCACTTTCAGCGCCGAAATGCCGCCATCCTTGGTCAGCCGGTTGCGCAGCGCCACGCGCACCCGCGCCAGCAGTTCGTTGGTGTCGAACGGCTTGGTGAGATAATCGTCGGCGCCAAGATCGAGCGCGGTCACCTTTTCCTCGGTCGCCTCGCGCGCCGAGACGATGATCAGCGTCGCGTCGGACTGGTTCTTGATGATCGGCACCAGTTCCAGCCCGTCGCGGTCGGGCAGCCCCAGATCGAGCAGAACGATGTCGGGCCGTTCGGCGGCGACCAGTTCCAGCGCGATCCGCGCGTTTTCCGCTTCGATCACCGCATAGTCGACGCGCGCGAGCGCCGAATGGATGAGCCGGCGGATATGCGGTTCATCGTCGACGATCAGAACCTTGTGACGCAAAGTCATTGCATGGCCTCATGATTGATGTCGGATAGAACGGCCGTGGCCGGAACATGGATGGTGAAACGCGCGCCCAGCGGCGTGGCGTTGTTGGCGGCGACCACCTGAAGCCCCATCGCTTCGGTAAAGCCCTTGACGATCGCGAGGCCCAGGCCGGTGCCACCCTTGGACCGATCGGAACCTTCGAGACGCGTGAAGGTGTCGAACACCTGTTCTTCCTTGCCGGGCGGGATGCCGGGGCCTTCGTCGCTGACCGAAAGGGCGATCCCCGTGGGCGTACGAAGGGCGGCAATCGTCACCGGCGTTCCCGGATCGGCATAGCGTCCGGCATTGTCCAGCAGGTTGATAAGGCAATGGTGGAACAGTTGCGGGTCGACCCGGATCAGGGGCATGTCGGCCGGAATGTCGAGCAGGACGGCGTGACCGGAGAGCGACCTGCGCGTGTCGTTGACCGCCGCGTCCACGGCGTCGGTCAGGTCGATGGCCTCAACCCTGAGCGTGAGCGCCCCGGCCTCCACCCGCACCATGTCGAGCAGATTGGCGACGAAGCGGTTCAGCCGCTGCGCCTCGCCTTCCAGCGTGTCGATCAGCTCGGGGGCGGGGGCGCGGCGCAGTTCGTGGATGGTCGACAGGATCGTCGTCAACGGCGTGCGCAGGTCATGGCTGACCGACGATAGCAGCGCGGAGCGGAGCCGGTCGCGCTCGCGCAGTTGCCGGGCGTCCTGCATCTCCTCCTCAAGCGTCATCCGGTCGAAGGCGATCGACGCCTGGTCGAGCAGGCTCATCAGCAGCGGGACCTGATCCGAGCGCAGCGGTTCGCCGGCATCGTCGCGCGCAAAGCCGATGACGCCCAGCGTCCCGCGCGTCGTCCGCAGGGGATGGAACAGCCAGTCCGAGGCGGTTAGCGTGGCGGACCCTCTTCCCGCAGGCTGAGCATTGTCCATCGCCCATTGTGCGGCGGCCATCTCGATCTGTTCGAGCCGGTCCTCGGGCGGATAGGCGGCGCGCAACTGAGGTCCCGTGCGCGTGGGAAGCAATATCGCCGTGCGAACGGTGAACAGGCGGGATATTTCCGCGCATATGGCGTGCATCAGTTCTTCCTGGCTGGCGCAGGATGTCAGCAGCCTGGAAAAGCCGGCGAGCGCGGCGTTCTGGCGGGCGCTCGATTGGGCGAGATCGGCCTGCGCGCGCACCCGCGCCGCAAACTGGCTGGTGACGATTGCGACGCCCAGAAGCACGAAAATGCTAACGACATTTTCAGGATTGCTGACCGTCAGCGTGCCGGTGGGCGGCAGGAAGAAGAAATTATAGGCAAGCGACGAGGCGATCCCTGCGACGATGCCCGTCCGCAGGCCGAAGGTCGCCGCCGCGAACATGACCGGCACCAGATAGAATAACGCGATATTGCCCAGCGCGATGAATTCCAGCAGCAACCGGCTGGCGCCCGTGCAGGCGGCGATCGCCAGCAATGTCCAGACATAATCGACCGGTTTGCCCCAGGGCGTCGACCGGCGGCTTGGCGCGCGCGGTTCGGCGCGCGCCATTGCTTCGCCCGGCAACACATGGATGGCCACCTCGCCCAGATCGCGCACGAGCCGGTCGACCACCGATCCGTGCCGAAGCTCGAACCACCAGGGGCGGGCGGACTTGCCGATCACGATCTGGGTGGCGCGCGCGTCGGCGGCGAAAGCGCGCAGGCCATCGACGACCGTGGCCGCCGGGATCGTCGCGGTCACCGCGCCAAGCCGCGAGGCGAGCGCCATCGTTTCCGACAGGCGTTCGCGCTCGGCGGCGCTCAGATGCTGGCTGCGCTGGGTCTCGATATGCACCGCGCTCCAGGGGGCGCGCAGCGCATCGGCCAGCCGCTTGGCGGCGCGGACCAGACCCGGCGCGCTCGGTTGCTCGCTGAGCGCAACGACGACCCGTTCGCCTGCCGCGAAATTGCCGGCCAGCGCATGGGCGCGGACATAATCGAGCATCTGCGCATCGACCGCCTGCGCCGCGCGACGCAGCGCCAGTTCGCGCAGCGCGGTCAGGTTTGACTTGGAGAAGAAATGGTTGAGCGCCCGGCTCGCCTCGGTAGGGATATAGACCTTGCCGTCCTTCAGCCGCTCGATCAGTTCGTCGGGCGGAATATCGACCACCTCGATCTCGGCGGATTCGAGGATGCTGTCCGGCACCGTCTCGCGCACCCGCACCCGCGTGAACGAGGCGACAACGTCATTGAGGCTTTCGATATGCTGGATATTGACGGTCGAATAGACGTCGATCCCCGCGTCGCGCAGTTCCTCGACATCCTGGTAGCGTTTGGGGTGCCGGCTGCCGGGCGCATTGGTGTGGGCAAGCTCGTCGACCAGCACCAGGGCGGGCTTTCGCGTGAGGATGGCGTCGATATCCATCTCGTCCACGCTGTGACCCTGATAATCGACCGGTCGCCGGGCGATCAGTTCATGGCCATGGGTCAGCGCCTCGGTCTCCTTGCGGCCATGGGTCTCGACCACGCCGATCACGACGTCGATGCCGGCCTCACGCCGCTGGCGTCCATCCTGCAGCATCTCGTAGGTTTTGCCGACGCCTGGCGCTGCACCCAGGAATATTTTCAGGCGGCCACGGCCTTCCTGCGCGGCCTGGCGCAGGAAGGCTTCGGGGGTTGGGCGGTCGGCACGTTCGTTCACCGGGCTGTTTTAGCGCCAATTTGGTCGAGCCGTCGATTCAGATCGAGCACATTGACCCGCGATTCGCCCAGAAAGCCGAATGAAGGGGTCTCGATCGTGTCGTTCACCAGCGATTCCAGGACGGCCGGCGTTATGCCGCGCGCCTTGGCCACGCGACCGATTTGATAAAAAGCCGCCTCGGGGCTGATATGGGGGTCAAGCCCCGAGGCGGAAGTCGTCACCAGATCCGATGGAACGGAAAGACCTGGTGCCGCAGCTCGAAAAGCAGTGCTGTCGGTCGTGACGCGATCGGCAAGCGCCTTTGACGTCGGGCCGAGATTGGAACCGGACGAGGCCATGGCATCATAGCCCTTGCCGGCGGCGGACGGCCGGCCATGGAAATAGCGGTCGCTGGCGAAGGCCTGGCCGATCAGCGTCGATCCGACGATCTTGCCGTCCTGCCGGATCAGGCTGCCATTGGCCTGCGAGGGAAAGAGCAACTGGCCGATGCCGGTCAGCGCGAGCGGATAGGCGACGCCCAGCAGCAGCGCGAAAAGGATCGTCAGCACGATGGCCGGACGAAGCGAAGTCAGGAAATCCTTGTTCATGATGTCTTCCTCAGGGCGTTTTCGTCGCGATTTCCGAAGATAATCACGCGAGGCCAAGTCCATTGACGGCGAGATCGATCAGCTTGATGCCGATGAAGGGCGCCACCAGGCCGCCAAGGCCATAGATGGCGAGGTTGCGGGCGAGCAGCGGTCCGGCGCCGATCGGCCGATATGTCACGCCCTTGAGCGCCAGCGGCACCAGCAGCGGGATGATCAGCGCGTTGAAGATGATCGCCGACAATATCGCGGACTGCGGCGTGGCGAGGCCCATGATGTTGAGCACCGCCAGACCCGGATAGAGCACGATGAACATGGCCGGGATGATCGCGAAATATTTGGCGACGTCATTGGCGACCGAGAAGGTGGTCAGCGCGCCGCGCGTCATCAGCAACTGCTTGCCCAGACCCACCACCTCGATCAGCTTGGTCGGATCGCTGTCGAGATCGACCATGTTGCCCGCCTCGCGCGCGGCCTGGGTCCCGGTGTTCATCGCGACGCCGACATCGGCCTGCGCTAGCGCGGGTGCGTCGTTGGTGCCGTCGCCGCACATCGCGACCAGCCGTCCGCCTTCCTGTTCCTTGCGGATCAGCGCCAGCTTGTCCTCCGGCGTCGCCTGGGCGAGGAAATCGTCCACGCCGGCCTCGGCCGCGATCGACGCGGCGGTCAGCGGATTATCGCCGGTAATCATCACCGTGCGGATGCCCATGGCACGCAGCTCGCCGAAGCGTTCGCGAATACCGGCCTTGACGACGTCCTTGAGGAAGATCGCCCCGAGCAGCTTGCCGTCGCGCGCCACGGCGAGCGGCGTGCCGCCCGCGCGGGCGATCTCGTCGGTGATCCGGCGCAGTTCGTCGGCGACGGGTGTTTTGCCCAGACCTTCATTGGCCTTGAGGATCGATTCGACGGCGCCCTTCTGGACGATCGAGCCGCCGGTCCGCACGCCGGAAATGCGCGTCTGGGCGGTGAAGGGAATGACCTCCGCATCGGCGGGCAGCGCGGCCAGGGTCTGGCCGAACTTTTCCCGCGCGAGGATGACGATCGAGCGGCCCTCGGGCGTTTCGTCGGCAAGGCTGGCGAGCAGCGCGGCTTCCGCCAGAATGGCGGGGGTGGCGCCGCCGACCGGACGGAACTCGCTGGCCTGCCGGTCGCCGATCGTGATCGTGCCGGTCTTGTCGAGCAGCAGCACGTCGATGTCGCCCGCGGCTTCCACGGCGCGGCCCGACTTGGCGAGCACGTTGAAGCGCACCAGCCGGTCCATGCCGGCAATGCCGATGGCGGACAGCAAGGCGGCGATGGTGGTCGGGATCAGCGTGATGAGCAACGCCGCCAGCATCGCGACCGGCACGGAGCCGCCGGCATAGCTGGCGAAACCGGGTATGGTGCCGACCGCGATCAGGAAGATGATGGTCAGTCCGACCAGCAGGATCGTCAAAGCGATCTCGTTGGGCGTTTTCTGGCGCTCGGCACCCTCGACCAGCGCGATCATGCGGTCGAGAAAGCCCTCGCCGGGTCCGGCCGTCACACGGACGCGAATCTCGTCGGACAGGACACGGGTGCCTGCGGTCACCGCCGAGCGGTCGCCGCCGGCCTCGCGGATCACCGGGGCGCTTTCGCCGGTGATGGCCGCTTCGTTGACCGAGGCGACGCCCGAGACGACTTCGCCGTCCGCCGGGATGAGATCGCCGGTCTCGACCAGGACGATGTCGCCGACCTTCAGCGCGCTGGCGGCGACACTGTCATGCGCGCGGCCATCGCCTTTCAGCCGCTTGGCGGTCAGATCCGCCTTGGTGGCGCGGAGCGAGGCGGCCTGCGCCTTGCCGCGCCCTTCGGCGATCGCTTCGGCGAAGGTGCCGAACAGCACGGTCAGCCACAGCCAGATGACCAGTTGCAGCTTGAAGCCGGTGGCGAGGCCATCCTGTCCCACCACCAGCAGAATGGTGAGCAGGGTGGCGACGACCGCGGTCGTAAACATCACCGGGTTGCGGATCAGTTCCGCCGGATTGAGCTTGCGAAAGGCGTCGCCGATCGCCGGAACGATCAGATCAGCGGTGAAGAGCGATTTGGACGCTGTGCGTGCCATGACGTGCTTTCCTTAGAACAACTGGCCACGGATCATCGCGAGATGATCGGCGATGGGACCAAGCGCGAGGCCGGGCAGGAAGGTCAGGCCGCCTACGATCAGCACGATGCCGATCAGGAGACCTGTCCACAGCGGTCCGGTCGTGGGGAACGAGCCGGCGGTTTCGGGCGTGTATTTCTTCGCCGCCAGGCTGCCGGCGACGGCGAGCATGGGGATGATGATGAAGAAACGGCCGATCCACATCGCGACGCCGAGCAAGCCATTGTAGAAGGGCGTGTTGGCGGTGAGACCCGCAAAGGCCGACCCGTTGTTACCCACGCCCGAGGTGAAGGTGTAGAGAATCTCCGAGAAGCCGTGCGGTCCCTTGTTGAGCGGCCCGGCCAGCCCGGCCGGCAGTACCGACGCGATGGCAGTGAAGCCCAGGATGATGAGCGGCAGCACGGCGATCGCCA
>CAXUEQ010000011.1:25377-45426 GCA_964250175.1 uncultured Sphingobium sp. | reverse complement strand
TGCTGCTCGACGAACCGACCAACGACCTCGACGTCGAGACGCTGCGCGCGCTGGAAGAGGCGCTGGAGAATTTCGCCGGCTGTGCGGTGGTCATCAGCCATGACCGCTTCTTCCTCGACCGCCTCGCGACGCACATATTGGCGTTCGAGGGCGACAGCCATGTCGAATGGTTCGAAGGGAATTTCGAAGCCTATGAGGAGGACAAAAGGCGAAGGCTGGGCGATGCGGCGGACCGGCCGACGCGGTTGGCGTATAAGAAGCTGACGCGGTAGGGGTAATTCAACGCCGGCATCTTCGCCGACATGCGATCAATTCAGCGTGTCGGTTGTCACGCATAGGCCCGCCACGGCCATGGATTTGACAAGATTGCCGAATGTGACAATCCGCTGGCCGCCATAAGCCTCGCCGACCGGTTGCCACATCTGGTGAATAACCCTTCCGTCAACATCGACGACCCAATATTCCGGCACGCCATGCCGCGCGTAAAGTGATGCTTTGCGACCGAGATCTTGATCCAGCGTGCTATCGGAAATCTCGATCGCGATCCGGACCTTGGCGACCGGCAGAAAGTCCTCGGAATGGTCCTCTGCCAGAACAATGTCCGGCTCCGGTACGGATTCGTCATCCATCAACACCGACGGATTGGCATAAACGACCAACGGGTCCGTCACAGCCGACAATAAGGCGACCATTCGAGCCTGAATCTTGGCATGACGGCTGTGGATGGCGTTCACGGCCAGGATTTCTCCCTCGATCAGTTCGGTTTTTGCGTAATCCTGAAAAGCGCCCGATCGCGCCAGCAGCGCGAAGTCGCTGACGCAGAAATGATATTTCCGCGGCATCGTAGCTGCAATGCGTTCAAGATAGGTCATGTCGCCAGGATATCATATGCTAGGACGACTTCAAGGGAAGTAGTAGGGCTTCGACAGGCTCAGTCCGAACGGATAGAGGACAATAGGGACCATAAGGAAGGGCCATCACGCCGGCGAGAACGCCCCCGTGCCCTCGTCCAGCACATGCAGCACCCCGTCGGAAATCGCGAACACCGCGCCGATCAGCGTCAGGTCGCCAGACCGCTCCTTCGAGCGGATGCAGGGGAAGGTGCGCAGGTTGGCGAGGCTGATCTTCACGCCCTCCATCTCCATCGCGCGCCGCGCCTCGCCGCTGTGAAGGTCGGGAAAGGCCGCCACCACTTTTTCCCGCGCCGGTTCCAGCATCTCGATCCAGTCGGCGATGAACCCGCCTTCGCCCGGCGGGGCGTCCTTCAGTTCCTGGGTCAGCGCCGCCTTGCAGCCGCCGCATTTGCCGTGGCCCATCACCACGATCTGCTCGACGCCGAGCACCTGCACCGCAAATTCCAGCGCGGCGCTGACGCCATGATAGCCCGGATTGGTTTCGAACGGCGGCACCAGCGCGGCGACGTTGCGCACGACGAAGGTCTCGCCGGGGCTTGTATCAAAGATTTGGGTCGGGTCGACCCTGCTGTCCGAACAGGCGATCACCATGACCTTGGGCGCTTGCCCGTCGCGCAGTTCGTCCCAGCGGCTGCGCTGCTCCACCCAGCCGGTTTCGCGAAAGCGGCGATAGCCTTCCAGCATGTCGGAAAAGTCGGTCATGGCGGCGCTCCCTATATTGCGTTCCCAATATCGCGCTGCCGATAGGGGGCGGGGAAGGCACTGGCAAGAGCGGCGCGGGATCGCTATGTGGAGGGCATGACCGAACTGCTTCCCCTTCCACCCCGTCCCGAACGTCAGCGCAAGCCGGACTGGATCCGCGTCAAGGCCCCGATCAGCCCCGGCTATATGGCGACCAAGGCGCTGATGCGCGAAAAAGGGCTGGCGACGGTCTGCGAGGAAGCTGCCTGCCCGAATATCGGCGAATGCTGGTCGAAGAAACATACGACTGTCATGATCCTGGGCGACACCTGCACCCGCGCCTGCGCCTTCTGCAACGTCAAGACCGGTATGCCGCGCAAGGTCGATCCGCTGGAGCCGCTGCATCTGGCCGAAGCCGCCGCCGAAATGGGACTGGAGCATATCGTCATCACTTCGGTCGACCGCGACGACCTGCCCGATGGCGGCGCGTCGCAATTCGTGAAGGTGATCCAGGAACTGCGCCGCACGACGCCGAACACCACGATCGAAATTCTGACCCCGGATTTCCGCAACAAGCATGAGGCGGCAGTCGCGGCGATCGTGGAAGCACGGCCCGACGTCTATAACCATAATCTGGAGACGGTGCCCCGGCTCTATCCGACCATTCGCCCCGGCGCGCGTTACTATGCCTCGCTGCGGCTGCTGGAGATGGTGAAGCGGCTCGACCCGTCGATCTTCACCAAGTCGGGCATCATGCTGGGGCTGGGCGAAGAACGGCTGGAAGTGCATCAGGTGATGGACGACATGCGCTCGGCGGGAATCGATTTCCTGACGATGGGTCAATATCTGCAACCCACGCCCAAACATACAAAGGTCATCGAGTTCGTTCCGCCCGCCGGGTTCAATGCCTATGGATCGATCGCGCGGGCCAAGGGCTTTCTCCAGGTCGCCTCAAGCCCGCTCACCCGATCCAGCTATCATGCCGGCAAGGATTTTGCCGAGATGAAGGCGGCGCGGGACGCGCAACTGGCGAAAGCGCGCGCGGGGACTTCCAATGCCGCGGCATGAGGAAACGCGGCATCTGCCCTACACGCCGGCGCAGATGTTCGATCTGGTCGCCGATGTGGAGCGCTACCCCGACTTCCTGCCCTGGATCAGCGCGATCCGCGTTCGCTCCGGCAGCGAGACCGAGATGGTGGCCGACATGATCGTCGGCTTCAAGGGGCTGCGCGAAAGCTTCACCTCCCGCGTCGTCAAGAAACGGCCGGAGGAAGTGCGGGTCGATTATCTGGACGGGCCGCTCAAGCAATTGCACAATCTCTGGCATTTCCGGCCGGACGGGCAGGGGGGTGTGCTGGTCGATTTCGAAGTCGAGTTCGCGTTCAAGAACCGCCTGTTCGAAGCGCTGGCCGGGCAGATGTTCGACGCGGCGCTGCGCAAGATGATCGGCGCGTTCGAAGCGCGGGCCGCGATACTCTATGGCGGTCAAGCAAGCGGAGGCGCACCGGGCATCAGCAGTTCAAGCGCGCACAGCGCCGCCTGAAGGCGGACGCCGCCCCGGCCATTGTCGGAGAAATGCCGCATGTCCGCGACGGCATGGTCGGGATCGCCCCCTTTGTCGGCGCGCGCGAAGACGACCGTACCGACCGGCTTCTGCGCCGATCCGCCGCCCGGTCCGGCAATGCCGGTAATCGCCACCGCGACATCCGCCCCCGACCGTTCCAGCGCACCCTGCGCCATCTGCCATGCAACGGCGACCGACACAGCGCCGAAGGTTTCAAGCACGTCCTGAGATACTTTGAGCAAATCCTGCTTCATCTCGTTGGAATAGGTGACGAACCCCGCGCCGAAGACGTCCGACGATCCCGGTATTTCGGTGAGTGCCGCCGATACCAGTCCGCCGGTGCAGCTTTCCGCCACGGTGACGATACGCCCGGCGGCGCGGTTGGCGTCGATCACCGCGCGCGCGGCGGTCACCAATTCCGTAGGAAGGATCGAATCGGGCATCCGTTCAATACTCTTGAGGAAGGGATAGGGTTGCGACCGCTTGTGCCGCGATGCCTTCGCCACGCCCCGCAAAGCCCAGGCGCTCGGTCGTGGTCGCCTTGACGCTGACGCGGCCGACGGGAATATCGAGCAGGACGGCAAGGCGCGCGCGCATCGCCTCCCGGTGCGGGCCGATCTTGGGTGATTCGCAGATGAGCGTGACATCGACATGAACGATCGCACCCCCCCGCGCCCGGACCAGCGCGCAGGCATGATCGACGAAGCGCGACGAAGCGACACCGCGCCATTGCGGGTCGGATGGCGGAAAATGGCTGCCGATGTCGCCGTCACCCAGCGCGCCCAATAGCGCATCGACCAGCGCGTGCAGCGCGACGTCGGCGTCGCTATGCCCGGACAAGCCCTTGTCATGCGCCAGCTCGACGCCGCACAGCCATAGCGATTCGCCGGCAACGAGGCGATGGACGTCATATCCCATGCCCACCCGCGTTTCGCGCGCGATCCGCTGTTCGGCTGCGGCAAAATCGTCGGGCAGCGTGATCTTTTCGAGCAATACCGATCCTTCCACCAAAGTCACCGATCCGCCGTGCGCGCGCAGGACCTGTGCGTCGTCCGTCGGTTCGCCAGCGTCATTCCATGCCCGATGCGCAGCGGCAATTGCCGGGAAGCGAAAGGCTTGCGGCGTCTGGACCCGATACAGCGCCTGACGATCGACCGTCTCACCCATGGCGCCCTGTGTGCCGCGCACCAGCGTGTCGACTATCGGCCGAACGGGGATCGCTCCGCTGGAGTCGCCGAGCGCGGCAAGGAGGCGGTCCGTCACCTCTGCCGGCAGGAAGGGGCGCGCCGCATCGTGGATCAGCACATTGTCCACGCCGGGAAGCGCGGCAAGATAGTCGATCCCTGCGCGCACGGATTCGCGGCGGGTCGCGCCGCCGGTGATGATCGCTATCGGCTGGCAATCGGCCAGTGCGGCCCGTGCCTGTTGCTCTTGCCCGATGCCGACGACCAGAACGACGCCAGCGATGGCGGGATGATCGGCAAGCGCGCGCGCCGCACGCCTCACCATGGGGATGCCGCCGATCGGGCGATATTGCTTGGGCGCAGCGCCGCCGGCGCGCAGTCCCTGCCCGGCGGCAAGGAGAATAGCGAAGGTGCGCGGTGGCAGGGGACCCTGAGTCATCGCGCCGCCCATAGCCGAGCCGTCATGCCGCCGCCAGTCGCTTGCGGATGACGGTCTTTCGGGCTATGGGGCTGCCTGATTTTTAGGCAGTGACCATGCAAGATAGTCGACCCTTTGTCCGGCCGATCTCTATCGGACCAGTGACCATCCCGATGCCGGTGATACTGGCGCCTATGACCGGCGTCACCGATATGCCTTTTCGCACGCTTGTGCGCCGCTATGGCTGCGGTCTCAACGTGACGGAAATGATCGCATCCGCGGCGGCGATCCGCGATACGCGCCAGTCGATCCAGAAGGCGGCCTGGCATCCGGTCGAAGAACCGGTGTCGATGCAGCTCGCCGGCGGTTCCCCGGTCGAAATGGCCGAAGCCGCCAAGCTCAATGCCGATCGCGGCGCGGCGATCATCGACATCAATATGGGATGCCCGGTGAAGAAGGTGGTCAATGGCGACGCCGGGAGCGCGCTGATGCGCGACCTACCGCTTGCCGCCGCCCTCATCAAGGCGACCGTCGAAGCCGTCGATATTCCCGTGACCGTGAAGATGCGGATGGGCTGGGACCATGCCAGCCTCAACGCTCCCGAACTGGCGCGGATTGCCGAGGATCTGGGTGCAAAGCTGATCACCGTGCACGGTCGCACCCGCTGCCAGATGTACAAGGGGTCGGCCGACTGGGCGTTCGTTCGTTCGGTCAAGGAGGCGGTCGGCCTGCCGGTCATCGTCAACGGTGACATCTGCTCGATCGAGGATGCCGCCAGCGCGCTTGAACAGAGCGGGGCGGATGGCCTGATGATCGGGCGCGGCGCCTATGGCCGTCCCTGGTTGATCGGACAGGTGATGCACTGGCTGGAAACCGGCGAACGGCTCGCCGATCCGCCGCTGGCCGAGCAATATGGCGCGATCGTCGGACATTATCGCGCGATGCTCGACCATTATGGGCATGACACGGGCGTCAACATGGCGCGCAAGCATATCGGCTGGTATACGAAGGGGCTGCCCGGTTCGGCCGAGTTCCGTAATTTCGCCAATCAGGTGCCCGAAGCCGAAAAGGTGCTCGATATGCTGGAGCGCTTCTATGCGCCGCTGCTGGACGGTCAAACGCACGATCGCATGGCCGCCTGATGGCGGTGATGCCCGCGCCGCCGCCACGGACCGTTGCGGCGCAACCCGGACTAAGCGAGATATTGACCGCCTATCCGGTCGCGACCTTGATCGTCGACCCCAACAATCATATCGTCAACGCCAATGTTCGCGCGGAAACATTGCTTAATATGGCCCGCTCGGCGATTATAGGCAGCGATATTGCCCGCACGGTGCGGATAGCCGATGTCGGCGGGCGTTTCGATATCTGGACGACCGATACGCCGCTCGCCGTCTACGACGTTCAGGTCCATGCCGGCCGAACGGCCGCCATGGACGTCGACCTGATGATCGCGCCCATTCCCGACCATGAGGGATGGCGCGTCGTTTCGATCCACAGCAAAAGCGAGGCGCAGAAACTCGCGCATCGCCGCACTGCGGGAGGAACACGATCAGCCATGGGGGCGGCGGCGATCCTAGCGCATGAAATCAAGAACCCGCTGTCCGGCATCCGTGGCGCGGCACAATTGCTGGAAACCGGGGGCGATGATGGCAATAGCGCGCTGACCCGGTTGATTTGCAATGAAGTCGACCGGATCGCCGCGCTGATCGACCGGATGCAGGATTTCACCACCGAGCGGGTTCTCGAATGCCGGGCCGAGAATATCTATCCGTTGATCGAGCGGGCCTCCGAGGTGGCGGCCGCCGGATTTGCGCGCCATGTCCGCATCACAAAAGGCTATGACCCGTCCTTGCCCTTTGCGCAGGTGAACGGGGATGCGCTGGTTCAGGTCATGATCAATCTGCTGAAAAATGCCGCGGAAGCGCTGGAGGCGACCGAGAAACCGCGCATCAGGATCGTGACGGCGTTTCGGCACGGCATGTCGGTCATGATGGGCGAGGGCACGGGAAGTGCCGCGCTGCCAATCGAAATTCTGGTGATCGACAATGGTCCCGGCGTGCCGGACCATATTCGCGAACATCTGTTCAATCCTTTTATCACCGGCAAGCGGGACGGGCAGGGACTGGGCCTGGCGCTGGTCGACAAGCTGGTTCGCGACATGAACGGTTTCGTCCAGTATAGCCGCGATGTCGAGGCGAACGAGAGCCTGTTCCGGATATTGTTGCCGATGGGGGCGGGATGATGCCCACCGGGGCCGGCAAGATACTGGTCGTGGATGACGATCCCGCCATCTGCCTAGTGGTTGGCGAAGCCTTGCGGCGGCAGGGGCATAAGGTCAAGACCGCCGGAACGATCCGGGAAAGATCGGCCCTGATCGAGAGCTTCACGCCCGACATATTGATTACCGACGTCATGCTGCCGGACGGCGACGGGCTGGATGGCGTGGCGGCGATCGTCGCCAATGATCCGGACATCAGCGTCATCATCCTGTCCGCGCAAAACACGCTCAACACGGCGGTTCGCGCCACCGAAAAGGGCGCATTCGAATATCTGCCCAAACCCTTCGATCTTAATGAACTCACCCGCGCGGTGTCCGATGCCCTGGCGCTGCGGCGTCAGCGCTCGGGTGAAACCGCCGATCCGGATGGCGTCGACAGTCCGGTGGGAGACGGCTTGCCGTTGATCGGCCGGTCCGCGGCAATGCAGGAAGTCTATCGAACGATAGCCCGCGTCGTTTCCAACGATCTCACCATCCTCGTGCTCGGCGAGTCGGGGACCGGCAAGGAGTTGGTGGCGGAAGCCATTCACAATCTGGGGCATCGGCGAACCCGGCCATTCGTGGCGATCAACATGGGCGCGATCCCGCGCGAATTGATCGAAGCCGAACTGTTCGGCTATGAGCGGGGCGCTTTCACCGGCGCGCATGTGCGCACGGCGGGCAAGTTCGAACAGGCGCAGGGGGGGACGCTGTTCCTGGACGAGATCGGCGACATGCCGATGGAAGCGCAGACGCGCCTGCTCCGGGTGCTTCAGGCGGGCGAAGTCACCACCGTCGGCGGATCGATCCCGATAAAGGTCAATGTCCGGATCATCGCGGCAACGAATAAGGACCTCTCGATCCTGATCGCGGAGAACCGGTTTCGCGAAGATCTGTATTACCGCGTCAACGTCGTGCCGGTCCTGCTACCGGCGTTGCGCGACCGGCGCGACGATGTGGCGCTGCTGGCGAGGCATTTCCTGGACCAGGCCGCGAGCCAGGGGCTTCCGCGAAAGCTGCTGTCCGACGATGCCGCGGCGCTGCTTGGACGATATAGCTGGCCGGGGAATGTCCGCGAATTGCAGAATCTGATGCAGCGTCTCTCCGTGTTGACGCGCGAGTCTGTGATAACGGCGTCGATGCTGCGGCAGGATCTCCAGATCGGCGATAACGAGACCGGACGTTTGGAAGCTGGCACAGAGCAGATCGTTCTGGCCGTGCGCGAATGGGCGCGCGATCGACTGATGCGGGGCGCGGGCATCGATCCACAAGACCTGCACGACGATCTGCTTGCTGTCGTCGAGCCAGTTCTGTTGCGGGAAACCCTGCTTAGCGTCGAGGGCAACCAGATACGCGCCGCCAGCCTTTTGGGTATCAACCGCAATACGTTGCGCAAGAAACTGACCGATTACGGCCTCGATCCTACCCATCTGCGCAGTTTCGCCGAATAACAGGCGGTTCGACCAAAAGGCCGGACCGTTCGACCAACTGAAATATTTATGTAAAAACCTGTGTTTTAATTGGCACGGCATTGTTGTATCGTTGCAACGATGGTCGCCAACTCGGACGCTTCCGAAACTCTGGATATTTCCTGGCGGCGCTATCTGCCGGCATTTCTTCGCGAGCGCAGCCTGGCGCCGCTGGCGGAGGGCTTCACGCTGGTCACGATGCTGGTGGTGGGGCTATTCTCCTATCTGCTCGTCTCATCCCAGGGGCAATCCTATGCGCTGCTGACGCCGCCGATCGTTGCGCTGCTTCTGGTGGCTAATCTTGTGCCGGCCATCGCCCTGCTGGTTCTGCTGGGCAGGCGTATCGCAATGCGCCGCGCCGCACGGACGCAGGGGGGCAGCGACGGCCAGTTGCACGTTCGCCTGGTCGCGATCTTCTCGCTCATCGCCAGCGTCCCGATGTTGCTGGTGGTGATTTTCGCCTCGCTCCTGTTTCAATATGGCGTACAATTCTGGTTCTCGGACAGTGCGCGCGGCATGCTGCAGAACGCCAATGATTTCGCTCGCGGCTATTATGAGCAGAATTTGCGCGAAGTCAGCGACGAGACTGTCACCATGGCGAACGACCTGCGCGCCGACCTGCAGGAAATGCGGATTTCCAGTCCGGTATTCGCCGAACGCTATATTTCGCAGGTGGTGATTCGGAAACTCAACCGGTCGGCGATCGTAGAGATTGGTAAGGACGGCTTGGCGCGAACAGCCGCCGCCGTGCCCGATCTACGGCGAGTTTTTGACCAGCGATGTGCTCAAGCGGCTCCAGGCCGGCGAGAGTGTCGTGGTGCAGATAAAGAATAACCAGATCGACGCCGTTACCATGCTCGACCGGCAAAACCGCATCTATCTCTATGCGACCCGCGACGCGAATACGGCGGCGTTCAGTCAGGTGGGACGCGCGCGCGCGGTGCTGGGCAGCTATGACGAATTCGCCAAACGCTCCCGCCAGTTGCAGTTGCAGTTCAACATCGCCTTGTTCTTCGGGTCCTTACTGCTGGTCGGGATCGCGGTGTGGATCGCGCTCGCGGTGGCCGATTGGCTGGTCCGTCCGGTCAACGAACTGGTGGACGCGGCGCGCCGCATTACCGCCGGTGACCTGTCGACGCGCGTGTCCGGCCCGCATGCCCGTGATGAAATCGGCACACTCGCCAGCGCATTCAACCGGATGACGCAACGTCTGGAGGCACAGACGGGCGCGCTGGTGGCGGCAAATGGTCAACTGGACAATCGCCGCGCCTTCATCGAGGCGGTGCTGTCCGGCGTTACCGCAGGTATATTGTCGGTCGATCAAGGCGGCATCATCCGCTTGCTCAACAGTTCGGCCAAAGCCATATTGTTCGAAGAAGACATAAACCCGATCGACCGGCCCTTGATGGATCTGTCACCCGAACTGGCCGAACTGCTGGCCGAGGAGCAGAATGCCGGCATCGTCCAGATACGGGCGCGGGGCGATCTGCGCACACTGGCGGTCAAGGTGTCGCGTGACGCATCCGGTCATATCCTGACCTTCGATGATATTACCCAGCAATTGTCCGATCAGCGTCGCGCGGCATGGTCGGATGTCGCGCGCCGTATCGCCCATGAAATCAAGAACCCGCTGACGCCGATCCAGCTCGCCGCCGAACGGCTGCAAAAGCGTTATGGCGCGGAAGTGACGAGCGACACTGCGACATTCAGCCGTCTGACCGGAACGATTGTCCGTCAGGTCGGCGATCTTCGCCGCATCGTCGATGAGTTTTCCTCCTTCGCGCGCATGCCGAAGCCGGTTTTCCGGTCCGAAGCGATCGGCGACATCGCTCGCCACGCGCTGTTCCTGCACGAAGTCGCCCATCCCGACATCGCTTTCACTTTCTCCTCCGACCTGGGGACAGAGGAAATCATATGTGACCGTCGACAGATCGGGCAAGCACTGACCAACATCGTCAAAAATGCCGTCGAGGCGATCGAGCCGAAATCCGCATGCGCGGAAGACGGCTTGCGCGGCCATGTCGGGATGCGGCTTGCCTGGGCGGCGGGTGGCATGGTGCTGATCGAGGTGAGCGACGACGGCGTCGGCCTGCCGCCGGAGCGCGAACGCATCCTTGAACCCTATATGACGACGCGCGCGAAAGGAACGGGACTGGGCCTCGCGATCGTCAAGAAGATCGTTGAGGAACATTTTGGCGAGATTACATTTTCTGATGCGCCGGGGGGCGGGGCCTGCGTATCGGTGAAGCTTGATCCGGTTGCTTTGGGGAAAGTTGAGGAAGGCCGCGATTCCGGCCTCACAAAGGGAAGAGTTACAGCCGATGGCGCTTGATATCCTGATCGTCGATGACGAGGAAGACATTCGCGAGCTTGTCGCAGGCGTGCTGGAGGATGAGGGCTATGACCCGCGCACGGCCGCCAACAGCGATGCGGCGATAGAGGCGATCGACGCGCGTCGTCCATCGCTCGTGCTGCTTGATGTATGGCTGCAGGGGTCCAAGCTGGACGGCCTGGAATTGCTCGACGAGATAAAGAAGCGCGATCCGTCGATTCCGGTGCTGATGATCTCTGGTCATGGCAATATCGATACGGCCGTGGCCGCGATCCGAAAGGGTGCGGTGGACTTCATCGAAAAGCCGTTCGAGGCCGATCGGCTTCTTCATCTTGTCAGCCGCGCTACCGAGACGGAAAGGTTGAGGCGCGAAAACCAGTCGTTGCGCGCGCGGATCGGGCAGGACGACGAACTGACCGGCAATTCCAGTGCGATCAACGGTGTCCGCGCCACCATCAAGAAGGTGGCCGGCACAGGCAGCCGCGTGTTGATTTCAGGCGCGGCCGGCGTAGGCAAGGAGGTTGCCGCGCGGATGCTGCATGCCTGGAGCGGACGTGCCGATGCGCCGTTTATTATTGTTGCAGCCGCGCGAATGGAACCGGAACGGGTCGAGGAAGAACTGTTCGGCATAGAAGACCCGAACGGTCTCGTCCGCCCCGGTTTTCTGGAACAGGCCCATGGCGGAACGCTCTACATCGATGAAATCGCCGATATGCCCCTGACGACGCAGGGCAAGATTTTACGCGTGTTGACCGACCAGAGCTTCATGCGTGTCGGCGGGCAGCGAGTGGTCAAGGTCGATGTTCGCGTCATCTCCTCGACGGCGCTCGACCTGGCGCAAGAGATAGAAGAGCGCCGCTTCCGCGAAGATTTATACTATCGTCTCAACGTGGTGCCGCTCGTCATTCCCTCGTTAAGCGAGCGGCGCGATGATATCCCGCCGCTGGTCGAACATTATCTTGCCCGCTTCGCCGCCGACCGGCGCGTGGCGTCACCGGAAATCGCCGCAGACGCGCTCGCGGCGCTCCAGGCAGGCGAATGGCCGGGCAATGTCCGCCAGCTCCGCAACGTCATAGAGCGCACGATGATCCTGGCGCCGGGCGATCGTATTGGACGGATCGAACTGGACATGCTGCCGGCGGAAGCGACCGGTAGCGGAGCCGGGGAGGGGATTGGCCAGAGTGCGATCATGGGTGCGCCGCTGCGTGAGGCACGGGAAAGCTTTGAGCGGGAGTATCTGCGGATACAGATACGCCGCTTTTCCGGCAATATTTCCCGCACCGCGACGTTCATCGGCATGGAACGCTCGGCATTGCATCGCAAGCTCAAGCTGCTTGGCCTGACCGACGGCAAGGAGTGATCAAAGATGACGGTGCGGATGGACGTCCCTTCGCGACTGCGGTAGGAACGCCTCTGGCCTGCCGGTTCGCGACAGGCCGGCACGATGCCTTTGCCAAGGGCGCGAGAGCGGGCAACGTCCCGCCAAGATATAGAAAGGCTGAATGATATGGCCGATAAGATAAACAACTTGCAGGATATTTTCCTGAACAGCTTGCGCAAAAGCAAGACCCCGGTGACTATGTTTCTGGTCAAAGGCGTCAAGCTTCAGGGCATCATCACATGGTTCGATAATTTTTCCGTGCTGCTGCGCCGCGATGGCCAGTCGCAGTTGGTGTATAAGCACGCCATATCCACTGTGATGCCCGCGCAGCCGATCGATCTATCGGATGTTCATAAGAGTTTCGACGCAAACGAACGCAAGCCCAAGCTTTTGCAGGAAATTTTCCTGAACGCCGTGCGCAAGTCGGGCTATCCGGTGACGATGTTCCTGGTGAACGGCGTGATGTTGCAGGGCGAGATTGCGGCGTTCGATCTGTTTTGCATGATGCTGGAGCGCGACGGCATGGCACAGCTTGTCTACAAGCACGCCATTTCCACGGTGCAGCCGAGCCATGCACTCGACCTGTCCGCCGAAGGAGAAGAAGATCAGGACTGATCTTTTGCTATCACGGCTTTCATGCTTTTGCCGGACACCTCTTGGATCACCGATCCGGCGGGGCCATATCGATAGCATATGAGCCTATTCAACAGAGACAGCGATGACGATGTATCCCGTGGCGCACGCGCGATCGTGGTCCACGGGGACGTCACAGGCGGTGGCCGGCGCGACACCGACGCGCGGCTGGAAGAAGCAAGTGGCCTGGCCCTTGCGATTGGTATCGACGTGCGCGCGCGTCAGGCATTCCGTGTGCGCGACCGCAAGCCGGCGACATTGTTCGGCAGCGGGCAGGTAGACCAGATCGCGGCGATGGCCGTCGATCAGGGCGCCGAACTCGTCATCGTCGACAATGCCCTGACACCCGTGCAGCAGAGCAATCTGGAAAAGGCCTGTCAGACCAAGGTAATCGACCGCACCGGATTGATCCTGGAAATATTCGGCGAGCGTGCCGCAACCAACGAAGGCCGGTTGCAAGTCGAGCTGGCGCATCTCGATTATCAGGCCGGGCGGCTGGTGCGCAGTTGGACTCACCTTGAGCGGCAACGCGGTGGTTTCGGCTTCTTGGGCGGCCCCGGCGAAACGCAGATCGAGGCCGACAGGCGAATGATCCGCGACCGCATGGCGAAAATTCGGCGCGAACTGGATCAGGTCACGCGTACCCGTGGTCTGCATCGCGCGCGCAGGCAAAAGGCCCCCTGGCCAGTGATCGCGCTGGTGGGCTATACCAATGCCGGAAAATCAACGCTTTTCAATCGGATGACCGGCGCTGACGTCATGGCGGAGAATATGCTTTTCGCCACGCTGGATCCGACGATGCGTCAGATCGCGTTGCCGGGGCTGGACAAGGCGATCCTGTCGGACACGGTCGGCTTCGTGTCCGATCTGCCCACACAATTGATCGCCGCTTTTCGCGCCACGTTGGAAGAAGTCTTGTCAGCGGACTTGATCGTGCATGTTCGCGATATCGCTCATCCCGACAGCGATGCGCAGCGCGCGGACGTGCTGGAAGTGCTGGAGGCGCTGGATGTGGTGGGAGAGGGGGCCGATGCCAACCGGGTCCCGATCATTGAGGCATGGAACAAGCGTGATCTGCTCGACCTGGAACAGTCCGGATTTGTTCGGGAAGTCGCGGCCCGCAATGCCGACATCGTGCTTGTGTCCGCGCTGACCGGGGAAGGCGTGGAGACATTGCAACGTGCCATAAGTGACCGGGTGACGGCGGGTAGTCGCATACATGATATCGCCCTCGATCCGCAAGACGGCGCCGCACTGGCGTGGCTGCACGAGCATGGGGAAGTGGTCGGTATCGATAGCGAGGAAGAGATCGTCCATGTCCGGGCGCGGCTTTCGGACTCGGCTTATGCGCGCTTCCGTTCGCGCGTGGTCAGCGCGCCTTCCGTTTGACCCGTTGCCATAGCGCTTCTTTTTGATCGAGCGACAAGGCGGCGAAACCCTCACCCGCTTCGGCCTCCATTCCGCGAAATCGTTTCTCGAACTTCGTATTTGCTGCCCGCAAGGCCGTTTCCGAATCGACCTTGAGATGCCGTGCGAGGTTGACGACCGCGAATAAGAGGTCGCCAATTTCTTCTTCGCGTTCGGCGGCGGAAAGGGCTTGCTCGACCTCGGCCATCTCTTCATGAATTTTCGCAACGACACCTTGTGTATCGGGCCAGTCGAAGCCGGTCCGGGCCGCGCGTTTTTGCAATTTTCCGGCGCGAAGCAAGGCGGGCAAGGCAAGGGCCACTCCCGCAAGGGCGCTATCGTCATCCTCCTTGCCAGCGCGTTCCAGCGCCTTGATCGCTTCCCAATCCATTTGAGCGCCATCGGCTTCAACGGCACCGAAAACATGCGGGTGCCGCCGGATCATTTTCGCGCAGATCGAGGCTATGACGTCAGCCAATATAAAATGGCCGGCTTGTTCAGCCATGCGCGCGTGAAAAACGACCTGAAGCAGCAAGTCGCCAAGCTCGTCCTGAAGCGCCGGCATATCACCACGCGCGATCGCATCGGCGACTTCATAGGCTTCTTCGATCGTATAAGGCGCGATCGTTGCGAAATCCTGTGCACTATCCCATGGACACCCGGTATCGGGATCGCGCAAGCGCGCCATGATCCGCGCCAGAGGCATTATGTCGGCAGAAGTGATTTCCAATGCTCCAGGGGGATTAGCTCGATCATGCATAAATAAGTCCGATAATATATATTATGTTAAATATAATCATGGCTCAAGGGTCATTTCCCCGCGTTGCACACGCCAACTCGATAGTTGCGACAGCATGTTCATGCCGATCACATTGACGTCCCCGAAAGCCGGTGACACGATCACGGCCAAGTCGGTTGCGCGTATCGGGCCGATCTCCAGCAAGGCAATGTTCGATCGCTTTGCCTCGACCGGACCATTGGCGGTATTCATGATTACCGGCGGTCGTGTGTCGTTGCCGACATTCAGCCCGGCAGCCACGGCACTCTTTTCCGACAAAGCCGTCACAGTCGCGCCACTATCGATCAGGAAGCGTGTCGGTGTGCCGTTTATCATGCCGTCAACCCAATAATGGCCATCCGGCGCAACGCCAATTTTGAGCGTCTTTCCTGCGACCTGCTGCTGGGGCTTGCCGGTCACCTCGGTCCGAACGCGCGTCGCGACGCCGTGCAGTTCGCGCCGGTAACTGACGATTACGAGTATGACTGCAAAGATCGCGCACCAAGCCATGATCATGCCCAGCGCGCTGCGCCAGGATAAGCGATGCGAGAATAAAGCGGAAAAAACGATGACGAATGCCAGCGCGAACCAGATGCCATCACCAATCTGGCCACCGCTCATGACAGGTCCAGCATCATGCCGTCATAGCCGGGTTCGATGCCGGCGGGAAGCGTGGAACAAAGCCGCCTATAGTCCATGCTCTGGTCCATATGGGTGAGGATCGTCCGGCCTGGAGCGATCGGAACCGTAGCCGCTAATGTCTGCATCAGATGGGCATGGGTCGGGTGCGGCTTTTCGCGCAAGGCGTCTGCTATCCAGATATCGACACCGCGATATAGCGCGACCATTTCGGGCGTTATCTCGTGAAAATCGGTGGCGTAGCCTACGGACCTTTCTCCGTTGCTAAAGCGGAATCCGGTCGAGTAGATAAAGCCATGCGGCTGATCGACCGAACGAACGTCTATGTCTCCGATCGTCAATCGGTCAGGCAATGGCGCGGCGTCGATCGTCGCGGGATAACCGTCGCGGCCATTGAAGGCATAGGCGAAGCGCCGACGGAGCAGATCCAGCGTAGGCGTGCGCGCATAGGCGGCTATAGGTACGCCGCGATGATGGAAAAGTTGCCTGACATCATCGATGCCGTGGCAATGATCGGCATGGTCGTGCGTCCACAGGATCGCGTCGATGCGAACCACATCGGCGTCGAGCAACTGCGCCCGCATATCCGGCGCGGTATCGACCAATATCCGCGTAGTCGCGCTTTCTACCAATATGGAGGCCCGTGTTCGGCGGTTACGCGTTTCTGCAGGATCGCATGATCCCCAGTCATTGCCGATGCGCGGCACTCCTGAGGAGGTGCCGACACCCAGCAAGGTAACGCGCAGGCTCACCCGCTTACCTTGGTAAAGAGCCTATGAAAATTGGCGCTGGTAGCCTGGGCCAGGGTCTCGATAGGTTCGCCACGCAGATCGGCCAGAAAACGCGCCGTAGCGGCGACAAATGCCGGCTCGCAAGACCTACCGCGATGCGGTACCGGCGCGAGAAAAGGCGAATCCGTTTCCACCAACAGGCGATCAAGTGGCAGCTTGGCCGCTGTTGCCTGCAAATCGCGCGCGCTTTTGAAAGTGACGATGCCGGAAATGCTGATGAAAAAGCCGATATCGATCGCATCCTGCGCAAATTGCGCACTGGCGGTTAAGCAATGGATAACACCGGGAAAGACCCCCTTCCCCATTTCTTCGCGCAGGATCGCCATCGTATCCTCTTCCGCGTCACGAGTATGGACGATTAGCGGTAGCGCCGTTTCGCGCGCGGCGGCGATGTGGGCGCGGAAAGAGCGCTGCTGCCGGTTGCGGTCGCTATGGTCGTAATAATAATCCAGACCCGTTTCGCCGATGCCGACGATACGGGGATGCTGTGCGCGATCGACCAGCTTCGCCGTGTCGATATGGGGATGGTCATCCGCTTCATGCGGATGGATGCCGACCGTCGCCCACACATCGCCATGGCGTTCGGCGACGCCCTGGACATCGTTCCATTCGCTTTCGCGCGTGGCGATGTTGAGCATGATCCCGACGCCTGCGCCGCGCGCGCGATCGAGTATGGCCTGCTGATCTTCAACCAACCCCTTGTAGTTCAGATGGCAATGGCTATCGATCAGCATGTCAGGCATCCGCCTCGGTGAGTTCGAGCCTGGGAAAGAGCGGGCTGGGCGGTGCGAGAAGAAAATCGCTTTCTGCCAGTGTGCTATACCAGGGATTGCCGACAGCATCATAGCTGCGGGCATCGGCCGGCACACCCATATGATCGAGCAGCGCAGTTGCGCTGGATGGAATGACGGGCAGAATTGCGACCGCAAGTTGGGCTATATTGATATAGAGCGTAGCAAGGACTGTCGTCATACGCGCCGGGTCGGTCTTGCGGAGGGTCCAGGGTGCCTGAGCGTCGATATACTGGTTGCAGGCGAAAGCCGCGCGAAGCCAGGCGTCGATCGCGACCGAGGGTGCGAGGTCGGCAAAGGCAGCGGGTATCTCGGTTCGGACAACGCGGTCGATCAGGAAGAACAGGTCGTCATCGGCCTGCTGAAGGTCGTGGATTGCGGGAAGCCTGCCTGCGCAATTCTTGGCGATGAAGCTGAGCGTGCGCTGGGCAAGGTTGCCGAACGCATTGCCGAGATCGCTGTTGGCGCGTTGCACGATGGCTTCGGCACTGTAGCTTCCATCATTGCCGAAGGTGACTTCGGACAACAGGAAATATCGCAACTGGTCCACGCCGAACCGCGCCGCCAGTTCAAGCGGGTCGGCGACATTGCCGACAGACTTTGACATTTTCTCCCCGCGATTGAGGAGAAAACCATGACCGAACACCTGTCCGGGCAGGGGCAGATTCGCGCTCATCAGGAAAGCCGGCCAGTAAACGGCATGAAAACGCACGATATCCTTGCCGATGATATGAACGATGTCGCCGCCTTCGCCCCAATAGCGGGCCATTCGAGCGGCATCGTCAGGATAGCCCGCGCCGGTCAGATAATTGGTCAGCGCATCGACCCAGACATACATGACATGCCCCTCCGCGCCCGGCACCTTCACACCCCAGTCGAAACTGGTGCGTGAGACGCTGAGGTCGGACAGACCGCCTTCGACGAAGCGCAATATCTCGTTGCGGCGGCTGTCAGGGCGAATGAAAGCGGGATTGTCGCGATACAGATCCAGCAAAGGTTGCTGATATTTGGAAAGGCGAAAGAACCAGCTCTCCTCGACGGTCCATTCGACCGGCGTCCCTTGTGGCGAAAGCTTCGTCCCCCCCTCCCCGTCGATAAGTTCCTTTTCGTCGTAAAAGGCTTCGTCACGGACGGAATACCAGCCTTCGTAACGACCGAGATATAGGTCGCCATTGGCCTCCATCGCACGCCAGAGCGCCTGGCTCGCCACATGATGTTCCGGCTCGCTGGTGCGGATGAAACGATCGTAGCTGATATTAAGAGCATCATCCATCTCTTTGAAATAAGATGCCATTTCATCGGCCAATGCGCGTGGCGTGATCCCGCGCGTGCGCGCCGCCTGGTCCATTTTCAGCCCATGTTCGTCGGTGCCGGTCTGAAAAAAGACGTCGCGCCCCTGCAGCCGCTGAAAACGTGCGATCGCGTCGGTCGCGATCGCTTCATAGGCATGGCCGATATGGGGCCGCCCGTTGGGATAGCTGATTGCCGTGGTAATCGTGAAAGGCGTGGACGGGGCGGCCATGGGTCTCTTTTCATTTGATATGGCGGTCTGTCTAGCGTCAGTCTGGCCCCAATCAAAGAAGGATTGTGCGCTGCATCATGCCACGTTCCGCGCGGTGGCCAGGTTCGCAATATAACCGCACAGTTCAAACACAACCGAAGCGGGGTCGAGTGAGAGGATGATGGCACCCCCCGCCAGTTGCCGCGCCTGCTCCCATCCGGCCAGCGCCTCGCGCAGGGCAGAGCCGGAGCGATTGCGCGCGGCGGAGGCCATTATCGCGGGGGCGCGTTCCAGAAAGGCTTCATAACGTGCGCGCGCAGCCTTTCCTGACAGCTTCTTCGCCAACGCCACGCGCGCTGCGTTACTGGGGTCGCCGGTGGCGGCGATCGCGGCGAGCGTCTTTTCGATGTCGCCCAGTTCAAGCCCTGCGAAACTCAATGCCCGACCGGGCGACCCCTCTCCCGCACGCGCCAGCGCTTCGATCTCATCGCTATCGCTATCGGGCAAGGCGCGCCGGAGCGCTACCTGCAGTGCGGCGTCGTCCAAAGCCTGAAACCGCAATTGGCGGCAGCGCGACCGGATCGTGGGCAATAATCGGCCAGGCGCATGGCTGACCAGCAGGAATGTCGTGCCTGCCGGCGGCTCCTCCAGATTTTTGAGCAGGGCGTTGGCCGCGCTACGCTCCAGGTCGTCGGCGCTGTCGATCAGCACGAGGCGGCGATGCGACAGCGACGGCGCATTGCCGAGCAGGCGCTGAAGCCCGCGCACCTGGTCGACGCTGATATTGCGCGCCAGATCGCCATTGTCCTTTTCCAGGCGCTCAAGCGCAACATAGTCGGGATGCGTGCCGGCGTGGAAGAGATGCACGATAGGGTGGCTTCCCGGCACATCGATACCGGACTCGACCGCAGGCCCGGCGGCATCGGCGAGTAGGCGCAGCGCGATCGCGCGCGCGAAGCTGGCCTTGCCGATGCCCTTTGGCCCTGACAGAATCCAGCCATGGTGCATACGGGGACCGGCGGCAGCGTCCAGCATCGCACGCATTTGGGCGTCATGGCCCAGAAGTGACGTCATGACAGCAGGTCGCCCAGCGCGGCGAGCAGTCGTTCGGTCACGCGATCGGGCTCTCCGCTGGCGTCGATGATATGGAAGCGCGCCGGTTCCTGATGGGCATAGCGCAGGAACGATGATGCGACCCGCTGGTGAAAATCCTGCGTGCGTCCGCCGATCCGGTCGGGCGCTCCGGCGTCCCGGTGGTTGGCCCGTGCTTCGGCGTCGGCTTCTGGAAGGGTCAGGATGAAAGTGC
>CAXUEQ010000011.1:14201-25367 GCA_964250175.1 uncultured Sphingobium sp. | reverse complement strand
GGCAACAGGCCATCGCTGCCGATCCGGTGCAGGGTCAGCAGGTCGCCATCGTCCAGCCCGCTCGCACCCTGATAGGCACGGCTGCTGTCGAGATAGCGGTCGCACAACACCCACGCCCCCCGGTCGAGCGCGGGGCGGATGGTGCGGGCGACATGATCGGCGCGGGCGGCGGCGAACAGCAATGCTTCGGCTGGCGGCGTCCAGCGATCGGCATCCCCGGTCAGCAGGAGCGCGCGGATCGCCTCCGCGCCAGGACTGCCGCCCGGCTCGCGGGTTTCGACGACCTCCAGGCCGCGCGCACGCAAGACCGAACCGAGTGCGCGGACCTGCGTCGACTTACCCGCGCCCTCACCGCCCTCCAGGCTGATGAAGCGCCCCCGGCTCATGCGAAAACAGGCCTCATGTCAGAAGAAACTGGCGACGCCATTCCAGAGCCGGCCGAAAATGCCGGCGGCGGCGACGTCATTGGCGGCGACCAGCGGCATGACCTGCGCGCCCGTGTCCGGCGTGGATACGACCAACTGGGCGATTTGCTGCCCCTTGGCGATCGGGGCCTTGATCGGACCGGTATAGACGACCTTCACGCTGATATTGGACGAGGCGGTCTTTGGCAGGGTCACTGCCAGATTGCGGGGGGCGACCAAATCGACGCTGGACGTGCTGCCCAATTGCACTTCGGCTTTTTCGACGATCGCACCCTGTTTGAACAAGGGTTGCGCCTTCCACGCGCGAAAGCCCCAATCCATGAAGCGCACCGATTCCGTGATCCGGTCATTAAAACTGCCGAGGCCCGCGACCACCATGACGAGACGCCGCCCGCCCTGATCGGCGGATCCGGTAAAGCCGAAGCCGGCTTCATCGGTATGACCGGTCTTGAGACCATCCGCGCCGGGGATGCGCCCCAGAATGGGGTTTCGGTTCGCCTGGGTGATGTCGCTGCCGCCCATCGTCTTGCCCCAGGTGAAATTGGGCGACGCGTAAAATTGCTTGTAGAGTTGCGGCGTCTCCTGAATCGTCGCCGATGCGAGCGTCGCAAGGTCGCGAGCGGTAACATAGGTCACGCCTTCGTCGGGCCAGCCATTGCTGGTGCCGAAATGGCTGTTCTTGAGACCCATGCGTTCGGCCTCCTGATTCATCTGCGCGACAAAGGCGTCCTCGGTCCCGGCAATTCCCTCGGCCAGCACCACGCAGGCGTCGTTGCCCGAAAGGGTGACGATACCATGCAGCAGATTGGCGACCGAAACCTGCTCGCCGACCGAAAGAAACATGGTCGATCCGGCGGCGGGGCCGTGCCATTTCTGCCAGGTTTCGGGGCGAACGGTGAATTTGGTGTCGAGCTTCAACTCGCCCTTCTGGATCAGGCGGAACGCGACATGGACCGTCATCATCTTGGCCATCGACGCGGGCGGGATGCGCTTGTCGCCCTCCTTGTCGAACAGCACCGCGCCCGACGACAGGTCCTTCATGAAAGCGATCGGCGCTTTGCTGTCATAGGGCGGCGCTTCGGCGCTCAGCGGCTGGGCAAGCGCGGTCAGGAGCAGCGCGGCGAGGACGGTCTTTTTCATGGTCACTGGGATTCTCGGCCGATTCTTCTGGATTTTTCAGGCGGTATCATCCGTCAATAGCCACAATCCGCGCGTCGCGGAACCCCTCCGATGCGGCGCGGGTCACCCCGGTGCGCGCGGCATCCCGGCTGGGATAGGGGCCGAAACGCACCCGCCATAGCGCATCGATCTTCACCACATTCGCGCCGATCCGGTTCGCGAGCGCGCGGGCGCGTTCCTCGGAGGAGAAGGCCGCGATCTGGACGACATAGCCGCCGGTCGGTTTGGCCGGTGATGCGACCAGCGGCTTTGGTGGTGGCGCTGGTTTGGCTGGAATGGGCTTGGCTATGGCAGGCTTTGGCGCAGGGGGCGGCGGCTGCACGGCTTGCGGCTGCGCGTCGTTCAATCGCGCCCGCAGCGCCACGAGCAAGGGCCTGGGCGTTTCCAGCCGCTCGGCCGCCCGCCCGCCAGCCCGCAACGTCGCGCGCTCCTGCTCCGGCGGATTGACCCGGCGGACACGAACGGCCACCGATCCATGACCCATGATGCCAAGCTGTTCGGCCGCGCCGCGCGACAGGTCGATCAGGCGATCGTTGGAAAAGGGACCGCGATCATTGACCCGCACCAATATCGTCTTTCCGGTGTCGAGCGCCGTCACCTCCACATAGCTGGGCAGCGGCAGCGTCCGGTGCGCCGCGGCGACGGCATCGGCGAAAAAGCTCTCGCCATTGGCGGTCGGATTGCCGTTTTGCTCCTCACCATACCAGCTTGCATAGCCGACCTCATCGTAACTGACCGGATCGCCGGGCGTGTAAGTGACTCCCTTTACTTGATAGGGATTGCCGATCTTGACCGGCATATCGGATGTCGGATGACCGGAGGGCCGGGACTGGGGTCGTGACGCTTCGCGCGGGTGATTGTCGTTTTTTCCGTCGACCGTCCCACAGGAAGCCAGCAACAGCGCGACGCCTGCCAGCGTCACCTCATTGAGTCTGAACCGCATCCGCCAGCAACCCCACCGATAGTGCATAGAAATTGGAGCAATTATAATCGAGGATCGCCCGATAATTGCTCGTGAGCAGATAGGCGGTTTTTCCCGGACCGTCCGGCTCCAGCAACGTTGCCAGCACATCGTCGCCCGGCCACAGGCCGCTGCGTGTCGCTATGCCGCGCCGCCGCCATTCGGCCATGCTGAGCCAGCGGCTGTGCCGCTCGAACACGCGAGGGCAGCGCGCCGCGTTGGTGCGGTTGGCGATCGATCCGCGATCGAACCCGGCGGGAACGGTGACGGCGACGCCCCAGGGCTGGCCCTTGCGCCAGCCTGCACGCACGAAATAATTGCCGATCGAGGCGAGCGCGTCAGCCTCGCTGGTCCAGATGTCGGCCCGGCCATCACCGTCGCCGTCCCGCGCGACCTTCAGGTAGACCGAGGGTAGGAATTGCGGGAAACCGGTCGCCCCGGCCCAACTGCCGATCAGCCGCGAACGCGGGACGCCATTGTCGAGCATCTTGAGCGTGGCGAGCAGCTCCGGCTCGAACAGCGCACGGCGGCGGCCTTCATAGGACAGCGTCGCCAGCGAGCGGATCAGGTCGAAATCGCCGGTATAGCTGCCATAATTGGTCTCATGCCCATAGATGGCGACCATGATCGCCTCCGGCACCCCGGTCTCGCGCTCGATCCGCGAGAGCCGCGCGCGATTCGCCTGGAAAGCGACCCGCCCGCGGTTGATCCGCGCGGCGTCGACATGCTGCAATCGATAGGGTGCGAAATTGGGGATCGGCGATTCGACGTTGACGCCGGGGGTGCCGCCGGGCTGCGACTGGTCGAGCTGGATCACGCGCGGGTTGACGGTGAGGGAAGGAAAAACTTGGTCCATCGTCGCATCGCGGATGCCCATGGCGCGGGCCTTGCCGCGCAGTGAGGCGAGATAGGATTGGAAGCCATCGGACGATTGCGCGCCGGCGGCAGGCGCTAGCGCGGCTTGTGGTCCCGCCATCGCGGCGACCGCGAGCAGGGCGGCGGCAAAGGCCGACCTTTGGGTGAGATATGTGCCCATGGCGCTATCTTGGCACAGCAGGGGCGCGGGGTGAACGCCCTTATTGCGTGTCGGCGGACACCGAGCGAAAGATTTGCCTTGGAAAAAGCGGTAGGCGGGATAAGAGACGCCGCGACGGACAGGTGGCCGAGCACCCTGAAACGTCGGGGAAGAGTGTCCGAGTGGTTTAAGGAACTGGTCTTGAAAACCAGCGACGGGGCAACCCGTCCGTGGGTTCGAATCCCACCTCTTCCGCCATTCTCGCCCTAGTAGTGGCATATAGCGCTTTAGGGGCAGGGATGGAGTTTCAGCGGGGAACCCGGCCGGTCTTAACATAGCTCTCTTGATCTGCGGCGAAGATGCTACGCCCGTTGGAAATATTTCCGTCGACCTCTGTGGCAGCTTGAACTTCCGTTCGCCCCTGCCTTACCGCTTCTTTGATACCCTCCACCCTGAATTGCGCTTCTTCCGTTTTGCAGCTTTTCGCAAAGCCGTCCTTGAACGCGACTGGATCCATTTTCGTCATCATTCCCATTTGAACGGTCCGCTTAAGACAATTGGTGAATGCAGTCGCGGTGCCGGCGAAAGGTGATGGTGCGGAAGCGCCTTGATTTTGCGCATGGACTGGCGCGGCAAGCGCCAAACAAACCGCACCTAGGAAATATATCGATGTCCAGCTTTTCATAACGCAACTCCAAATCGCTGGCGCCTGTGTAAGCAAAGAAAATTAAAAGTTTGTAGATGCACACCCTTGCAGCAGCGACCCGCAACCGAGGGCACAAGGCGTTGCACAGCGTTAGGCTCGAAGGAGTGTGTTCCCCGCTGGTGGCCCCGATCGATTAACGAGGGTGGTGGCCTGGCCTCAGCGCGGCTGACCAACCCTCCTCTCCATGGTTATTTTGGGCGTCACACCGTTTGGCATGGGCTTGTTCATCGGGGCGTTCTATGATGCGCCCATGCTTCGCCGCGCATCCCTCGTCCTGTTCGCCTTGATACTTGCCGCGCCGGTCGCGCGGGCGCAGACGGCGCATGTCTTCATGTTCGAGACCGGCAAGAGTCTGCTCGCCAAATGCGAGAACAAGGCGCCCGAATATGCGCTGGCCTGCACTGCCTATATTGTCGGCGTGGTCGATGGCATCAAGAAGGACATCTATCTGGGCCGCGCGCGCGATAATTGCTGGCCCGACGAGCTGGGCGCGGACCGGGTGCGGGACATCGTGGTGAAATATCTGAAGAAATATACGGACCAGCGTGGGTCACCGGCATCGCTGGTGGTCAGCGTTGCTTTGAACGACGCCTATTCCTGCCAGAAATGAGCCCCCAGACATGGCGCGGTCCCCGTTCCGGGGAGGAATTTGGGCATTTCAGCGCCGCATCCATGCGACGCATAAGGTAAGCCACCCAATCCCTTCGACCCAGCCCGCCAGCACATCGGTCGGCCAGTGGACGCCGAGCCATATGCGGCTGATGCCGATCAGCAGGATCGCGCAGGCGGCGACCACCCAGGCCCAGCGCTGACCGATGCCAATCGCCGCGCCGCCGAAGAAGATCATGTTGCCCGCCGCATGGCCGCTGGGGAAACTGTAGGTCTTCACGATGTCGAGATGCGGCAGCAGGTCTGGACGCGGTGCGGCGAAGACCTGCTTGAGGCCCAAGTTGAGCAGGGTGCCGCCGATCACGACCAGCAGAAGCCAGAGAGCATCGGCGCGGCTGCGTTTCCACCAGAGCCAGGCGGTCACGGTGAGGGTCAGGATGATGCGGCCGAGCGTGTCGCCGACATCTTCGCTGGCGAAGAGCATCAGGCGGGTGATCCCCTGCCCGGTCGCCGTATCGCGCGCCGCGCCTGCGGCCACCATGACGCTATGATTGAACGGGGTGAGCCAGTTCCAGCGCTGTGCAAGGGCGATCAGGAGGATGATGACGAGCGCGAGTGCGAAAACCGCGATGCCGCGATTTATGCGGCGGGTCATGCCGTGCCTCCGTCATCCCTGCGAAGGCGGCACCCCGATCCCGCCGGGGTAACGGGACGCCGGATGCAGGATCGCATCAAATATGCAGCGCCCGGCCATATGCGCTCAATACGCTTTCATGCATCGATTCCGAAATGGTCGGATGGGGGAACACCGTTTCCATCAGTTCGGCCTCGGTCGTTTCCAGCGTCTTGCCGACGACATAGCCCTGAATCATTTCTGTGACCTCCGCGCCGACCATATGCGCGCCCAGCAATTCGCCGGTCGCCTCGTCGAACACGGTCTTCACAAAGCCCTCGACTTCGCCCAGCGCGATCGCCTTGCCATTGCCGATGAAGGGGAATTTGCCGACCTTGACCTTGTAGCCGGCTTCCTTCGCCTTCGCTTCGGTCAGGCCGACCGAGGCGATCTGCGGGTGGCAATAGGTGCAGCCGGGAATGTTCAGCTTGTCCATCGCATGGGGATGACCGCCGGCGATATGCTCGACCGCGATCACCGCCTCATGGCTGGCCTTGTGCGCCAGCCAGGGCGCGCCGGTGATGTCGCCAATCGCATAGATACCCGGCACGTTGGTGCGGCAATATGCGTCCGCCTCGATATGGCCGCGCTGGTCCTTTGCGATACCGGCTTTTTCCAGGCCGATGCCCTCGGTGTTCGGCACGATGCCGACCGCGACGATGACATGGCTGAACGCCTCGGTCGTGACCTTGCCGTCTTGCGCTTTGATCTCCGCGCTAATGCCATTGCCGGTGTCGCTGATCTTCTGCACGCCGGTCGATACCCGAATGTCCATGCCCTGCTTGGTCAAGGACTTGGCGAGAAATTCGCTGACGTCTGCATCCTCGACCGGCACGATGCGATCGAGCATTTCGACGACGGTCACCTTGGCGCCCATGTCGTTATAGAAGCTGGCGAACTCGATGCCGATCGCGCCCGATCCGATGACGAGCAGCTTCGTCGGCATTTCCGGCGGCGTCATCGCGTGGCGATAGGTCCAGATGCGCTTGCCGTCCGCCTTGGCGAAGGGCAGGTCGCGCGCGCGCGCGCCGGTGGCGATGATGATGGTCTTCGCGGTCAGTTCGTTCGTCTTGCCGTCCTTGGTCACCGACAGGCTGTTCTTTCCCGTCAATGCGCCATCGCCGAAATAGACGGTGATCTTGTTCTTCTTCATCAGGCCGGTGACGCCCTGGTTCAATTGCTTGGCGACGCCACGCGAGCGGGCGACGACCTTTTCCAGATCGAAGGCGGGCTTCTGCACCGACAGGCCATATCTGTCGGCATGCTGGATATAGTGATAGATTTCCGAACTGCGCAGCAGCGCCTTGGTCGGGATGCAGCCCCAGTTGAGGCAGATGCCACCCAGCAGTTCGCGCTCGACGATTGCGACTTTCAGCCCAAGCTGGCTGGCGCGGATCGCGGCGACATAGCCGCCGGGGCCGGAGCCGAGGACGATGAGGTCATATTGGTCAGCCAAGGCCAAGTCCCTTCTTAAGGCGTTTTATAAGTCGATGGTGCACAGGAGCAGACGATGGTCGCAACGGGCGAATCCCTTCAAGGTCGTTCGCCGACTAGCGTAATCATGGCGATGGGAAGCAAATGCGGCGAACCCGTTTCCACCGCCCCTTCGCGATCAAGCCAGCATGCCCAGAGGGTTCTCCACCAGCTCTTTGAACGCGGCCATCAGCCGCGCGCCGTCTGCGCCGTCGATCGCGCGATGGTCGAAGCTGCCGGTGGCGCTCATCACCGTGGCGACGCCCAGCGCGTCATCGACGATATAGGGGCGCTTCTCGCCCGCGCCGATCGCCAGGATCATCGCCTGCGGCGGGTTTATGACCGCCTCGAACTGCTTGATGCCCATCATGCCCATGTTGGAGATGCTCGCCGTTCCGCCCTGATATTCCTCGGGCTTGAGCTTGCCGTCCTTCGCGCGGGCGGCGAGGTCCTTCATTTCGTTGGAAATGGCGGCGACGCCCTTCGTGTCCGCGCTGGTAATGATCGGCGTGATGAGGCCGGCAGGGATAGAGACCGCGACCGAAATGTCGGCCCGGCTGAACTTGAGCAGCGTGTCGCCCGCGAACTGGACGTTGCACTCGGGCACCTGGATCAGGCTGGCTGCCAGCGCCTTGATGAGCAAATCATTTACCGACAGCTTGACGCCGCGCCCGGCAAGACCGGCGTTCAGTTCGCCACGCAGTTTGAGCAGCTTGTCGAGTTGAATGTCCACGGTAAGGTAGATGTGCGGCACGGTTTGCTTGGATTCGGTCAGGCGGCGCGCGATCGTTTTGCGCATGTTGCTGAGCTTGACCGCTTCGTGCGGAATGCCGAAGTCCTGCGCCTGAATCGGAGCGGCGGGTGTCGGAGCCGCTGCTGGAGCGGAAGGCGGAGTAGCCGCCGGAGTCGTCTTGGCTGCGGGCGCGCCGCTCAGATCGGCCTTCACGATACGGCCATTGGGACCGCTGCCGGTGACGGTGGACAAGTCGAGGCCCTGGGCCTGGGCCAGACGCCGGGCAAGCGGGCTGGCTTTCACGCGCTCGCCCGCCGCTGTCGGAGCAGCGGCGGGAGAAGCCGCCGGTGCGGGTGCAGGGTCGGCCTTGGCCGGGGCAGCGTCGGCTTTGGTAGGAACGGGATCGGCCTTTGGCGCTTCGGCAGCGGACTCGGCGGAGGCTGCGCTCGCATCCTCTCCCTCCTCGGCCAGAACGGCGATGACGGCGCCGACCTTCACGCCCTCTGTGCCCGCGGCGACCAGTATCTTCGCGATCACGCCTTCGTCCACCGCCTCGAACTCCATGGTGGCCTTGTCGGTCTCTATCTCCGCCAGCAAGTCGCCGGACTTTACGCTATCGCCTTCCTTCACCAGCCATTTGGCCAGCGCGCCTTCCTCCATCGTGGGAGAGAGTGCCGGCATCTGGATGTTGATAGTCATGGGGGTGCAGCCCTTCTGATCTGATTCCGCGGGGAGGTAAGCCGCTTAGTTGACGTTTTGACGGTCAGGGTCAAGGCCCCGCCCTTGCGTCTGCGGCGATAAAGTCGCAGATTCAGCCCTCTTCCAGGGAGGAACGCGCATGCGCACATATATGGTCGTGGTCGACGAGACCCCCGAGGCGGAGGTGGCGCTGCGCTTTGCGGCGCGGCGGGCGGCAAAGACGGGCGGGGCCGTGCGCATCCTCGCGCTTATTCCTCCGACGGAATTCGTGCAGTGGGGCAGCGTTCAAGCGACGATCGAGGAAGAAGCGCGGCAGCGCGCAGAGGCGCTGGTCGCGGGCGCTGCCGGCACGTTGAAAGAGGAAAGCGGGGTTCGTCCGGTCATTACCGTCAAGCAAGGCGACCCGATCCTGACGGTGCGCAAGATGCTGGACGCGCATGACGACATCGCCGCGCTGGTGCTGGGCGCGGCCGCCACAGGCGCTCCCGGCCCGCTGGTCAGCTATTTCGCCGGGGCAGAGGCGGGCAGCCTGCCCTGCCCGATCATGGTGATTCCGGGGTCGCTGAGCGGGGAGGCGATCGACCGGCTGAGTTAGCCGCCTGTCGCCTACCATCTACCCTTTATGCTTGCCCCGCTTGTTGCCGATATGGCGTATATTCTTCGGGCGGCCGCGATGCTTGATGTCGCGCGGCGGGCGACCGAAACGGGGATTGCCCATGCCGGGTAAATCGGGCAGCTCGAAGCGCAGCGCGCCGTTGATCGGGTCGGCCTCGACCAGTCGCAGGGGGAGTTTCTGCCCCTGCGTGTAACGTTCGCCGCTGCTCATGCCCTCAAGCGCGCGGCCCGCCTCGTCGAAATAAAAGCGCTCCGTCCCCAGCGTCGATACCGGCACCAGCCCGTCGCCGCCAAGGCCCTCGACCGTCACGAAGAAACCGAAGCTTTGCACGCCGGTGATCCGGGTTTCCAATATCTCTCCGACGCGCAAGGCAAGGAACGCCGCGACATAGCGATCGACGGTCTCACGCTCGGCCTCCATCGCGCGGCGCTCATGCTGGCTGATGAGTTCGCCGACACGACCGAGATTGACCAGATCCTCGCCACTGAGCGAAGTCTTGTCGGGCAGGTCCTTCAGCTTGGGCGCGGGCATTTCCAGATCATAGGCCCCCACCAGCGCACGATGGACCAGAAGGTCTGCATAGCGGCGGATCGGCGAGGTAAAATGCGCGTAACTGCCAAGCGCCAGACCGAAATGGCTGCCATTTTGCGGACCGTAATAGGCCTGGGTCTGGCTGCGCAATATCTGGATCATGATCTCCGGCTTGTTCTCGCTGTCGGCGATCTTTTCGATCAGGGCGTTGAAGGTGGCGGGACGGATCACCTGTCCCAGCGCGAAGTCCATGTCGAAGGTCTTGAGATAATCCTTGAGCGCCACCAGCTTCTCGCGGCTTGGCGGTTCGTGGACGCGATACATGACCGGGGCCTTCTTCGCCTCCAGCGCCTTGGCGGCAGCGACGTTGGCGGCAATCATGAAATCCTCGATCACCTGATGCGCGTCGAGATGCTCGCGGATGGCGACGCTGACGATCCGGCCGTTATCGTCCAGCACCACGCGCCGTTCGGGCAGGTCGAGCGCCAGTGGCTGACGGGCGTCGCGGGCTTTCCGGAGCAGCTTCCAGCAGGCCCAGAGCGGCTTGAGGGCCAGTTCAAGTGAAGGGTGATCTAGTTCGCCATCAATTGCCGCCTGCGCTTGCTCGTAGGGAATGTTCGCCGTGACGCGGATCAGCGCACGGGTGAAGCGCCAGGCCGTCACCTTGCCGTTCTTGTCGATCGTCAGGTGGCAGGCGATCGCCGCGCGATCCCGATCGGCGCGGAGCGAGCACATATCGGAAGAGAGTTGGTGCGGCAGCATCGGCACGACGCGATCGGGGAAATAGACGCTGTTGCCGCGCTTGCGCGCTTCCTTGTCGAGCGCGCTGCCTGGACGGACATAATAGGAGACGTCGGCGATGGCGACGATCGCGTGGTAGCCGCCGGCATTGGCTTCGTCATCGTCCGGCGTCGCCCACACGGCATCGTCGAAATCGCGCGCATCGACCGGATCGATCGCTACGATTGGCAGGTGGCGCAGATCCTCGCGCTTGTCAGGGTTGAGCGGCAGTTTCGCGACGACCAGCGCCTCTTCCTCCACCCGGTCGGGGAAGGTGAAGGGGATGTTATATTTGTGGATCGCGATCAGGCTGAAGCTTTTGGGCGCGAAAGGATCGCCCAGAATGTCGGTGACGCGGGCGGAGAGGCGTGGCGCGCGGCCGGTCGCTTCGGCGAGGACGAGGTCGCCGGGCTTGGCGTTGCCGAGATCGCTGATGCGGGTCTGGTTGCGATTGCGCTTATCGACCGGGCGGAGCAGCAATGCGCCGTCCGGCGCTTTCTCGACCACACCAAGCAATAATTCCTCGCCCTTGGCCAGCTTCTTCATCGGATGCGCGATCCAGCCCTGCCCGGCTTCCTCGGTCCGCGCGAGGATACGATCGCCGACGGTAAGCAAGCTGCGTTTACCCCTCTCCTCGACACGCAGGCGCGGTGGCGGCACCCCTTCGGCTTCCCAGCGTTCGGGCACCGCGATCAGGGTGCTGCCATCGACATCGGCGATGCGGAGCACCGTGACCTTTGGCACGCCGCCCATCTTGTGAAAGGCG
>CAXUEQ010000011.1:0-14191 GCA_964250175.1 uncultured Sphingobium sp. | reverse complement strand
CGGGCCGGGCCGGTGTCGATAAGCCCCTCGTCGGCCATGTCCTTCAACAGCGCCTTGAGCGCGATCTTCTCCTGCCCGTGCAGGCCGAAACCCTTGGCGATTTCGCGCTTGCCGACCGCGATGTCGGCGTTGGCGATGAAGTCCATGATCTCCTGCCGGGTCGGGAAACCGGCAGGCTTGACCCGATGGGGTTTGGAGGCGCGCGACGTTTTTGGGGGAATGGTCATGCTCCGGCTATAGGTGGCGCATCGCGCGGTTGCCAGCGGCGCGTATAGTGCGCACAAGGATGGCGTGATTTACGACCTGCTTATCGTCGGCGGCGGCATCAACGGCTGTGCCATCGCCCGCGAGGCCGCACTGAACGGGCGGTCGGTGCTGCTGGTCGAGAAGGACGATCTGGCCGGGCATACATCGTCGGCGTCGAGCAAGCTGATCCATGGCGGGCTGCGCTATCTGGAATATCGCGCATTCCGCCTGGTGCGCGAAGCGTTGCAGGAGCGCGAACGCCTGCTGAAGGCCGCGCCGCATCTGATCTACCCGATGCGCTTCGTGATCCCGCACGAACAGGCGGTGCGGCCGTGGTGGATGGTGCGCGCCGGCCTGTTTCTCTACGACCGGCTGGGCGGCCAGATCAGCCTGCCAAGGTCGCGCGGGTTGCGCGATACCGACCGGATTTGGCGTGCGCCGTTGCAGCGGCAGGGCAAGGGGTTCGTCTATTCCGATTGCTGGGTCGATGATGCGCGGCTGACGCTGGCCAATGCGCTGGACGCAGCGCGGCACGGCGCGGAGATCGTAACCCGGACGGCGCTGGTGTCGGCCAGACGCGAAAGCGGATTGTGGCAGGCGCTGCTGTCGGATGGACGGGCCGTGTCCGCGCGCGCGATCGTCAACGCGGCGGGGCCGTGGGTCGCCGGGCTAATCGGTAAGATCGGTCTGGAGAGCCGTAGCAAGGTGCGCCTGATAAAGGGCAGCCATATCGTCGTGCCGCGCCTGTTTGCCGGCGCGCAGGCTTATTTGTTGCAGCAGCCCGACCGGCGCGTGGTGTTCGCCCTGCCCTATCAGAAAGAATGGACGCTGATCGGCACCACCGATGTGGCGGTCGATCGGCCCGAGGATGCGGTGGTGAGCGAGGACGAGATCGCCTATCTGTGTGGCGCGGCCAATCGCTATTTTACGGCGCAAGTGACGCCGGGCGACGTCTTGTCCAGCTTTAGCGGGGTGCGGCCGCTCTATGATGATGGCGCATCGGAAAGCCGGGCGGTGACGCGTGATTATGTGCTGGAACTGGATGATGCGGGCGCGCCTGCGCTGTCGGTGTTCGGCGGCAAGATCACCACGGCCCGGCGGCTGGCGGAGCAGGCGTTCGCGCGCCTGGCCGGGGCGTTGGATTGGGCGGTGGTGGCGTCTTCGCGGGGGGGGGCGTTTCCTGGGGGTGATTTCGGGGACTTCGATGCGTTCCTGGCCGAGGTGCGCGAGCGCTGGTCTTTTCTGGGCGAAGAGCGATCGCTGCGGATGGCGCGGGCCTATGGATCGATGCTGCGCAATATGCTGACCGGGGTGCGCAGCGAAGGCGATATGGGGCAGGATTTCGGCGCGGGATTCACCGCAGTCGAGGCACGCTGGATGCGAGAGCATGAATGGGCGTGGACGGCCGATGACTGCCTGATGCGGCGCAGCAAATTGGGGCTGCATTTGAGTGACGGTGAGAAAGTCGCTTTCACCCGATGGTGGGAAACCCCGTTTACGACTGCACGGGTATGACAATTGAGCGAGGGCGTCAGTAAGAACGCCCGACCAGCACGCGTTCGACCGCCGGCTCGCCGGTGAAGATGCACAGGCCCTCCGCCGCCGCCGCATTCAGCGGCACGTTGCGGAGCGTCAGTTTCTCGCCCTTCATCCAGGCGGCCACCTTTTCCAGTTCGGCGCCGCTCGGCTTGGCCCATTGCACTTCGGCCCAGCCCGGATTCTTGACCGCGAAATGCGTTTTCAGCGCATCGCGTGTGGTGATGCCCCGCGTGATATTGCCGTGCAGCCGTGCGGTCGCGTCGGCGTGGAGCGCGGTCTGGATGTCGACCAGCATAGCCGCCGCCGCCGTGACGAAATCGCCGCGCGTCAGGGTCGCGCTGTCGAGCTTGCCGTCGTCCTTGTAAAGTCGGTCGCGGCGCAGGACCGAGACGTTTCCGGCCGCAAGATCGCGCCCGCCGACTTCGACGATGATCGGCGCGCCTTTCTTGACCCAGCCCCAGCGCTTGATCGCGGCCTTGGCGGGCCTGCGGTCGAGCAGCACGCGGACCGGTTCGCGAAAGGCGTCGAGGTGCTTCAACTCAGCGGCGATGTCCGCGCAATAGTCGATGATCGCCTGATCTTCCGGCGCGTCGCGCAGCATCGGCACGATGATGATCTGGTACGGGGCGATGCGCGGCGGGCAGCGCAGGCCGTCATCGTCGCCATGCACCATGATGACCCCGCCGATCATGCGGGTGGACGCGCCCCAGCTTGTCGTCTGCGCCAGTTCCTGCTGGCCTTCCTTGTTCTGGAAGCGAATATTCTGCGCGGAGGAGAAATTGGTGCCGAGGAAATGCGAGGTGCCGGCCTGGAGCGCCTTGCCGTCCTGCATCATCGCTTCGATCGAATAGGTCGCGACCGCGCCGGGGAAACGCTCATTTTCCGGCTTTTCGCCCGCGATGACGGGAAGCGCGAGGCAGTCTTCGGCAAAGGCGCGATAGACTTCGAGTATCTTCAGCGTCTCTTCGCGCGCTTCGGCGACCGTGGCGTGGGCGGTATGCCCCTCCTGCCACAGAAATTCGCTGGTGCGCAGGAACATGCGGGTGCGCATTTCCCAGCGCACGACATTGGCCCACTGGTTGATGAGGACGGGCAGGTCGCGCCAGCTTTGCACCCAGCGTGAAAAAGCCGCGCCGATCACCATCTCGGATGTCGGGCGGACCACCAGCGGCTCTTCCAGTTTTGCCGACGGATCGGGGACGAGCCGGCCATCTTTCTGGATCAGCCTATGATGGGTGACGACCGCCATTTCCTTGGCGAAGCCCTCGACATGCTCAGCCTCCTTCTCGAAATAGGAGAGCGGGATGAACAGCGGGAAGTAGCAATTCTCATGCCCCGTCGCCTTGATCTCCGCGTCGAGCAGCGCCTGAATGCGTTCCCATATGCCATAGCCCCAGGGACGGATGACCATGCAGCCGCGCACGCCCGATTCCTCGGCAAGATCGGCTTCGCTGATGACGGCCTGATACCAGGCGGCGAAATCCTCTTCGCGGGTGACGGGCAGAGCATGTTTCACTTGGGTATCGACCTGAACTTGCGGATGGTTGACGCGCAATAGGGCAGCCCGGCCCCCAAAGTCGAGAGCAGGCCGGTCATGCCCGGCGAAAAAGGATTATTTTACGAGCTTCTCAATCTTCGAGTTGAGCGAGGCGAGCTGGGCTTTGAGCTGCGCGATCTCGTCGTCCTTGTCGCCCGGAGTGGCCTGCGCGGGTGCAGACGCCGGTGAAGACACCGGGGAGAGAGGCGAACCGGGCGCACCAACCTTGAGCGCGCTTGCGGCGGCTTCGAACATCTGCAGGTTGCGCTTGGCGATCTCCGCCAGCGGGCCACCGGCGAAGGCGCCCTGCATCGCTTCCTGGAACTGGAGCTGGTTCTTGCGGAACGCCTCCATCGAGGCCTCAAGATATTGCGGCACCATCGACTGCATGGAATCGCCATACATGGAGATGAGTTGACGCAGGAAATTGACGGGCAGCATGTTCTTGCCGCGCTGCTCTTCTTCCATGATGATCTGCGTCAGGACGTTATGCGTGATATCCTCGTTGGTCTTGGCGTCGACCACTACGAACTCCCGGCCCTCGCGTGTCATCTGCGAAAGAAGGTCGAGCGTGATATAGCTGGAGGTTTCCGTATTATAGAGGCGCCGATTGGCGTATTTCTTGATCGTGACCGGACCCGAATCGCCCGCCGTCTTCGACTTCGCCATGCAAGACACTCCCCATTTCACGCCAGCGATAGCATCAAAGGATGACGCACCGCAACATGGGCCGCGTCCCCTGCCGCTGTTTCTCCAGATTTTGTGGCGGGAAACCGAGGGCGATCCAGTGCTTCGGGACAAGGCTCTGGCGGGTTTGTCTCGTTATCAGACCGCTGCCCGTCCCGCGCGTCCGCCGCAACCCAGGGTTGCAGCGCAAGCGCAGCAATCCCAACTGTTTCATTTTGATACCGAAATTAAAAAGGATCGGCGGAACCCTGTTGTGCTGATCCCCTCACTCATAAACCCGCCCGACATACTCGACCTGTCCGAGCGGCGGTCGCTTGCCCGCTGGCTGAGGGCGCAGGGCCATGACGTGTGGCTGGTCGACTGGGGAACCCCCGATGAAGGCCAGCGCGCACTGGGCCTGGCGGGGCATGTCGAGAAACGCTTGTTGCCCTTGCTCGCGGCATTGCCGCGCGCGCCCTTGCTGGTGGGCTATTGCCTAGGCGGGACTCTGGCACTGAGCGCGGCGATACCGGCCCGCGCAAAGGGCCTTGTGACCATTGCCGCACCCTGGCAATTCGACGGGTTCACGCCCGACGAGCGGACGCAGATCACCGCGATGTGGGACAAGGCGCGGGCATTATGTGCGCAACTGGGCTATGTCCCGATGGAAATATTGCAGTCGGGCTTCTGGGCGCTCGATCCGCAGCGCACGATCCGCAAATATGCCGCCTTTGCCGATATGGAAGAGGGATCGGACACAGCCCATGCCTTCATGACGCTTGAGGATTGGGCCAATGGCGGGCCGCCGCTGACCTTCGCCGTGGCGCGCGACCTGTTCGACGGCTTTTACCGCGACAATCTAAGCGCGAGCGGGGGCTGGACCGTTGCGGGGAAGGTCGTCGATCCCGGCGCCCTGTCCTGTCCCAGCTGGTCGATCCGCTCTTCTACCGACCGGATCGTTCCCGCCGACGCCGCGCCGACTCTAGCGGAACAAACGACCTTGGGCCTCGGCCATGTCGGCATGATCGTCGGCGGCAGGGCGCGGCACCTGTTGTGGGAGCCACTTTCCGACTGGCTGTTCAAAGCGGGAGACCGGTGCTAAGCGGCCGGTCATTACAATCCGACATATCCTGTGCAGGAGATATTATGACCGACATCGTCATCACCGCAGCCAAGCGCACACCGGTCGGCAGCTTTCTGGGCGCTTTCGCGGCGACGCCCGCGCATGAGCTGGGGCGCATCGCGATCCTGTCGGCGCTGGCGCAGGCGGGCGTGGCGGCCGAAGAGGTCGATGAAGTGATATTGGGCCAGGTGCTGTCCGCCGCTCAGGGCCAGAACCCGGCGCGGCAGGCGGCGGTGAATGCCGGTATTCCGGTCGAGCGCACCGCCATCGGCATCAACCAGTTGTGCGGATCGGGCCTGCGCGCGGTCGCTCTGGCGGCGCAGGCGATCCGGCTCGGCGATGCCAAGATCATGATCGCGGGCGGACAGGAAAGCATGTCGCTGGCACCCCATGCCCAGTTTCTGCGCGGCGGCACGAAGATGGGACCGGTCTCGCTGGTCGACACGATGGTCCATGACGGCCTGACCGACGCGTTCAACAATTATCATATGGGCGTGACGGCCGAAAATCTGGCGGAGAAATACCAGATCAGCCGTGAGGCGCAGGATATTTTCGCCGTCGGCAGCCAGAACAAGGCGGAGGCGGCGCGCGCCAGCGGGCGCTTCGTCGATGAAATCGCGCCGGTGACGATCAAGGGCCGCAAGGGCGACACGGTGGTCGACCAGGACGAATATATCCGTGCCGGCGCGACGATCGAGTCCCTGGCCGGCCTGCGCCCGGCGTTCAGGAAGGACGGCACCGTCACCGCCGGTAATGCGAGCGGCCTGAACGACGGCGCAGCGGCGCTAGTGCTGATGACGGCGGACGAGGCAGCCAAGCGCGGCGCGCCGGTGCTGGGCCGCATCGCCTCCTACGCGACGGCGGGCGTGGACCCTTCGATCATGGGTATCGGCCCGGTTCCCGCAACCAGGCGCGCACTGGAAAAGGCTGGTTGGGCATTTGGCGACCTCGACCTGATCGAAGCCAATGAAGCCTTTGCCGCGCAGGCGCTATCGGTCGGTAAGGAGCTGGGTTGGGATCCCGATAGGGTCAACGTCAATGGCGGCGCAATCGCGATCGGTCATCCGATCGGCGCGTCGGGCGCGCGTGTGCTGACCACGCTGCTCTACGAAATGGGCAAGCGCGATGTCAAAAAGGGTCTTGCGACCTTGTGCATCGGCGGCGGCATGGGCGTTGCCCTATGTATCGAGCGCTAAGTTCGAAACAAAACTTCTGAAAAGGCGTCGGGGTGACTGGCCGCCTTTTCTGTGTCAGCACCAGATGCGATCGAAGCGGGCGCCAAGACCGGTCAGCAGCTCATATTGCGACAGGCCGGTCAGCGCGGACGCCTCCGGCAGCGCATAGTCGAGGGACAGCCAGTCGCCCTCCGCCAGGTCGGGCCTGGCGCTGACGTCCACGATCAGCAGGTCCATCGAGACCCGGCCGATGACCGGCAATCTGACGCCATCGGCCATGGCAGCGCCCCGGTCGGACCAGGCGCGCAGATAGCCGTCCGCATAGCCGATGTTGAGGATAGCGGCTTCGATCGGTCCCGGCGCAGTGAAGGTCGCGTTATAGCCGACGCTGTCGCCGGTGCGAACCGTGCGGCGCTGCAATATCTGGGCCTGCGGCGTTGCGACGGCGCGGATATGCGCCGCTGCTTCGGGCCGGGCGATGCCGCCATAGAGCGCAAGGCCGGGGCGCGTGAGAGAGAAATGATAGTCGGAACCAAGGCAGATGCCGGCGCTGTTCGCCAGACTGTAGCTATCGGCGGGCACGCTTTCCGCCAGCGCCGCGAAACGGTCGCGCTGGATGGCGTTCAGCGCGTGCTCCTCGTCGGCGCAGGCCAGATGACTCATCAGCGTCTGCACAGGCAGATCAGCCAGCAGACCGGCCGCATCCCCGCGCCAATCCAGACCGAGCCGGTTCATGCCGGTGTCCAGCATCACGTCACAGGATGCGCCCCCCGCATCCCGCCAGCGCGCAACCTGTGCGGGCGTCGACAGCACCGGACGCGCAGGTGCGACGCGCGCGACGGCCATGTCCTCCCTGCGGGCGCCATGCAGCACTGACAGGGAAAGACCATCGAGATAGGGAAACAGCGCCTGCGCCTCGATCCAGGTCGCGACGAAGAAATGCCGGCAGCCTGCCTGCGCCAGATGCCGCATCACCGCCGCCGCGCCCAGCCCATAGCCGTCCGCCTTGATCGCCGCTCCGCAATCCGCGCCGCCGCTTTGAGCGGCAAGCCAGCGCCAGTTGGCGACGAGCGCCGGGGCATCAAGCGAAAGACGCAGCGGTGAGCTAGTTTCGGATAAGGTCATAGTCCGCCGATAACGGTCCTGACGGCAGCCGTCGAGGGATCAGATGCCGTGAGGTCAGGCGCGCAAATCCACGCCGCGCGTTTCCTTGAGGCCCCAAAGGGTCACGACCAGCGCGATCGCGACGACAGTCATCGTGTACCATAGCCCGGCGTAGGGATCGCCCGTGCGGGCGACTATATATTGGCTGACGAGCGGCAGGAAACCGCCAAAATAGCCGGTGCCGATATGATAGGGTATCGACAGGGAACTGTAGCGAATACGCGCAGGAAACATTTCGGAGAGGAGCGCCGCGACCGGGCCATAGGTCGCACCGGCCAAAGCGCCAAGCAACAGGATACCGGCGAGGATCTTGAGGGCGTCGATGCCGCCCGGCGTCACCTTGTCCAGTCTGTAACCCGCCTTGGCAAGTGTGATGTCGAGCGCGGCAGGGCTGGTATCGGCCTGAGGATTGCCTGCAATCATGACCTGAACGGCGGTGGCATCCTGCTTCTCATAATGAACGCCCTTTTTCGAGAAATAGTCGAGCAGCTTGCTGCATCGGCTCGCCTGCACTTTTGCAAACGGGTCGAAACCGCAATCCGGTCCGCTGACCACCACCGGCGCATTGCGGGCCGCATCGGCCAGCGCGGGGTTTGCGGCGGCACCGATCAAATGGAAGACAGGGAAGAGCAACAGCAAGGTCGCGATATAGCCGATGACGATCGGTTTCTTGCGACCGACCCGGTCGGACAGCTTGCCAAAGAGGATGAACCAGACCAATCCGGTCGCTGCGCCGACGCCGACCAGCAACTGCGCGGCCACAGGTTCGACATGCAGCGCATTCTGCAGGAAATAAAGCACCTGAAACATGGCCGTATACCAGATGACGGTCAGGCCGGCGGCGATGCCGAACAGCGCGACGAACAGGCGCTTACCGTTGCCGGGATAGGTGAACGTCTCGCCGATCGGGTTCCTCGCGGTCTTGCCCGCCTGCTTCATCGCGGCAAAGACCGGACTTTCCTTGAGCTTGAGCCGCATCCAGAGCGAAAAAGCCAGCAATGCGAGGGAGAAGAGGAACGGGAAGCGCCATCCCCATATGTCCCATGCTTCCTTGCCTATCACCCATTGCGTGCCGAGGACGACGATCAGCGACAGGATGAAGCCGCCGGCCACCCCGGCCTGGATGAAGCTGGTGTAGAAACCGCGCTTTTCCACAGGAGCATGTTCGGCGACATAGATGGCCGCGCCACCATATTCGCCGCCCAGTGCCAGCCCCTGCATGATCCGCAGGAGTATCAGGATGACAGGCGCGGCATAGCCTATGCTGGCCGCAGACGGCAGCAGCCCGACGCCGGCGGTCGCGACGCCCATCAGGACGATGGTGGCGAGGAATGTATATTTGCGGCCGAACTTGTCGCCGAAATAGCCGAACAGGATAGCGCCGAGGGGGCGAAAGCCGAATCCCACGGCGAACCCGGCAAGCGAATAAAGCAATTCGACCGTCGGATTGTCCGTCGGAAAAAAAGTCCGGCCGATGATCGCGGCCAGGGTGCCGTAGATGAAGAAGTCATACCATTCGAACATGGTGCCAAGCGACGACGCGGCGATGACCAGCCGGTCCCGCTTCGCATCGATCACATAATCCGTCCCGACTTGTCCGGCTTGCGCCATGCGATCCCCTTTATATTCCGGGTCCTTTTGACCGCTTTACCGGTTTAGAACAAGCATGATCGGTCGGAAAAGGGCGTATTCAGGCAGCAGCACCCACTGTCATGCCATCTCCAATATGATCGCATCCACCGGCAGGCTTTCGCCCTGCTTTGCCGACACGCTCTTCACTATGCCGGTTTTCCCCGCGCGCAGGATATTTTCCATCTTCATCGCCTCGATCACTGCGAGCGGCTGGCCGGACTCCACCCTGTCGCCTTCCGCAACGTGCAGCGCGACCAGCAGGCCGGGCATCGGACAGATCAGGAAGCGCGAAAGATCGGGCGGGATTTTTTCGATCATATGCGCGGCGAGCGGTGCGACATGGGCGGGCAATATCCGCAGGATGTGGCTGGCGCCATGTGTGGTGAGCCTGAATCCGGAGCGGATCGGCGCGATACGGACGGCCAGCGTTTCATCGCCAAACTCGGCCTCGACCAGACGATCGCCCGGCGTATATTCCAGGCTCATGTCGAGTGGGTCGCCATCCACGGTCACTTCATCCAGGTCGATCGCGACATCATGGATGACCGCAGCCTCCCCCTTACCGATCCTCACCTGCCATGCGGTCGGCGGCTTCAGCCGTTTGCCGAGCTGGCCGTCGATCCGGCGCGCACGATCAGCCTGCGCCATCGCGGCGAACGCGCCGATGGCGGCCAGCTTCTGCAGCAGTTCGGGCGATGCGGGCGCACCGTGGAAGCCTTCGGGATATTCCTCGGCGATAAAGCCGGTGGTGATGTCGCCCGACCGGAAACGATCATGCTGCATGATCGCCGAAAGGAAATCGATATTATGGCCCGGCCCCTCGATCTCGAAACGGTCGAGCGCGTCGATCTGCCTGTCGATAGCTTCCAGCCGCGTGGGGGCATAGGTGACGAGCTTGGCGATCATCGGGTCGTAGAACATGCTGACCTCGCCCCCCTCGACCACGCCGTCATCGACGCGGACGCCCTCCTCGGCTTCGGGCGGGGTGTAGCGCGACAGGCGACCGGTCGACGGCAGGAAACCGCGATAGGGATCCTCGGCATAGACGCGGTTCTCGATCGCCCAGCCCTCCAGCCTCACATCATCCTGCGTGAACGCCAGCGTCTCGCCATTGGCGACGCGGATCATCTGTTCGACCAGGTCCAGGCCGGTAATCTGCTCGGTCACAGGATGTTCGACCTGCAACCGCGTGTTCATTTCGAGGAAGTAAAAGCCCTCCCCGCTGGTGTCCGCACCCGACACGATCAGTTCGACCGTGCCCGCGCTATAATAGCCGACGGCGGCGGCGAGCGCGACGCATTGTTCGCCCATCGCCTTGCGCATTTGGGGGGTGACGAAGGGCGACGGCGCTTCCTCGACCACCTTCTGGTGGCGGCGCTGGATCGAGCATTCGCGCTCGTTCAAATAGACGATATTGCCGTGCTGATCGCCCAATATCTGGATCTCGATATGGCGCGGGCTTTCGATGAACTTCTCGATGAATACGCGGTCGTCGCCGAAGCTGGCGAGGCCCTCCCGCCGGGTCGCCTCGAAGCCTTCGCGGACGTCCTGCTCGCTATAGGCAAGCCGCATGCCCTTGCCGCCGCCGCCGGCCGACGCCTTCATCATCACCGGATAGCCGATCTCGTTGGCGATCTTCACGGCATGCTCTGTGTCCTCGATCACGCCGACGAAGCCGGGGACGACATTTACGCCGGCCGCCAGCGCCAGCTTCTTGGACTCGATCTTGTCGCCCATCGCCGCGATCGCGTTGGCGGGTGGGCCGACGAAGATGATGCCCTCGGCGTCGAGCGCCCTGCGGAAACTCTCGCGCTCGGAAAGAAAGCCATAGCCGGGATGCACCGCGTCGGCGCCGGTCTGTTTGCACGCCTCAATGATCGTGTCGGCCAGCAGATAGGACTGGGCGGCGGGCGACGGGCCGATATGGACGGCTTCATCGGCCATCAGCACATGCGGCGCGCGAGCGTCGGCATCGGAATAGACCGCGACGGTGGCGATGCCCATTTTCCTGGCCGTGCGGATGACACGGCAGGCGATCTCGCCTCGGTTCGCGATGAGGATTTTCGTGATTGGCATCGCTACTCTCGGCCTTCTTTTAAAAATTGATTTGCAACCTTGATTGCTATGACCAGAGCCGTGACTACCATCCCGCCTCTCACGCCTATGATTTGAGCAATGCGTGTTGCTTCTACAAAGCAAGTCGCTCGAAGCGGGTTATCGATCGGACAGATGGCTAAGCCATGCACGAACAGCCCAAACAAAATTCCCGCCAATATCCCAAAGGCTAAAGGCACCAAAAGCCATCGGAAGACAGGCATTATCAAATTACTCCGCCGCCTCCATCGCAACCTTAACCTCGCTCCCCATTGGCGCGACCCCCAGCTTCGCGAACAGCGCCGCGTCGGCATTGTCGCCCGCGTTGGGCGTGGTCAGCAGTTTGTCGCCCGTGAAGATGCTGTTCGCGCCCGCCATGAAGCAGAGCGCCTGACAGGCTTCGCTCATACTCTCGCGACCCGCGCTCAGCCGCACCATGCTCGCGGGCATGACGATACGCGCGACCGCGACGGTGCGGACGAACTCGATCTCGTCGATCTTCGCCAGCGGCGTATCGGCCAGCATGTCGCCCAACACCGTGCCCTTGACCGGCACCAGCGCGTTGATCGGCACGCTGTCGGGATGCGCGGGCAGCGTCGCGAGCGCGTGGAGGAAGCCGACACGATCCGCGCGCGTCTCCCCCATGCCGACAATGCCGCCCGAACAGACGTTGATGCCCGAATTGCGGACATTCTCCAGCGTCTCCAGCCGGTCGTCGAAGGTGCGGGTGGTGATGACCTTCTCATAATGTTCAGGCGAGGTGTCGATATTATGGTTGTAATAATCCAGCCCCGCATCGGCGAGCGTCTTGGCCTGACCCTCGGTCAGCATCCCCAGCGTCATGCAGGTTTCCATGCCCATCTGGCGCACGCCCTGCACCATCTGGACGATGGCGGGCATGTCGCGGTCCTTCGGGTTGCGCCACGCCGCGCCCATGCAGAAGCGCGAGCTGCCCGCGTCCTTCGCCTGCGCGGCGGCCTGCATCACCGCCTGCACGCTTATCAGCTTTTCCGCTTTAAGACCGGACTCGGCGCTGGTGGACTGGTTGCAATATCCGCAATCCTCCGGGCAGCCGCCGGTCTTGATCGACAGCAGGGTCGAAAGCTGGACCTGATTGCGCGGATGATTGGCGCGATGGATCGTCTGCGCTTCGAACAACAGATCGTTAAAGGGCAGATCGAACAGCGCGGCGATTTCTGGCCGGGTCCAGTCGTTACGCGCGACATGCTCCTGCGAACGCAGGAGACCAGGCTTCTGGACACTGTGCGTGGTGCCCTGGGCTTCTGCGTTCGCAGCAGCATGGTTGTCTGTAATGGCTGTCACGCGGCTTCCTCCACCCCTGCCGGGGGCATGTTGTGACCCAGGAGGCGCAGCACGTCGGCGGCGCATTCCACGACGTTGGAGCCGGGGCCATAAATCCCCTGAACGCCCGCGTCACGCAGATAGTCATAATCCTGCGGCGGGATCACGCCGCCCGCGATCACCTTGATGTCGCTACGGCCTTTCTCCCTGAGCAGGCGGATCATCTCCGGAATCAGTGTCTTGTGGCCTGCGGCCAGGCTCGACGCGCCCACCACGTCGACATCGCTTTCCAGCGCCAGTATCACGGTTTCCTCGGGCGTCTGGAACAGCGGGCCGGAAACGATCTCGAACCCCATGTCGCCGAATGCGGAGGCAATGACGTTCGCGCCGCGATCATGCCCGTCCTGGCCCATCTTGGCGACCATCAATCTGGGCTTGCGGCCAAGCCGCCGTTCGACCGCCTTCACGCCGTCTAGCACCTGGTTCCAGCGCGTGTCGCCCGCATAGGGTGCGCCATAGACGCCCTTCACCGGGGTCGGCTGGGTGCCGTAGCGCTGGAAACTCTCTTCCATCGCGGCGCTGATCTCGCCCAACGTCGCGCGCGCGCGTGCGCAATCCACCGCGAGCGCGAGCAGGTTGTTCTCCACGCTCGACGGCCTGGCCGCGCCCTCACGCAGGGCCCGAAGCGCGGTATCGCAGGCGGCGCTGTCCCGTTCCGCCTTCACGCGCGCGATGCGTTCGATCTGACCCTGCCGCACCTTGTCGTTGTCGACTTCCAGCGTTTCGAGAAGATCCTCGGTCGCGAGACGATATTTGTTGACGCCGACGATCACGTCCTCGCCGCGATCGACCCGCGCCTGGCGCGCGGCGGCGGCTTCCTCGATCATCGCCTTGGGCCAGCCCGCAGCCACCGCTTTCGCCATGCCGCCATCGGCCTCGACCCGCTCGATAATCTCCCACGCCTTGTCGACCAGTTCCTCCGTCAGCGCCTCGACATAGTAGGAGCCGCCCAGCGGATCGACCACCCTGGTCATGCCGGTCTCTTCCTGGATCACAATCTGTGTGTTGCGCGCGATGCGGGCGGAAAAGTCGGTGGGCAGCGCGATCGCTTCATCAAGCGCGTTGGTGTGCAGCGACTGGGTGCCGCCCAGCATCGCCGCCATCGCCTCGATCGTCGTGCGCATGACGTTGTTATAGGGGTCCTGCTCGGTCAGCGACACGCCCGAGGTCTGGCAATGGGTGCGCAGCATCTTGGATCGCTCGTCCTTCGCGCCCAACCGGGTCATGGCGCGGTGCCAGAGGACACGGGCGGCGCGCAGCTTGGCGATCTCCATGAAAAAGTTCATGCCGATGGCGAAGAAGAAGCTGAGGCGGCCCGCGAACCTGTCGATGTCGAGACCGGAGGCCACGCCATAGCGGACATATTCCATGCCGTCGGCGATGGTAAAGGCCAGTTCCTGCAACTGCGTCGCGCCGGCTTCCTGCATATGATAGCCGGAGATGGAGATGCTGTTGAACTTGGGCATCTCGCGCGACGTATAGCCGAAAATGTCCGAGATGATCCGCATCGAGGGTTCGGGGGGATAGATATAGGTGTTCCGGACCATGAACTCCTTGAGGATGTCGTTCTGGATGGTCCCGTCGAGCTGGGCCCGCGCCACGCCCTGCTCCTCGCCCGCGACGATGAAGAAGGCGAGGATCGGGATCACCGCG
>CAXUEQ010000010.1:37250-49598 GCA_964250175.1 uncultured Sphingobium sp. | reverse complement strand
CTGCAACTGGCGGGCGTGGAGATCGAGCCGGCGGATGCTGTCGGGCATCACGTCGGTCGGCAGGATGCGGATCGCCAGTTGATGCTTGACCCGCAGCCGCTCCGCCAGCGCGCCATAGAGATCGCCCGCGCCCAGGCGCAGTTCGTCGGCCAGCGCCTCGGCCTGCGCGTCAAGATCGGGGAAATGGTTGCGCCAGCGCGCGATCTCGCGCTGCAGCAGGCCGATCGACCCGGCCTCCCGCGTCGGCGCGGGGCCATCGCCGATGCTCATGCGATCGAAGGCGCGCACAAAGGCTTCCGCACCGCCTGGCGCCGCCGCGAGCCACTCCTCCATCTCGCTGCGGTCGATGCCGAGATCCGCGAACATCGGGTCGGCGAGCCGCCGCCGCAGACCATCGACGCCGCCGCCCGGCGCGTCGCTGTCCAGCTTGCGGGGGTCAAGGTCGAACCGGTCCGCCAGACGCAGCATCAGCGCGGCCGACAGGGGACGCTGGTTACGTTCGAGCAGGTTCAGATAGCTGGGCGATATGTCGAGCGCATCGGCGAGCGCGACCTGGGTCAGGCCGCCCGCGCGCCGCAAACGGCGGATGGCGTGACCGGCGAACAATTTTCTATCGGCCATGGCGCATCCCTTTCTCGTTTGTAAATATATGACAAATTTACTGAGCGATACAGCTTATATCTGACGATATTTCACGAAATAGTTACAAAAGCTCTCGCATCGCGCCAATGGCTCGGCCAGATAATGTCCATCGACAGGATGACTTGCCGAAGCAATTCAGGCGATGTCGCAAGACAGGAGAAAGACAATGACAGAACCCGCTCGTTCGCGCGCCGTCTTTTCGACCGAGGATTTCAGTCTTCTTAAGGAAGCCGTCGCCGATTACATCAAGAAGATTCAGGACAAGCCGGAATCGGCGAAGTTCAGCAATCTCTATCATCGCCTTGGCCGATTGAGCTGATCCGATTTCCGAATATTCCAAAGGTATACTAATGTCGTATCAGGACCATATTAGCCATTTCGATCGGGTGATCGGGCAGCATGGCGGACGCTGGGACGGGATCAGCGCAGAATCGGTCGCGCGGATGCGGGCGCAGAACCGTTTCCAGACCGGCCTCGACATCGCCCGCTACACCGCCGCGATCATGCGCCGGGACATGGCGGCCTATGATGCCGATCCCGCGCAATACACCCAGTCGCTGGGGTGCTGGCACGGCTTCATCGGCCAGCAGAAGATCATCAGCATCAAGAAGCATTTCGGCACCACCGACCGGCGCTATCTGTATTTGTCCGGCTGGATGATCGCGGCGTTGCGCTCCGACTTCGGCCCCCTGCCCGACCAGTCGATGCACGAGAAGACGAGCGTCCCGGCGTTGATCGAAGAGCTTTACACCTTCCTGCGCCAGGCTGACGCCCGCGAACTGGGCCTGCTGTTCCGCGAGATCGATGCCGCGCGCGAAGCCGGCAACGAGGTAGAGGCGCAGCGCCTGCTCCATGCGGTCGACAGCTATCAGACCCATGTCGTGCCGATCATCGCGGACATCGACGCGGGCTTCGGCAATGCCGAGGCGACCTATCTGCTTGCGCGCAAGATGATCGAGGCGGGCGCCTGCGCGCTTCAGATCGAGAATCAGGTCAGCGACGAAAAGCAGTGCGGCCATCAGGACGGCAAGGTCACGGTGCCGCATGAAGATTTTCTCGCGAAGGTGCGCGCCTGCCGCTACGCCTTTCTGGAACTGGGCGTGGAGGACGGCGTCATCGTCACGCGCACCGACTCGCTGGGCGCGGGTCTCACCAAGCAGATCGCCGTCAGCACCGCCCCCGGCGATATTGGCGACCAGTATAACGGCTTTCTGGATTGCGAGGAGATCGACCCGGCGACGGCGCGGAACGGCGACGTCATCCTGAACCGCGACGGCAAGCTGATGCGGCCCAAAAGGCTGCCCAGCAACCTGTTCCAGTTCCGCCCCGGCACCGGCGAGGATCGCTGTGTGCTCGACTGCATCACGTCGCTACAAAATGGCGCCGACCTGCTGTGGATCGAGACCGAAAAGCCGCATATCGAACAGATTGCCGGCATGGTCGACCGTATCCGCGCGGTCGTTCCCAACGCCAAGCTGGTCTACAACAACTCGCCCTCGTTCAACTGGACGCTGAATTTCCGGCAGCAGGTGTTCGACGCCTGGGACGCGGAGGGCAGGGATGTGTCGGCCTATGACCGCGCCAAATTGATGCGCGTCGATTATGACGGCACGCCGCTGGCCGAAGAGGCCGACGAGCGCATCCGCACATTTCAGCAGGACAGCGCGAAGCGGGCGGGGATATTCCACCATCTCATCACGTTGCCGACCTATCATACCGCCGCGCTGTCCACCGACAATCTGGCGAAGGAATATTTCGGCGCCGCAGGGATGCTCGGCTATGTCAGGGACGTCCAGCGCAAGGAAATCCGCGAGGGGATCGCCTGCGTCAGACATCAGAACATGTCCGGTTCCGACATTGGCGACGACCACAAGGACTATTTCGCCGGCGAAGCGGCGCTCAAGGCCGGCGGCGTCCACAACACGATGAACCAGTTCGCCGCCTGAGCCGCATTTCCTCGAGATATTCGACAGCTTTCCTGGGGAGGAAAGACTGGCCCGCCGCAAGAGGATTGCGGCGGGCCTTTTATCTCTGGTGGCCTGGCCGGGAGCAATCCGAACGTAGCGCGCCATTAGAACATAATTATTTGGATTGCTCTTGCAGGTTCAAATGGCGTCGGCTCTCCCGCGCGCCTAATGTCTGCAACGAAAATGGAGAAGGATGAGTCGATGCAATATGGACTTCTGATCGATGGGGCTTGTGTTGAGGGCGCATCGACGCTGGACGTCATCAACCCGGCGACCGGGCAGTTGCTCGCCGCCGCGCCGCGCGCGAGCGCTGCGCAGGCCGAGCAGGCGATCGCCGCCGCGCGCCGCGCCTTTCCGGCATGGGCGCAACGCAGCTATGCCGACCGTCGCGGCTATCTGGAAAAATTCGCCGCGGCGATCAGCGCGCGGACCGAGGATTTTGCCCGCCTGCTGACGCAGGAACAGGGCAAGCCGCTTGAGCAGGCGCGCGGTGAAGTGATGGGCATGATCGCCGCGCTCAGCTATTATGCGGCGCAGGAACTGTCGCCGAAAGTGCTGCGCGACACCGCCGCCGAGCGCATCGTCGAACAGCGCTACCCGCTGGGCGTGGTTGCCGCGATCACGCCATGGAATTTCCCGCTGCTGCTGCTGATGGTCAAGCTCGCGCCGGCGCTCATCACCGGCAATACGGTGATCGCCAAGCCCGCACCCACGACGCCGCTGACCACCCTGCTGCTGGGCGAAGTGGCGGCGGACATCCTGCCGCCGGGCGTGTTCCAGACGCTGGTCGACCAGAACGACCTGGGCGCATTGCTCAGCCAGCATCCCGACATCGCGCATGTCAGCTTCACCGGATCGACGCCGACCGGCAAGAAAGTGCTGGGCAGCGCCGCCGACAGCCTGAAGCGCTTCACGCTGGAACTGGGCGGCAACGACGCCGCGATCGTGCTTGACGACGCGGATCTCGCCACGGTCGCCCCCGCCATTTTCCAGGGCGCGACGATGAACGCCGGTCAGATATGCCTGGCGGTCAAGCGCGTCTATGCGCCGCGATCGATGATCGACGCGCTGTGCGAAGCGCTGGGCAAGTTGGCAAGCGAAGCGGCGGTCGGCGACGGGCTGCAACAGGGGACGACGATCGGTCCAATCCAGAACAAGGCGCAGTTCGAAAAGCTGCTCGGTTTCATCGCGGAGGCGCGGGCGGACGGCACGATCGTCGCGGGCGGCGAACCGATCGCGGGCGCCGGCACGGGCACCGGCGAGACCGGCGGCTATTTCATCGCCCCGACCATCGTGCGCGACCTGCCCGACAACGCCCGGCTGGTGCGCGAGGAGCAGTTCGGCCCCGTCCTGCCCGTGCTGGCCTATGACGATCTGGACGATGCGATCGCGCGCGCGAACGACAGCGATTATGGCCTGGGCGGCACAATCTGGACCTCCAATGTCGAACGCGGCATCGCCGTCGCCTCGCGCATCGAAAGCGGCACCGTCTGGGTCAACAAATTTCTCGACCTGCCGTTCGACGTTGCATTCGGCGGCGCGAAGCAATCGGGCATCGGCCGGCAGCAGGGGATCGAGGGGATGGAGGACTTCACCCAGGTGCGGGTCGTCAACGCCGCCCTCGCCTGATACCGGCCCTTGCCTGATACCGGCCCTTGCCTGATACCGGCTTGTGCATCTTTCGGGCTGGCGCTGACGTAAATTCGGTGAGCGCGCGGCGGCTGGATGGCGGCGGCGCAGATCGATGAACGGATGGCGCGAGAGTCTTCTCGCGCCATCATGAATTAGGCCCGCGCGATGATCCTGTTGTTCCTGTCCTATATCGGCGGCGTCCTGACCATCGTCAGCCCCTGCATATTGCCGGTGCTGCCCTTTGTCTTCGCGCGGGCCGACCAGCCCTTTGTGCGCAGCGGTCTACCCTTGCTGCTCGGCATGGCGGTCACCTTCGCGGGCGTCGCGACGCTTGCCGCGGTCGGCGGCGGCTGGGCTGTCCAGGCCAATAGTTACGGGCGGACGGCGGCGCTGATCATCCTCGCGCTGTTCGGCCTGTTGCTGCTGTTTCCGGCCATTGCCGATCGCGCCACCCGGCCGCTCGTGGCGCTGGGGTCGCGCCTGTCGCAATCCGCGACCGGCGGGCGGAGCGCGGCGTCGAGCTTCGCCGCTTCGCTCCTGCTGGGCGTGGCCACCGGTCTGCTCTGGGCGCCCTGCGCTGGACCGGTGCTCGGCCTGGTGCTGACCGGGGCGGCGCTGCAGGGCGCGAGCGCGCAAACCTCGCTGCTGCTGCTTGCCTATGCCGCAGGGGCGGCAACGTCGCTTGGCCTCGCGCTGCTGGTCGGCGGCCGTGTGTTCGCCGCGATGAAGCGGTCGATCGGCGTCGGCGAACGGGTGCGGCGCCTGCTGGGGGCCGCCGTGCTGATCGGCGTGGCGGCGATCGCGCTCGGGCTGGACACCGGGCTGCTGACCCGGCTTTCGCTCGGCGGCACCGCGCGCGTCGAACAGACGCTACTCGACCGCTTCCGTCCGGGTGGGGCCATGTCCTCGGCGGCGATGCCGGCGGGCGGCGCGCTCCCGGTCGAGCGGCCGTTTCCTGCGCTGGGCGGCGCGACCGGATGGATGAATTCGGCCCCGCTCACGCCGCAGGGGCTGCGCGGCAAGGTCGTGCTTGTCGATTTCTGGACCTATAGCTGCATCAACTGCTTGCGCGCGCTGCCCTATGTCCGGGCCTGGGCCGCAAAATACCGGGATCAGGGCCTCGTCGTGATCGGCGTCCATACGCCCGAATTCGCGTTCGAGAAGGACCCGGCCAATGTGAAAGCCGCCCTGCGCGATCTGGGCATCACCTATCCGGTCGCGCTGGACAATGACCGGGGCATCTGGCGCGCGTTCAAAAATCAATATTGGCCGGCCCATTATTTCATCGATGGCCAGGGGCGCGTACGGCACCATCATTTCGGCGAAGGCGGCTATGCCGAGTCCGAAAAGATCATCCAGCGGCTGCTCGCCGAAAATGGCAACGCCGTGGGCGACATGAAGAGCGCCACCCTGGTCGATGGCAGCGGCGTGGGCGCGGCGGCGAGCCGGGGCGGCGGGCGTTCGCCGGAAACCTATATCGGTTATGGCCGTGGTGAAAATTTCGCGTCGGCCGGGGGCTATGTTCGCGACGCGCGGCACGATTATGCAACGCCTCCGCTGGATGCGCTGAACCGCTGGGGACTTGCCGGCGCATGGACCGTCAGCGCCGAACATGCCGCGTCCAACGCGCCGGGCGGGCGCATCCTGTTCCGTTTCCGGGGCCGCGACCTGCATCTGGTGCTGGGTCCGGCACGCGACGGCCGCCCGGTCCGCTTCCGTATCACGATTGACGGCAAGCCCCCCGCCGCCGACCATGGCGTCGATGTCGATGCGTCGGGTGTGGGTGTGGTGAAGGAACAACGCCTCTATCAGCTCGTGCGGCAAAAGGGCGGAATCGGGGAGAGGAATTTCGAGATAGTCTTTCTCGACTCCGGCGCAGAGGCCTTCGCCTTTACTTTCGGATAGCGCGGCCACACTCATCAGGGCGGCCCGCCCGGCGCGGATTCATGTTGATCCCCGTTAAATTGCGGAACCCGTCGTCCGGCAAAGCGTCTTCACTGTCCCTGTCAACGGACATGATGATGCCGATACAAAAAACCATGTTTCCCTGGACTCCGCCCAGCGCGCAGTCCCTGACCGCGGCGTTCGAGGCGCATGTCGCCGCCGCCCCCTTTCCTTGTGTAGGGGCCAAGGCCGCACTCGCCAAAGGCACGCTGGAGGTGTTGGCGGCGCGGGATATCGGCAGTGCATGGGACGATCTGCGCATTCATGAGCGCCTGCGCCAGTTCGCCGAGGAATATCGTTCGGAACCGACCCTGTTCCGTAGCCTGGCGGTGATATTCGAAGGGCCGGATGACCTGACCGAGGCCCAGTTCGAACGGTTGCTATGGGAGCGTGTCCAGTCGCTTTCGGACAAGGATGTCTGGCTGGGTCAGGATTATGACCCGGCGGTCAGCCCCGACCCGGACAATCCCCATTTTTCGTTGTCGTTCGGCGGAGAGGCATTTTTCGTCGTCGGCCTGCATCCCAAAGCCAGCCGCCCCGCGCGACAGTTTTCCAACCCGGTGATGGTGTTCAACCTGCACGACCAGTTCGAAATGCTGCGCGCGCAGGGCAAATATGAAGGCATGCGGGAAAAGATCATGGTGCGTGACGAAGCGCTAGCGGGATCGCGCAATCCCATGCTCGCGCGCCACGGCGAAGCCAGTGAAGCCCGTCAATATTCGGGCCGCGTCGTCCAGTCGGACTGGCAATGCCCGTTCCGATACAAGGGGCAGGAATGACCGGCGTGCACATCATTCCCGAACGCAGCGGCACGGCGTTCCCGCTGCGCGCGGGTGAAACGCTGACGGTTATCGATCCCAAGGGCGAGCAGGTTGCGGATCTGCTCGCCTTTAACGCTGATGATGTCGGCGAAGTCCTCTCGTCCGGGCGGTCGCTGGATTATGCCGAAACAATCTATCTGACGACCGGTCACCTGCTCTATTCGAACCGGTCTCAGCCGATGCTGGAAATCGTCGCCGACACGGTCGGCCGCCATGACTTCCTCCTGACGCCCTGTTCTTACGGCACCTTCCACCATTTCTACCCGCAGCTCGAACCCCATCGCGGCTGCTTCGGCAATCTGTCGGCGGCGCTTGAACCCTATGGCATCATGCCCGACCAGATCCCCGTCGCCTTCAATTGTTTCATGAACGTGCCGATCGACGCCGACACCGGTAAGTTGCGGGTGTTGCCGCCGCTCAGCAAGGCCGGCGACCATATCGTCTTTCGAGCGGTAAGCGACCTCATCATCGGCCTGACGGCCTGTTCGGCACCGGACTCCAATGGCGGCACGTTCAAGCCGATCCACTACAGCATCGCCTGACGCCGCCTCCTAAATTTTGACGCCAACGCCAAAACGGAGCGTCATCGGGCGGACAGGGGTAGCCTGGCCACGGGTCGCAAGCAGGAACGGATTGCCCAGCGAAAAACGATTATCCTTGCGATTTCCGATATTCTCGATGGTCAGCGACCATGTGTATCGGCCATGCGTCCAACGGCCAGCGCCATTCACCACCGTATAATTTCCCTGGCCGATGTCGAAATAATCCCCCGTGCCAAGCACAGAACGGCCGACATAATGGACGCTGGCGGCAACATGAAGCCTGTCGGACGCACCGACCGACCAGCCATAGCCTATCTGCGCCGTGCCGGCGAAGGCGGGGGTTTCGGGTAGCCGCCGATTGCGGCGCTGCGACGAGTCCGCCAGCACGCCGCTGACCTCGTTGAAAGTGTAGAGCGCCGAAAATGATGTTTCCAGGCCCGGCAACGGCGTCCAGCTACCGGTCCCCTCCAGCGCCAAGATCCGCGCATCGCCGATGTTCGCGGTATAGGGCAGCCCGCGCCGGTCGACGAGATCGGCCTGGATATTCCTCCACCGTGCGAAGGATATCCCGAACGAGAGCGTCGGCGCGCTCGTATCGTCCGGCTGGTATCGCACCCCCGTTTCCAGGACGTGAATCGCATCGGGCTTGAAGTCCGCGACCCGGCCCACCCCCCGCGCCACCGCCAGACCGCCCGTTCGAAAACCGGATTGATAGCGCGCATAGGTGGCGACATGCGGAGCAACCATCCAGGACAGCGCCACCGTGGGATCGAGGCGCGTCGTCGATCGTCCGAGCACGAAATCCTGCACACGCGCTACGGTCGACGGTTCGCCGTCCGTGCGCGCCTTGGTCAGGCGGCCACCTGCGGTGACCGAGAAAGCCGGCGTCACGGCCAGCGTACCCTCGGCAAAGGCGGACATGCTCCGGGTCCGGTTCGTCACGCCGATGATGTCCTGCGGATTACCGATCGGCCCGAGCAGGCGCGACTGCGCATCGCGATCGTGCAGAAAGGTGACGCCGACCAGCCAACTGGTGCCGCCGGGCAATGTGCGGAACAGGCGCGCTTCCTGAGTCAGCAGGCGATTGGCGTCATTGTTGCGGTAGATCACAGGCTGCGGCGATGGCGTATTGCGCGTGGCGTCGAATATGTCCGACGAATGATAGTCGACCAGCCCGCTGGCGGAAACGAACTGAAGCCCGCTATCCCATTTTTTGGCGACGATCAGGCGTCCGAGCACGAAAGCGTTATGAAAGGGCTGGGCAAAGGCGGACCGGCGCGCCAGCATGCCATCTTCGCTGTCGGCATATTGACTATCGGCGGCATGAATGTCCTGGACCAGCGCACCGCCCTCGACGGACCAGCCATTGCCCGGTTCGGCGACGACCGCAATCCGCCCCCCCGCCGTCCGCACATGATTGACGTTGGACAGGCCCCGTGCACGATCCTCGATATAGCCGCCGTCGCCGGCACGATAGGCGACCGCGCGCAACCCCAGCCTGTTCTCCGCCACCACCAGATTGACCATGCCATTGACATCATAACCCGTTCCGCCGCCGCGCGTGGCGCTGATGCCCGCACCGGCTGCCGCATGATAGTGCGACAGGTCGACCGGATTGGGCGTGATGCGGATGATGCCGCCGATCGCGCCTGCGCCGTACAGCGTGCCTTGCGGCCCCTCCATGATCTCCACTCGCTGAATATCATATAGCCGCAGGTCCGGATCGGGACCGCTATAACCCAGTTGCACATCGCCCAGATAGACGGTTGCCGTGGATTGGGTGGGACCGTTGAAGCTGCTGTCGGCGATGCCCCGGATGAATATCTTGTTCCGCCCCGACCCCAGTTCGGTATTCTGCAGGACCGGCGCGGCCGACGCCATGTCGTTCAATGAGGCACTGGGCGCAAGGCCGGTGGCATCGGCCAGGTCCATCCTGATGATCGTCACATTGCCGGGAAAGCGGAACAGCGGAGACATGCGCTTGCTGCCCGTCACGACAATGGGTGCGGCGTCCGGAGGCTCTGCAGCCAAGGGCGCGGGGGGACGGACCATCGACCGAGCGGCGCGGCGAACGATCCGGAAGCTCCTGTCGTCCACCGCCACCACATCGAAGGGCGATCCGGCCAGCAGCCGGTCGAGCGCCTGCTGCGCCGACAGCTTGCCACGCAGACCCTTAACGCGGATATGCGCGAGGCCGGTTTCGGTGCTGACGATATCGACGCCGGCTTGGCGCGCCAGCAGCACGATCGCACGGTCCAGCGCCGAATCGGGAATTGCGATCGCATCAGGCGCGCCGCTGGCCGACTGCGGCACGGCGAACAGTCCCGTCAATGCCACATAGGGCCAAATTCTAGGGCGCGGCATGCCCCACCGGTTCAAGCATCCATCCCTGACCTTCACGCCTCGCCACTGCTCCAATAAGCGCGGCGATGTGTGCGGTATCGCGATCGGCCGACCCTGTCAGGCGGATCATGCCCGTAAAGGGTTTCGCGGCCAGCGGCAATGCAAGCGACAGACGCAGTCCCGACTGCCGCTCTATCGCCTTTGCCACGTCGCCCAGCGGTGTTGCAGCGAAGCTGAGGCTTCCCGTACGCCAGCCGCCGACCGTCGCGGTATCGACATGCGAGATCATGATCTGCTTGCTGTCCTCCATCACCGTCAGCGCCCCGCCGGGGTTCAGCGTCACGGCCTCGCGATCCGGCTGGAACATGACCGATCCTTCTGCGACCTGCAGGTCGAGGCGTTGGCCCGCGCGCGCGACATTGAACACCGTGCCAAGGTCGCGGATCGCCAGATCACCCGAATGCAGGGTGAAAGGATTCGCCGAATCGTGGTGAACATGAAAGGTCGCTTCGCCCGCCATCAGTTCGGCAAAACGGGGATCGTTGCGATCAAGCCGCATGCGCGTCCCGCCACTCAGCTCAATCCGTGTGCCGTCGCCGAGCGCCAGTTCCTGATGTTGGCCCGCCTGGGTCGTGATGCGATAATAATCGCTGCCCTTGTGCCGCGCCATCGGCAGCAGAAGCAGGGCACAGGCGGCAGCGAGCGCACCGCCCGCACCCCAGCGGCGGGCCGAGAACCGCTGCGTTCGCGACGGTTCGAAAGCGTCATGGTCGTTAGCGGCAACCGGCAGCACCGGTTTGTCGCGCTGGCCGATGTCGAGCAGACTGTCATCGAACGCGACACTGTCATAGGCCGCCGCATGGGCCGGCGACGCATCGATCCACAGCGTGAAAGCGCGCCACTCGTCGGCCGTCATACCGCTCTGGCGCAAATGCCAGTCGATGGCTTGATCGACGATGTCCCGACCGTCAGACGTCACGGCGCAATGCCTCCTCACCTGACTGACGCCGCGCGGGCTCTTGGCCCACAGCAAATTTTCTCCCCCTGTCGTGGATGTGACGATAGGCCCGCTGCAAAAGTTTTTCGACGCCGCTGACGCTGATGCCCAGATCGGCGGCGATATCCTTGCGCGGCAATTCCTCGAAGCGGAAAAGCCGAAAGGCGCGCCGCATACGCTCGGGCATGGATTCGAGCGCCGCCTCGACATGCTGCAGGCGTTCGCGGGCGATCAGCGCGCGTTCGATCAGCGGCTGCTCCTCCGCGCCCGGCTGAACGTCCACCCAGTCGCTGTCGCGCACGACCCGCCGCAACGCGGACCGCCTGCGGTCCGACGCGAGATTGGTCGCCATGCGATAGAGATAGGCGACAGGTTGCGCGACAGGGCCGGCGGGCAACTGTTCCAGCTTCAGCCACATGTCCTGCAATGCGTCCTCCGCCTCGTCCATGCTACCGAGCCGGGCATTGAGCAGACGGAGCAGCATCGGCCGCTCGTTGAGGAAGACGCCGCGCAGCCCGCTCATCGGGGCTTTTGCCTGCGCAGCACGGCTGCGAAAGCAACGCCGAGCGCTACAAGGGCGGCAAGATTCTGGAGCAGCGCGTGCCAGCCCGCGCCGTCCTGCCCAAAGGCCAAGAGCAGCAAAGGCAGTAGTGGATAAAGACCGAAATTGGTCACCAGGGAAATGGTCATCGACCGTTGCGGATAGCCCAGTGCGGTCAGGCCCGATGCAAGCGGCGCGGCGGCCAGCATGGTCAATCGGGCAAGGCCGATCAGCACCAGCAGCATCGTGCCGTCCCGGAACGTGCCGCCACCCAGCCAGCGCAATATATGTGCGCCGAACAGCAGATAGGCAGCGACGACCGGCAGACCCATCATCAACGCGGTCGATACGCTCTTCCGGACCGAATGGCGCAGGTCCGCGAACGCCCCGCCTGCAGCCTGGCGCGCCAGCACGGCATAGCTTGCCTGCCCCAGCGCCTGCGCGGGCTGGGCGAGGACCGAACCGGCGCGCTGCGTCAGGGCATAGAGACCAGCGGCGGCGGGGCCAAGTATCCAGCCGATCGTCAGCGGCGCGAGGTTCGGCGCGAGTTCGCGCACGGTGATGTCCATATTGGTCGTGACGATGAAGGGCAGGAACCCAGCATGGCCGCGCGGCACATGCCGCCATGGCCCCACCAGCCGCTCGCCCGCCGCCAGCCTGCGCCAGGCGGGAATAGCGAGCAGCCACATCGCGATGGCTTCTGCGATCGAGGCGGCCAGCCAGGCAGTGACGAAACCGGCCAGCCCGCCCCCGGTGGCCCAGACGATCAGCGCACCGGCCAGGCGCACGAGCGGCGAGACGATCTGATGCAGGCCGATCAGGTCGAAACGCCCGGCCACCTGCAATATGCCCTGTGGCGTGGCGCGCACGGTGGCGATGACGGCAAGGCTGTAGAGGATCGCGATCGGCCTCAACGCCG
>CAXUEQ010000010.1:0-37240 GCA_964250175.1 uncultured Sphingobium sp. | reverse complement strand
CCAGCCGAAGCGCGGGATCAGCAGGACGATCGCGACCGCCGCGATCGCCAGTGCGAGCAGCCCGAACGCCAGCTCGACAAGGGTCATGAAGCGCGCGATGGCGGCAAATCCGGCGCGATCCTCCTTTTCCAGCGCCAGCGCGCCATAGCGGACCAGTCCGTGGAAACCGGAAAAGGCGACCACGCTGCCGACGAAAACGACGACACCGTTCAACAGCACCAACAAGCCATAGCCCCTGGCGCCCAGCATGTGGGTGACGATCAGCAGATAGATGAGGCTGATGACCCCGGCGCCCGCCTTGCCCGCCAGCAGATGCCCCAGATTGGCGAGGATATGCGCAAAGCCACCGGCACTTGCGGGGCGGTTTTCCCCCTCATGAAGCTGCGCGGACGACGAAGTGGGTAGCATCAGGCCTTTTCCGACAGGGCGTGAGACCGCGCGATCGCACGGCTTCTTAAGAATCCCACGGGCGCATGTGTGCACCGGGCGCGACGGCTTCGTCTAGGGGATATGAAAATAGCTTTTCTTTTCAACCATGACCAGATTCATCAGGTCGCCCATTCCCTACCGATCGCCATGGCCATGCTCCGCGACTATCCGCGGGCCCAGGTGGTGGTCGCCACCACGAACATTCGCCTGACGCGCGAAGTGCAGCGACAGGCGGCGCGCATGAACATGCGCGTGCCGTTGGTCCAGCTTGGCCTGAAGAGCCGATTGCGACGCTTTGCCGCACACCGTCTGGACGCGATCCTGCCCGCGGCCAAGATCGGCGTCTATGGCGACAATCTGGATTTCTTTCGCACGCTCGACATACTGATCGTCGCAGAGAAGACGTCGTTGATCCTCAAGACGCGCTATCGGCTTGACGATCTGACGCTGATCCATACCCGGCATGGCGCTGGCGACCGGGCGATCGGCTTCGACAAGGCGAGTGCGGGCTTCGACCATATATTGGTGTCGGGACCCAAGATCCGCGAGCGGCTGGCCGGCGAAGCGGGGATTGCGCCCGATCGGATGAGCGTTGTCGGCTATCCCAAATTCGACACGCAACCCGATACGGGCTGGCGTTCGCCTTTCGCCGATCCGTCGCTGCCTACGGTGCTTTATAATCCGCACCCGTCGCCGCATTTGTCCTCCTGGTATCGGCATGGCCGCGCGGTGCTAGACCATTTTCTGGACAACCCCCATTATAACCTGATCTTCGCGCCGCATGTCATGCTGTTCCACCGCCCGTTCGTGCTGACCGTGGACAAGCTGCGCGCGGCGCGGCCGGGGCGGCCGGAGCGGATCGCCGCGCGCTATCGCCACGCGCCGAACATCCATGTCGATCCGGGCAGCCGCTGGTCGACCGACATGACCTATACAGCGGCGGCGGACATCTATCTGGGCGACGTATCGAGCCAGATTTACGAATTTCTGCACAAGCCGCGCCCCTGCCTGTTTCTGGATTCCCACGCGACCGCGTGGCGCGGCGACACCAACTATGCCCATTGGCAGACGGGCGAAGTCATTGGGGACCCTAAGCAACTGGGCGCCGCGCTGGACCGCGCGCCGCAGGTGCACGAACGCTATCTGTCCGTGCAACGCGACCTGTTCGAGCGCAGCTTCACGCTGACGGCGGAGCCTTCGGCCGACCGGGCGGCGCGGGCGATCATGAGCGTGGCGGGCAATGGCAGCATCCTGCCGATGTTCGCGGCGGAGGCCCCGCCCTTGCGCCGTCAGGCATAGGGACGCCATAACCGGCCATGGGATTACGAAAGGATATCTGGCGTCCGGCGATAGTCGAGGCGCCGCTGGCATTGATCCTCGCGCGGGGATTGATCGACGGGCTGCCGATCCACTGGCTGCCGCCGATGCCGTCCTTCTGTTTCCTGGCTGATCCGTTCGGGCTGTGGCGCGACGGGCTGCTCTATCTGTTCGTCGAGACCTATGACTATCGCGTGCGCGTGGGTGCGATCGAAGTCCTGGTTTATGACCGCGACTGGCAACTGGTCGAGCGTGGCCCGGTGCTGGGGGAGCCATGGCACCTGTCCTACCCGCTGGTCTTCGAGGCGGAGGGCGAAACCTGGATGCTGCCGGAGGCGCACCGGTCGGGGGGGCTTACCCTCTATCGCGCCACGGAATTTCCCTATCGCTGGGAAGCCGCCACATCGATCACCCTCGACCATGTGCCGGTCGATGCGACGCCGATCTTCCATGACGGGCGATGGTGGCTTTTCTACACTTCCGCGAGCCAGGAAGCGCACAAGATGGCGGCGCTGCATATCGCTTATGCCGATCGGCTGGCGGGACCCTGGACGCCGCATCCAATGAACCCGGTGCGGCACGATCGCACGAGTGCGCGGCCCGGCGGCACAGCCTGCGTCATCGACGGGCGCGTGACCTTGCCGGTGCAGGATTGCAGCTTGACCTATGGCGGCGCGATCCGTGCACTGACGATGGACGTGCTGACGCCGGAGCACTTCGAGGCCACCGCCGGACCGTGCCTGTTGCCTCCACCCTCGGCAACGCCATTTATGGAGGGACTGCATACCCTGTCGGCGGCAGGCGACGTGACGCTGATCGACATGAAACGGACCGAGCTGTCGCTGCACGGCCTGGCGATCGAGGCGCGGCGCGAAACCGGCAAGCTGGCAAGGCGGTTCACGCGTCGAGCGGCTGTCTAGAAAGCCCTGATGCGCTCCAGTATCGCCAAGCCGGTCTGGTCGAAACTTTCGGGGCCGAGCCGATCGAACAGGCGCTTCCGCCCGGCCACGCCCATCGCGGGCAGTCGCGCAGGATCGGCCAGCGCCGCCGACAGGCAATCGGCCAGCGCACCGGCGTCGCCGGGCGGAACGGTCCATCCGGTCTCTCCTTCGACAATCGAATAGGGCAATTCACCCACCGCCGACGCGATTACGGGCAGACCCGCCTGCATGGCTTCATGCGCGGCCACACAGAGTCCTTCCGAACGCGACGGCTGAACATAGAGGTCGAGGGTAGACAGAAAGGCGCGGGGATCGGCGACGAAGCCGCAAAACCGGACCGGCACACCCAGCGCGACCGCGCGTTGTTCCAATGCGTCATGCGCCTTACCATCGCCACAGATCAGCAGTTCATAATCGAGATGCCCAGGCAGGCGCCCCAGCGCCTTGATCAGCACATCATAGCCCTTGACCGGATGCAGACGCCCCAGGCTGCCGATCCTGATTTTGCCTTCCCGGCGCGGCCGGGCCACCGGCGCCATGGGGTCGGCGCGAAAGATCGGCCAGCAGACCAGACGATCGGCGGCTATGCGCAACCGTTTCGCGGTAAGTTGCGTCACCATGCCGGAATCGCCGATCCACAGCCGCGACAGATTCCGGGTCGCACGCAGCAGCACGCGGTTCGCCGGTTTCAGGAAAGCGGCATGCTGCCAACTCACCACCGGTATCCGTCGTTTGCGGCCGACCAGTTGCCCGATCAGCGTCGCGCGCGTCAGCGACGTCCAGATATGCGTCGGTCCCCAGGCGCGCAATTCCTCCTCCAGCCAGCGCAGCGCCAGCCAATGATCCTTCTCCCCGCCCTCACGCACCGCAACCGGAATTCCAGCGACCTTGATCGCCGGCAGCGCGCGCCCGTCGCGGCGGGTGAGCGCGAACAGTTTCACCTCGGCACCACCGCGACGCAGGAGGCCGATGACGGCAGGCACGGGCAGCGCCGCACCGCCGCCCTCCACCGAATTGATGACATAGGCGATGCGCAGGGTCATGCCGCCACCAGCGACCGGAACAGGTCCAGATAGCGATCGGCCACTTGCCCGATGCGATGTCCGGCGACCAGCCGCGCCAGCGCCGCCGGATCGGGGGCGGGCTGCGCCAGCATCGCGTCGATCGCGGCGGCCAGGGCGTCTGCATCGCGGATCGGCACGACCCGGCCCGCGCCCGGCACTACGTCAAGCATCGCTGTGGCCGCCGTGCAGTCTGTGGAGATGACGGGCCGTCCGGCGGCGAGCGCCTCGATCAGCACGGCCGGAAAGCCTTCGAACCAGGACGATAATATGAAGAGCCGCGCCCGGTCCAGCCAGGGGCGGCTATCGGCGACATAGCCCGGCATCTCAATGCGGTCGGCCACGGCCAGTTCCGAGGCCAGGGCGCGTAACCGGCCTTCGTCCGGCCCGCTGCCAACGATGACAAGCCGTGCGTCATTCGCATGAGATCGGGCGAAGGCTTCGATCAGCGTGCCAAAGCCTTTTTCCGGCACGAGTCGCCCGACCGCGACGATGGTTGGCGCACCGGCCGGAATCGGTACGGGCGGCGGCGCATTGTCGTCGAGCGCGGGGGTGGCGATCGTCACCGCCATCGATCGCACCACCTGTTCTGCCCGCGTGCGCGCATCATCGGTCATGGCTACCAGTGCGTCGGCGCGGCCCAGCATATAGGCCATGCGCCGGTCGAACAGCCATTGCCGGATCGCGCCGCGCTGTGGCTTCGTCAGCGCCGCGCTGATTTGCGCGACGATGCGCGGACGCCTGCCGCCTGATGCGGCGATATGCCGCACAACTGGCCAATGGAAATTGCCGGGTATGAAAATCAGGTCGATCGGATGCTGCGCCAGCATTTGCGCAGCCGCGCGGCCCAGCCGTTTACGACTCCCCCGCCCCCGCGCGATCGGTGGCGTAGCCTCCACGATCGTCACGCCATCGTCCGGCAAAGCCGCCAGCGGTCCATCAACCGAACCGCAAAAGAGCATGACGCTGCACCCCCGGCGCGCCCATTCGCGCGCCAGCCGCAGCGCGACCCGCTCGGTGCCGCCAAGCGCGAAGTCATGGATGATCACGCCGATACGCGGCTGCGGACGAGTGTTCACACTGAACCGAAAGCGGGATGTGTCAGCGTCAGACCGCTGCCAGATGCGTCGTTTGGTCGGCGACAGGTCGATAAGCGTCCGACGCGTCCGCCTTGCCCCAGCGCCACAGCGGCCAGTCGCGTGTTCCCGCCAACGCGGCGAGCCGCGCGCTGGGATTGACCGCGGTCGGCTGGTCGGCCCATTCGAAGGCGGGGAGGTCGGACACATCGTCCGAATAGAAACGGGCATGGACCTGCGCGCGGGCTATGCCGTGCCGGACAAGAAAGGCGTTGATCGCATCGCATTTTGCCATGCCATAGCAGTTCGGCCCTTCGATTTCAGCCATCAACCGATCGCCGTCCCAACGCGATTCGGTGGCGATGACATGGTCGATGCCGAGGTGCGCGGCGATCGCTTCGGCATAGAAGCGATGGGCGGCGGTGGCCATCACCACCGCGCGCCCTTCGGCGCGCTCGCGTGCGATCAGGGCGAAGGCTTCCTGGTAGCAACCGGACTCCACGCAGCGTGCGGCAAAGCTCTGCGCCAGGGCGGTGATGCGGCTGCGGGCGATCGACTTGCCGATCATCAACCGGTGCATGACAGTTTTCAGCCGCGCACGATCGATGCGTTTCAGCTTGTAACCGATCATCGCCATCAGCACCAAAGGCACGAACAGCAGCCGCCAGGGCGCGTTGCGCAAGGCGCAATGAAGCAGGAAAGGCGAATAGGTGCCGCGGCGCGTCAGCGTCCGGTCAAGGTCGAAGATGGACAAGAGGTGGGTTCGTTCACGGCACCGCGCGTTGCCGATCATAATAGCGTCATAACCAGCCGCTAAACTAACCGCATCCGCCGCACCGGCATATTCAATGTAGGCAATGCTGCTGTCGAAACCGTCCATGAAGGCACCTTCCCTTTCTTTGGAGACGCCGCCACGGCAGGTCATGCACATATGCTTTCCCGCATTTTATCCATATCGCTCCCGGTGCGGCCGTGCTGCCGCAGCCGCCGCGAAAAATGGCTAAGAAAAACTTAAGCCCAGCGCTGTGCCATCGGCGCTTTCGCGACGTCCTGTAGGCATGGCTGGGGAGCTCAAGATGGCAGGCAGGTTCGGACTGATCGCAAGGCACAGGTTGAAGATCGCGGCGCTGGCCACGGTTGTCGCATTATCTCCGCTGCCGCGCTGGGGCGCGCAAGGCACCACTCTGCCGGTCGTCGATCCGATGCCGGTAACGAGCGGCCTGTCCGTGCTCACCTATAATATCGAAGGGCTACCCTGGCCGCTGCGGCTGGGGCGGCAGGATGCGCTTGACGCGATGACGCAGCATCTGCGGGCGCTGCGGGCGCAAGGAAAACAGCCGCATGTCGTACTGTTGCAGGAAGCCTTTTCGGATGGTGCGCGCGGCATCGGCCAAGCGGCGGGCTATCGCCACATCGTCGATGGTCCCGCCAGCACAAGCCTGAACCCTGCGCAACCGCGCAGCGGCGACGCGGCCTTTCTGTCGGATGCGCGTTGGCTGAAGGGCGAAGGCCAGGGAAAATGGGCCGGCAGCGGCCTGCAGATATTGTCCGACTATCCGATCCTCTCGGTGACCCGCGCGCCCTTTCCGCAATTTGCCTGCGCCGGCTTCGATTGCCTGGCGAACAAGGGCATGGTGGCGGTGACGGTCGCCGTGCCGGGCATGGCGTCGCCGGTCGCGATCATCGACCTGCACCTCAATTCACGCAAAGCCTCCGGTGTCGAGGATGCGCGCTCTTTCTATGCCTATCGCCTGCAGGTCGATGCGCTGGAGCAGTTTGTTGCACGCACCGTTCCGGCCCACATGCCGCTCATCATATCGGGCGATTTCAATATCGGAAAATCGCAGGAACGCCGGGCCTATGTCGCCGCGCATCTGGCGCGCTTTTCCGACACGGGGGGACCGATTGCCGACGCGCTGACCGGTTGCGCGGCCGATCGGCAGGCTTGCCCGGCGGGGCTGTCGCGTGAAGCGCAACGATCCTTGCGTCGTGGCAAGGACTGGCAATATTATCGGTCGGGCCGGGACTCGGCGCTACGGGTCAAGCAGATCGCCGTGCCGTTCGGCCATGCCGCCGACGGGACGATGCTGTCCGATCATATCGGCTATACCGCTTATTATTGACAGGCAGGCCGCATGGCATGGTTGTCCGGCAAGACATCCATGCCATGCGAAATGGACCGCCGCTTACATCTTGAAGCGGGCGGTGACGCCATAGGTGCGGGGGTTGCCCGCATAGCCGGTGACGATGCCGGTCGCCTTGGTCAGACCGAGCAGGTTGGAATAATAGGCCTTGTCGAACAGATTTTCGACCCAGAGTTGCAGGTCGATCCGGTCGTCCTTCAGCAAGGTGCCGACGCGCGCGCTGGCGAGGGCATAGGCACCGATCTCCGCCGCCGGATCCAGCGTGATCGTGGTGTTCTGCTTCGAGCGCCAGTTGACGTCGAACAGGCCATAGACCTTGACGTCGTCGGCAACCTGCGTCGTGTAATCGGCGGTGAAGTCGGCGGTGAACTTGGGCGCCCAGGCGACCTGACGGCCGGTAAGGTCGCAGGTCAGCGCCGTGAATTGCGCCGGGCAGACCGAGTTGGTGAAGGAGGAGTAGATCGCCTTGTTATAGGCAAAAAAGCCCTTGGTATGGAAACCGGCGAACAGCCAGGTCTGCGCTTCCAGCTCGATCCCCTTTGATGTCAGCGAACCGACATTGGCGAGGAAGCGGATCGCGTTACTGCCTGAGCCAACCGCCTGATTGGCTTGATAATTTTTCACCTTAGTGTGGAAGGCGGTCAGGTTGAGCAGCAGCTTGCGGTCAAAAAACTCGCCTTTGAAACCGAATTCATAATTGTCGGCGGTTTCGCCCTTCACCGTCTGCTGTGCGCCCAGCCCGATCGCCGAGGCGACGCCGGTATCCGGGTTGCTGCTGTTATAGGGCAGCAGGTTGAAGCCCGCCGACTTGTTGCCCCGCGCATATTTGGCATAGACGAAAAAGTCCGGCGTAACCTTGTAGTTGACGCCCACTTCACCCGACAGCGAGCTGTCTTTCAGACTGGTGTCGACATGGCCGAGCTGGGCGTTCGCGCCGCTGGGCGACAGGGCGTTGAGCTGGCCAGTGGTCAGGCCACCGGGATTGGAGGCGACGACACCGTCATAAAGTTGCGAGCGGCGCTCCCAGGTCTGGCGCAGGCCGAGATCGATCGCCAGCTTGCGATCGGCGTCAGGATGCCAGGTGACATTGCCGAACAGCGCGTCGGTATCGGTATGGAACACCGCCTGGCTGCGGAAGCCCGCGCCGACGAGCTTTGCGGCATAGGCACCCTGCGCCCAGGTCTTGCCGCCGGTGGTGGGGAATTGCGTCGCGGACGGGTTGGCGGCCCAGATATGATATTGCGTGCCGAACTGAATGCGGGAATCGACTTGAAGCCGCTGGCGGCTGAGGAAACCGCCGAAGGTCGCTTCGACCGGCTGGTCCGCCGGCGTCGACCAGCGCAGTTCCTGGCTGAACTGATGCTCCTTGTTGCACGACCCATAGTCGCGCACGGCATCGAGCTGGGTGAAGTCATTGTCATTATTGGTGAAGCAGGACCAGCTTTCATAGGCGGTGATCGAGGTGAGGTTGCCCAGGCTGCCAAGGCCGAGGTTGATTTCGCCGCTGCCCGAATCCAGTTTCGTCTTGGCGTTCAGCGGGCTGTCGATATTGACGTTGCGATCTTCCTTGGTCGTGGTCAGCAGCGTGTAGCCGGCCGCCGTCATGCGCGCCTGCAGCGCTGCGGGGTTGTAGATCGACAGGATCAACGGTGAAATGGTCGGGAAGCTCTGGCGACCATGAGTACCGATCAGGCGGATCGTCAGATCTTCGGTCGGCGTCGCCAGAATCTGCCCGCGCACCCCCCAGCCCTGACGGCCATTCTGATAATTGCCATTATAGAGATTCTTGTAGTTACCGTCGCGGTCGCTGTAGAAACCGGAAATGCGAACGGCAAGCTTGTCGGCGATCAGCGGACCGGTGACGCTGCCCTTGAATTCCTTGAAATCATAATTGCCATAGGTCGCTTCCCCGGTCGCGCCGAATTCCATGCTGGGCTTCAGCGTATTGATGATGACCGCGCCCGCCGTCGTGTTCTTGCCGAACAGGGTGCCCTGCGGGCCGCGCAGCAGCTCGACATCGGCGATATCGTTGAAATCGCTCGACACCATCCCTTGACGCCCGGTGTAGACGCCGTCGACGAAGATGCCGACCGACCCGTCGATGCCATCGGTGTTGAAGCCGTTGTTGCCGATACCGCGAATGCCGAGGTTAAGCTGTTTTGGGTTGGTCAGATAGACTGAGAAGGACGGGAATTTGGTCTGAAAATTGGTGAAGTTGACGAGGTTCTGCCGCGTCAGTTCGGCGGCACCAATGACGGTAATGGGGATCGGCACCTGCTGCGCATTTTCCGAGCGTTTGCGCGCGACCACGGTGATGTCGTTCGCGACGTCCATATCTGCGTCAGTAGCAGCCGCCGGCGTATCGGCGACGGGCGCAGGCGTCGCGGCATGGGCTGTCGCGCCGAGTGACAATAAGCTGGCGGAAAGCATCAGAGTGCGGCTCTGCTTGAGCAGCCTGTGCGTGAATGTCGAGCGCATGAGAATATCCCCGATTGAACAATGCCACAGGCGCACGACTTCCCAGCCCCAGGCATAGGGATGAAAGTTCCAAACTCAGCTTATTGTTATGGATCGCGCTTGCGTTGTGGTGCCGGTAGGATCGCTTCGTGAAGCTATTGTGACAAAATGTTGCAGTTCGAATTTTAGACCGGTTCGCTGTGCAGGCCATGCTGTTCGGGTACGAGGGAAAAACGGGCGATGTCGGCAATGCCGGAATCGGCTTTACGGGAATCGGTCAGCCCGCGAAAAGTCATGTTTCCACCCTTTGACGTCAGGTCCAGCCGGCCATAGCCGCGCACCGCATCCTCGACGAAACCCAGTCCGTTGGCTTGCGCCAGTGCCTTGAAGCTCGTGTCGTGCAGCAGCGAGGTGATCGCCCCGCCGACGAACTCGGCGGCTATGGGCGGATCGTCCGGCCGGTCGGGATGGCGGATGTCGGCGGCGGCAAAGGCGTGGATGTCGCCGCCCAGCGCCAGCGGATTGCGCGTGCCGGCCTGCGCCCAGCGACGAAAAATGCGGTCGCGCGCGGCGGGAAAGCCCGACCAGGTATCCGCGCCATATTGTTTGCCGCGCTCGGGATGGTCGGCATCGATCCGCGCCTGCTGGTGCATCAGCGTCTGCTGCGCGAGGATATTCCATTGCGCCTGCGTGTCGCCCAGCCGATCCATCAGCCAGGCTTCCTGCCGGTCGCCCAGCATCGTGCGCCTGGGATCGTCAAGGTCCGGGCAGGCGTCGATCAGGCTGCGATATTTCTTGTGCGCTTCGGCCAAACCGGGCGGCTGGCAAGCCGGCGCACCGCGATATTGGCGATCGTCAATGATCTGGAGTTGCGCCAGCCTACCCCAGTCCAGCGTGCGGTAAAGCCGGATGTCGGACCCGTGGGGCATGAGCGCGGCGCGCAATGGCACATGTTCGAGATAGGCCTGATAGGCGGCCGCGCGGCGACGCAGGAAGACGACGGGATCGCTGTTATTCTGGTCGCGGGCATTGCCATAGTCGTTGGCGACCTCATGATCGTCCCACGTCAGCGCCCAGGGGACCGCCTGATGGGCCGCCTGAAGCAGCGGGTCGCTTTTGTACAAGGCATAGCGCTGGCGATAGCCCGCAAGATCGACCGCTTCGTCAAGGCTGATCGCGCGCACGGTTTCCGCGTCCGACTTGCCCGCATTCTCGTAAATATAGTCGCCCAGAAACAGGATCAGGTCGGGATCCTCGGCGATCATGTGCCGATAGGCGGCATAGTGGCCGACGTCATATTTCTGGCATGACCCGAAGCAGATGCGCAGGCGATCCACCGCCGCGCCTCGCGCCGGTGCCGTGCGCGTGCGCCCGACCGGACTGGCTTCGCCACCCGCGATGAAGCGATAGAAATATTGCGATGCCGGGCGCAGGCCCGCAACATCGACATGGACCGAATGGGCGCGCGACGGCACGGCGCGGGCGGTGCCGGAGCGAACGATCCGTGCGAACCGCGCGTCCTGCGCAACCTCCCACCGGACCGGAATGGCGACCGGCGGCATTCCGCCATCTTCGGCCAGCGGTTGCGGCGCGAGACGCGTCCACAGCACCACCCGGTCGGACGCGGGATCGCCCGACGCCACGCCAAGCGTGAACAGTCCGGGCGACAGCCTGGTCGCGCCCCGCGCCCCGATCGACAACAGTGCCGCCGACCCAGCGATGCCCGCAAGCACGACCCGGCGGGAAAGGCTGTCCGAAGGCGTGATGGCGGAGACTTGAGACAGGCGGCTTTTCATGAGGACGCTTTTCAAAAGGCAGACCGGCGCTATCGGCGCTGAATATTGCCGACCGATGACATAGCGGAAACAGGGGGCAGAAACATCGGATAGGAACAGCGGCGCAATCGGCGTCGCCGATCAAAGGCGCGCCAGGCTTACCGCCAGATCATTCTGCTTGAAGGGCTTGGTCAGCCGTGGCTGATCGGATGCAATACCCTGCGCATCGGCATAGCCGGATATGAGCAGCGCTGGCAGGCCCGGCTTTAGCTGCCGAACGCGCGCAATCAGGTCGATACCGGTAAGGCCAGGCATCAGATGGTCGGTAATCAACAGGTCGATGTCCGCGCCGTCCAGCAGCGCGAGCGCATCTTCGGCCGATCGCGCCTCGACGACGCCATAACCGAGTTCCCGCAGCATATGGACCGTGCTGGCGCGGACTAGATCCTCGTCATCCACCACAAGCGCGGTGCCGTGATTGAGATTAGAGGGATCGACCTTTGGCACGACCGCTATCTCTTCGGCCCTCTCCTCGCTGACCGGCAGCCACAGGCTGACTGTCGTCCCCTGCCCGACCGCGCTGCTGATCGTCAGACTGCCGCCCAACTGCGCGGCAAGACCGTGCACCATCGACAGGCCAAGCCCCGTGCCCTGGCCGACGCCCTTGGTCGTGAAAAAGGGTTCGATCGCCTGCGCAAGGGTTTGCGCGTCCATGCCGATCCCGCTATCCTCGACCGACAGGCGGACATAGCGGCCGCCCTTCAGCCGCTCGATACTGTCCGGCTCTACCTCTTCATGGATCGCCCTAATCGTCAGCACGCCGCCGTCGGGCATGGCGTCGCGCGCATTGACCGCGAGGTTCAGCAAGGCCATCTCGATCTGGTTGGCGTCCGCCTGCGCATTGGGAAGCGGGTCGGCAAGCGCGAACTGTAACTGGACACGGGGTCCGATGGTGCTCGTCACCAGTTCGCGCATGCCCTGAACGAGCGCGGCTATATCGATCGCGGTAGCCTGTAGCGGCTGCCGGCGGGCGAACGCCAGCAGACGCTGCACCAATATCTTGGCCCTGTCGGCAGACTGTTGCGCGCCCTCGATCAGGCGACGCTCGCGCTCATTGCCCAAACCGCGCCGATGCAGCAGATCAAGGCTGCCCACGATCGGCGTCAGCAAATTGTTGAAGTCATGCGCGACGCCGCCGGTCAATTGTCCCATCGCTTCCAGCTTCTGCGACTGGCGCAGCGCTTCCTGGACAAGCTCCAATTCGCGCGACCGTTCGGCCACACGTTCTTCGAGGGACTCGTTGAGAAGCCGCAGTCGATCCTCGCTCTTGCGCAGCGCCGTCTCCATGACGCGACGTTCGGTTATATCGTTGAACAGGACAGCGACCCGATGGGCGGCGGCAATACCAACGCGAAACGCGTAGACGTCATACCAGCGGCCGCCCATCGCAGCCACCTGGTCCTCGAAGCGTATGCCTTCCCCGGTCACAGCTACCTTGCCATAGGCATCGAACCAGCGCTGCTCATGATCGGGCACCAGCGATCGCATGGTCTTGCCGGGCACGTCAGCCAGTCTGGTCTGTCTCGCGAAAGCCGGATTGGCCTCGATAAATCGATAATCGACGGGCTTGCCTGCTGCGTCGAACATCATCTCGATGATGCAGAAGCCCGCCTCTATCGATTCGAACAGCGACCGGTATTTCTCTCCGCTCCGGTGCAGTTCCTCAAGTCGCGTCCGCGCTTCATATTGCCGCCGCCGCCCACGCAGCGCCGACTGGGCCAGGCTTATCAGCGTTGTCGAATGGAAAGGCCGTTCGAGAAAGGTGACATTGCCCAGCATGTCCAGAAAGCGCCGGGCGGACGGGTTGCGCTCCAGCCCGCCGCCCCGCCGGGTCAACAATATGAAGGGGAAATCCGACCATTCGGGCTGCGCGCCCAGCCAGTGCGCCAGCGGGTTAAGATCGGCCGTCAGCAAGCCCTCTTCGGTCAGCAGCGCGAAGCCTGCGCCTCCTTCTCCATTGCGCACCAGGCTCGCCAGGCCATCGCAAATCTCGCAACGCAGTCCGGCTTCTCGAAGAATCGACGCGGCGATTTCCGCATCCCGCCCGCGTGGCGCAAAAATGAGAGCGCGTTCCGACAGATGGGGGATCACTCTTTTTCGTCTTCCAGCAACAGGGGTGCGTTACCGGTGAAGCTGGGCACGCCGCGCAGCACGCCCTGAAAACCGACAAGCGGTTCCCCCAGACGAATGCCATAGTCGCCGATACGGAATTCGCGGATCGTGTCCTCATGCGCGCCGGTGCGCTTCTTTATGACCGATATGGCCCGGCGTACGCGGCCGGCTGCCTCAAAATAGCGCAACAGCACCACGGTATCGGCAAGGTAGGTGACATCGACCGGGGATTTCATGTCGCCGACCAGCCCATGCTGGGCTACGGTCAGGAAGGTCGTGACGCCCTGGCGATTGAGATATTGCAACAGCTCGTGCATATGCAGGATCAAGGCGTTTTCTTCGGGCATCGCGGCTTGATAGCCGTTCAGACTATCGATGATGATCGTGCGAACGTCATGCCGCTCCACGCAGTCGCGCACCCGCTCGGAAAATTCGCCGGGTGAAAGTTCGGCGGCGTCGACCTGTTCGATCATCAGGCTGCCGCTGTCGACCATCGCCTTCATGTCTATGCCCAGGCCTTTCGCGCGATTGAACAACAGACCGATTTCTTCGTCGAAAACGAACATCGCCGCGCGTTCGCCGCGCGCCACCGCAGCCGCGACGAACGTCAGCACGAGCAGGGATTTTCCCGTGCCGGCCGGACCCAGCACCAATATGCTCGATCCGCGTTCGACACCGCCGCCCAATAGCGCGTCAAGTTGCGCTGAATCGCTTTTGACGATGTCCCGCGCGAAACGGGTCTTGTGCTCTGCGGACACCAGCCGCGGAAAAATCTGTACGCCGCCCGTGCTGATCACGAAATCGTGAAACCCGCCCCGGAACTTGCGGCCACGATATTTGACGATCCGCAGCCGACGGCGTTCGGGGCCGTAGCCCAGCGACAGCTCTTCCAGCCGGACAACGCCATGGGCGACGCTATGGACGGTCTTGTCGGCGACCTCGGCCGTCAGGTCGTCCAGCATCAGCACCGTCGCCTTCTGGGTTGAGAAGAAATGCTTGAGCGCCAGTATCTGCCTGCGATAGCGCAGCGAGCTTTGCGCCAGCAGGCGAATTTCCGAAAGACTGTCGAGCACCACGCGATCGGGGCTGATCCGTTTGAACGCGTCGAATATCCGTCGCGTCGTTTCGCCCAGTTCAAGGTCCGAGGAATATAGCAGGCTTTGCTGTTGCTGGTCGTCGAGCAGACTCTCGGGCGGGACCAGTTCGAACAGGTCGACCCCGCCAAGATCCCAGCCGTGCGACGCCGCGCTTTCCCGCATTTCCTCATCGGTCTCGGACAAAGTTATGTAAAGGCAGCGTTCGCCCCGACTGACACCTTCCATCAAAAATTGGGTGGCGATCGTGGTCTTGCCCGTACCGGGGCTTCCCTCCAACAGGAAGACGCGCCCGCGCGTCAAGCCGCCCGACAGAATCTCGTCGAGGCCGCGGACTCCTGTTAACGCCGGTTCGGTCCTGTCCATCAGCTTGCCATTCCCCATGTAAGATATGGGATCGTGCCTATCATGGGTGACAGACGTTCAGATTGATGGAGATTAGGTGGGGGATATAGCATAGGATATTCGCGATAATATTTCCGTATCGAAACAGTTAAGCGCGCGTCCAGGGCTAAGGTTCCAAATCTATTCGGCACAGGTGGCGGCTACAGGCGACCTGAACGGCTGGCCTCAAATATCGCGTTCGAACTTGACCGGGGATCGCAGCCATGGTCAGGGGGACCATGGCCGATACCGTTACCGCTGACATCATCACCGCCGTTATCGCCAGAGCGCCACAGTGGATTCGGCATGACCTTGCAAGCAGCGATGCCGCCCTTCGTGTGCGCGCCGAGGAGAGCCTCGCCGCGATGATTGCCGCCGCTCTGGCGGAGTCGGACGACAAGCCTTTGCCACCGCAATAGGGAGGGCGTCAGGCCAGGGCGTTCATGCCCAAGGCGATCGCCCCCAGCGGACCGGCGTTCGCGCCAAGCGCGGGTGCCACGATCAGCGTTTCCATATCCCGCACTGTGTGTCCGGCAAGATACCCGTTCAGCACTGCCGCCGTCCCTGCCCGTATTTTCGGTATCAGAGCAGGCCGCTGGAGCGGCACGCCACCCCCCAGCACCACCCGCCGGGGAGACAGGGTGAGGATCAGCATCGCCATCCATTCGGCGAGATCGGTCGCGACATGATCCCATAGCGGATCGTCGTCGGCGACGTCGGCCAGCGGCGCGGGCGCACGGGCGATGAGGCCAGGCCCGGCGACCAGCCCCTCGATACAGTCGCCATGCGAGGGACAGCGGCCGGTAAAATTATCGCCGGCGATGCGCCTGACGCGGATATGCCCCGCCTCAGGGTGCAACAGGCCATGCACCGGCTTGCCGTCGACGACCACGCCGATCCCCACGCCGGTGCCGATCGTCGCATAGATATGCACATTGCAGCCGATGGATGCGCCCCACTGCCCCTCCGCCAACGCCGATCCCGCAACGTCGGTATCCAGAGCGACCGGCACCGGGAACCGCGCGGCGAAATGGCCATATATGTCCGTCCCCGCCCATCCCGGCTTCGGCGTGTTTGCCATATGGCCGAAGTCGGGCCGGGTCCGGTCAAGGACGATCGGACCGAAGCTGGCGATCCCCAGCGCGGCGAACGGCAAGTCCCGCGCCCACTCCGCCAGCCTGTCGGACAACAAGGCCAGCATTTCAGGACCACCGGTGGCGAAGCGCTGTTCGCGCAGGACGGTCCGGCCGCGCGCCAGCGCGACGATACATTTGGTTCCGCCCAGTTCCACGCCTGCGATCAGGGGGTCGCCATGCGCAGGTGCCGCTTGTTCCATGGACCGCCTTATGCCGCCCGATTACCCCGAACGCCAGTGTGACGCAGTGGAAGCTGCCGGGTGCGCTCCCCTGTTCTTCCGAACGTCACGCGGCCATTGCCATGCAACCAAGCGCCGGTCGCTTCGTTCAGCGGCCTCTCCCCTGTCCAGTTCGAGGATATGATGCCCGCTCCCTTGCTGTCCGCACCCGATTTCGAATTCCCCGCGATCACGCTCACCGGCGCGGTCGATTATAATATGTATCAATATTTCCGTTCCTGCCTCTCGAACCTGCATCCGCAGGGACTGGCGGTCATCGAATTGTCGACATTGGGCGGCGATCCGGAAGTGGCGCGGATGATGGGCGAGGATGTTCGCTTCCATTCCGATCTGCACCCCGAACGGCGCATCGTCTTTCTGGGCAAGACCGCCATCTATTCCGCAGGCGCGACCTTCATGGGATTCTTCGCGCGCGAAAACCGCTATATCGCGCGTGGCACAAGGCTGATGATCCATGAGCGGATGCTGACCAAGACGCTGAACATTCAGGGGCCGCTCACCACCTGCATCGCGTCATTGAAGGCGACGATCCATGAGATCGAGGCGTCGATCGCGATCCAGAATGAGGGGTTTGCCAATCTGGTCGCCGGATCGTCGGTTTCGCTCGACGACGTCATCCGGCGCGCGCCAGAAAACTGGTATCTGGAAGCCCAGGAAGCGCTGAGTCTGGGATTGGTCGAGGCGGTCCTGTAACAGTGGCGGCCAGTTAGACGTTGCATCGCAAGAGGAGATGGCGTTTTCCTCTGACTTATGTTGAAAGCCGGCCTCCACCACCTCACTGCCTATCATTATGACAGGCCGATCAAGCTCGGGCCGCAGGTCATACGCCTGCGCCCCGCGCCGCACAGCCGAACCAAAGTCCCCAATTATGCCTTGAAGATCGAGCCGGAGAATCATTTCCTCAACTGGCAGCAGGATCCACATGGCAATTGGCTGGCGCGGATCGTGTTTCCCGATCCCGTCGATCGCTTCGTGGTGCAGGTCGATCTGCTCGCCGATCTGGACGTCATCAACCCGTTCGACTTCTTCGTCGAGCCTTATGCGGAAAATTATCCCTTCGCCTATGATGGGGAGATCGCGGGCGATCTGATCGCCTATCATGATGTCGAGGCGCAGGGACCGCTGTTCGAGGCGCTGGTCGCCGAGCATGCCGGATATAGCGGCCGGACGATCGATTTCCTGGTCGAGATCAACAGCCGCCTGCAACAGCGCATCGGCTATGTCATCCGCATGGAAACGGGGGTGCAGACACCCGAGGAAACGCTGGACGCCGGTATCGGCTCGTGCCGCGACAGCGCCTGGCTGCTGGTCCAGTTGCTGCGGCGCCTGGGTTTCGCGGCGCGCTTCGTGTCGGGCTATTCGATTCAGTTGGTCGCCGATGTCGAACCGGTCGAGGGACCAAAGGGCGTTGCGCAGGATGTCGTGGATCTCCACGCCTGGGCCGAAGCCTATCTGCCGGGCGCGGGCTGGATCGCGCTCGACGCGACATCGGGCATGTTCGCGGGCGAGGGACATATTCCGCTCTGCGCCACGCCGCATTACCGGTCGGCCGCACCGATCAGCGGGATGGCGGAACCGGCCGAGGTCGATTTCCGCTTCGAGATGACGGTCTCGCGCATTGCCGAGGCGGTGCGGATCACCAAGCCGTTTACTGACACGCGCTGGGCGGCGGTGCAGGCTTTGGGCGCGAAAGTAGACTTTGATCTGGCCGCTCAGGACGTGCGGCTGACGACCGGGGGGGAGCCGACCTTCGTGGCTGTAGGCGCGGGCGAAGCGCCGGAATGGAACGGCGATGCGGTCGGGCCGACCAAGGCGGGCTATGCCGACAGGCTCGTCCGCGACTTTCGCGAGATATTCGCGCCCGGCGGGATGCTGCATCATGGGCAGGGCAAATGGTATCCGGGCGAAAGCCTGCCGCGCTGGGCCTATGCGCTCTACTGGCGCGCGGACGGCGTGCCCGTGTGGCGCAACGCGGCGCTGATCGCGAAGGAGGAGGCGGATGGCCTGCCCCCCGCGACCAAGGCGCAGGCCGAGCAGTTCCTGCACGCGATGGCGACCGGCATGGGCGTCGAGACCGGCTATGTCGTGCCGGTATTCGAGGATGCGCTGGCCTGGTCGGTCAAGGAAGCCGACCTGCCCGAAAATACCGACCCGCAGGACCCGAAGATCGACGATCCCGAGGCGCGCGCGCGGATGGTGCGGACGTTCGAGCGGGGCCTGTCCAACCCCGTCGGCTATGTGCTGCCGGTGCAGCGCTGGCAGTCGAAGGTGACAGCGCCCCGATGGCAGAGCGAATTATGGACGGTGCGGCGCGGGCATCTGTTCGCGGTGCCGGGCGATTCGGCGCTAGGCTACCGCCTGCCGCTGGGGTCGCTGCCCTATGTGCCGCCCGCCGATTTCCCCTATATCCATCCGCGCGACACCAGCGAGCCGCGCGCGCCGATGGCCGATTTCCGCACCCAGCGGACAGCAGAGCGCGCGAAGGAACCCGCCGGGTCGCTCCAGTTCGCCGCCCATGGCTATGCCGGGGGCAGTGCCGCGCAGGAGCGGGTCGAGCAGAAGATCATCGAGGGCGCGGTGCGCACCGCGGTGACGGTCGAGCCGAAGGGCCATTTCCTGTCGGTCTTCCTGCCGCCGGTCGAGGATGCCGAGGATTATCTGGCGCTGGTCGCCGAGGTCGAGGCGGCGGCCGAGACGATGCAGGTGCCGGTGCGGATCGAAGGCTATGCGCCGCCGCCGGACCCGCGTGTCAAAGTGCTGAAGGTCACGCCCGATCCCGGCGTGGTCGAGATCAACGTCCATCCGGCGGCAAGCTGGGGCGAGACGGTCGAGATCACGAACCAGGTCTACGCCATCGCCAGGGCCAACGGCATGACCGCCGACAAGTTCATGATCGACGGGCGCGCGATCGGCACCGGCGGCGGCAATCATCTGGTGCTGGGCGGGCCGACCCTCAATGATTCGCCCTTTATCCGCCGCCCCGACCTGCTCAAGAGTTTCGTCCTCTACTGGCAGCGGCACCCGGCGCTCAGCTATCTGTTTTCCGGCCTGTTCATCGGCCCGACCAGCCAGGCCCCGCGCATCGACGAGGCGCGGCACGATGGTCTCTACGAACTGGAGATCGCGCTCGCGCAGGTTCCCAATCCGGTCGAGGCGGGCGAGGCGGCGCTGCCGCCGCCCTGGCTGGTCGACCGGCTGTTTCGCAACCTGCTGGTCGACGTCACCGGCAACACCCACCGCACCGAAATCTGCATCGACAAGATGTTCTCCCCCGATGGCCCGACCGGACGGCTGGGGCTGGTCGAGTTCCGCGCGTTCGAGATGCCGCCGGACGCGCAGATGAGCCTGGCCCAGCAATTGCTGCTGCGCGCGCTGACCGCCTGGTTCTGGCGCGAACCGCAAGGCGGCGATCTGGTGCGCTGGGGGACGACGCTGCACGACCGTTTCATGCTGCCGCATTTCGTGTGGGAGGATTTTCTCGACATCCTCTCCGATTTGGCACGCGCCGGCTATGATTTCGATCCCGCCTGGTTCGAGGCGCAGAAACAGTTTCGCTTCCCCGTGCATGGCGAAGTGACGGCGGGCGGCGTGCATCTGGAGATCAGCCACGCGCTCGAACCCTGGCATGTGCTGGGCGAGACCGGCGCGATCGGCGGCACGGTGCGCTATGTCGACAGCTCGACCGAGCGGTTGCAGGTGCGCGCGACCGGCCTGGTCCCCGGCCGCCATGTGGTGACCTGCAACGGCCGCCGCATACCGATGACACCGACCGCCAATGCGGGCGAGGGCGTCGGCGGCGTGCGCTACAAGGCGTGGGAGCCGAGCAACTGCCTGCACCCGAGGCTGCCCGCCAATGCGCCGCTGACCTTCGACGTGCTCGACCAGTGGAGCGGGCGGTCGCTGGGCGGATGCGTTTATCATGTCGCGCATCCCGGCGGACGCAGCTATGATGACGTGCCGGTCAACAGCTATGAGGCCGAAGCGCGGCGCAAGGCGCGTTTCCAGGATCATGGCCATACGCCGGGCGCGGCGGCGATCCCGCCGGAGGAGATGCCGGGGGAATTTCCAATGACGCTAGACCTGCGCCGGACCTTTATCGGGCGATGAGCAGTCCGTTGCGGGCGGACGATGCGCCGCCCGACGCCATGATAGGGCAGATGATGGCCCATTATCTCGCAAAGGCGGGAACGGGCGACCTGATGGCGGGCGCGGCGCCGGAAATGGCGGCGCGCTGGCGCACCATGTTGTCGGGCCTGTCGCGTGCCGGGGACGGTGACTTCTCGCCCTTGCAGGAACGCGCCAGCCGTCAGGTGCAGGATCTGGGCATGGCGTTCCGCCTCGCGGGGGAGGCCGACGAGCGCGCCTGGCCGCTGAGCCCGGTGCCGCTGCTGATCCAGGCGGACGAGTGGCAGCGGATCGAGCAGGGCATGGCGCAACGCGCCGATCTGCTGGAGGCGCTGCTCGCCGACATTTACGGGCCGCAACATCTGATCGCCGACGGCAAGCTGCCCGCCGCTCTGGTCGCCGGCAGCCCGAGCTATTGGCCGATGATGGCGGGCGCGTCGCCGCCGGGCGGGCATCATCTGCATTTCTACGCCGCCGATCTGGCGCGCGGCCCCACCGGCGAGTGGCGGGTGCTGGCCGACCGCACGCGCGCGCCGAGCGGGGCGGGCTATGCGCTGGAAAACCGGCTGGCGATGGCGCGCGTCACCGGCGACCTGCTGGGGCGGATGAACGTCCGTCGCCTCGCCCCATTCTTCGCCGCGTTCCGGCAGGGCCTGTCGCACCTGTGCGACCGGAGCGACCCGCGCATCGCGCTGCTGACGCCGGGCCGCTTCAACCAGAGCTATGCCGAGCAGGCGCATCTGGCGCGCTATCTGGGCTTCATGCTGGTCGAGGGGGAAGACCTGACCGTGCAGGACGATCGCCTTTATGTGCGCACGATCGCGGGCATCAAGCGGATCGATGCGGTGTGGCGGATGATGGACACGCGTTTCATGGACCCGCTGGCGTTCGACTCCCGTTCGCGAATCGGTGTGCCGGACCTGTTCCAGGCGATGGTGCCAAAGGACATGCACGGGGGTGCGCAGGGGGGCGGGCTGGTCATCGCCAACTGGCCAGGATCGGGCGTGGTCGAGGCCCCGGCTTTCGGCGCGTTCCTGCCGCGGCTGGCGCGGACGCTGACCGGCGCCGACCTGCTGCTGCCCAATATCGCGACATGGTGGTGCGGCCAATCGGCCGAGCGCGCGCATCTGCTCGACCGCATCGAGACGATGGCGATCGGGCCGGCCTATGGCGCGGCGCCGGGCGCGCCCGACAGTCGCCCGCATATCTGGGCGCATCTGGACGCGGACCAGTGCGCCGCCTTGCTGGCGGCGATCGACCGGCGGCCGATGGACCATATCGGGCAGGAGATCGTCAGGCTGTCCACCACGCCCGCCATCGTCGACGGCGCGCTCGCGCCACGCCCCTTCTCGCTGCGCGTCTTCCTGGCGCGCGACAGCAGCGGGGCGTGGCGCGCCATGCCCGGCGGCTTTGCCCGGCTGGCCGCGCATGACGATATCCGCGCGGTGCTGATGGGCGCGGGCGACATGGCGGCGGACATGTGCGTCGTGTCCAACGCGCCCGAGCCGGTCATCTCGCTGATCGACACCAGCCCCTCGCCACCGGTGCGGCGGGTCGCCGGCACGCTGCCGAGCAAGGCGGCCGACAATCTCTACTGGCTCGCCCGCTATCTGGAGCGGGCGGAGATGACGCTGCGCATGGCGCGGTCGCTGCTGGGCGGATCGATCGATGCCGACGGCGCGATGGCGCTGGAGCGGCAGACGATGCGCCGCATGTCCATTTTGCTGTCGAACTGGGGGGCGGTCGGCTGGAACGCGCTGGATGGCGGCGTCACCGCCTTGTGCCGGGATGCGATCGCCGATCTCAATCAGCCCGGCAGCGTCCATGCGCTGTTCGCGTCCGCCCGCGCAATCGGCCAGGGGCTGCGCGAACGGCTGGCGTCGGAGTTCTGGATGCTGCTGTCGCGGGCGATGCCGGTTCCGGGCCGGCAGCGCGCCGCGCCGATGCTTGAGCATATCGAAACGCTGATCAACCGGCTGGCCGCGCTGAGCGGTCTCGCCGCCGAGAATATGGTGCGCGGCCATGGCTGGAATTTCCATGACATGGGCCGCCGCATCGAACGCGCCATTCATATCTGTCGTCTGCTGCGCACCTTCACCGACCCGGATACCGGATCGGACGACCTGACCGTGCTGCTCGACTTGTGCGATTGCCAGATCAGCTACCGGACGCGCTATCTTTCGGGCCTGTCGCTCCATCCGATCCGCGACATGCTGGCGCTGGAGCCGCAGAACCCGCGCTCGCTCGCTTTCCAGGTCGACCGCATCCTGGAGCATCTCGACGCCCTGCCCTCGCTGCGCAACGACGGGATGCCCGAGCAGCCGGCGCGGATCGCGACGGCGATCGCCGCGATATTGCGCGCGGAATCGGCCGAGACGCTGGAGCTGGCGACGCTCGACGATATCGAGCGGCGGCTGCTCGACCTGTCCGATGCGGTCGGCAAGCGCTTCTTCCTGCAAGGCAATGATGCCGAACGGGCGGCCGGCGTGACGGCGCTGGCATGATCTATCGCATCAGCCATGTGACGCGCGTCCGCTACGCCCGGCCGGTGCGTTTCGCGCGGTTCAACATCCGCTTGCAGCCGGTGCCGTGGCCGGGGCAGACGGTCAGCGATATCCGGCTGACCGTCGATCCCCTTCCCCTGTCGCTCGTCAGCCAGCCCGGCGCCTGCCCCGTCCAGATCGCGCGGGTGGTGATGGCGGGTCCCCTGTCGGAACTCACCGTCCGCAGCAGCTTCACCGCGCAGGTCGAGGACGGGATGCTGGGGATGATGCCGGCCTCACCATCGATTGCAACATTGTCGCGCCTGGCGCTCGATATGCGGTCGCTCGATGCCTGGGCGCCGGCCCATTATCTCTTTCCCTCGCCGCTGCTGCCGCCGATGCCGGAGATCGCGGCATGGGCCGGCGCTTTCCTGCCCGCCGACGCGTCCGCATTCGATAGCGCGCTGGCGCTGTGCCGCCATATCCATGAGACCTTCGTCTATGATGGCGACGCGACCGAGGCGGACACCCCGGTGCAGGAAGCGTTCGCGATCCGGCGGGGCGTGTGCCAGGATTTCGCGCATATCCTGATTTCCGCGTTGCGATCGGCCGGCCTGCCCGCCGCCTATGTCAGCGGCTATCTGCGCACGACGCCGCCGCCCGGCAAGGCGCGGCTGATCGGTGCGGACGCGATGCATGCCTGGGTCGGGCTGTGGTGCGGGCCGCAGCTTGGCTGGATGGGGCTGGACCCGACGAACGGGTGCGCGACGGGAGCGGGCCATGTCGCAGTCGCGCTTGGACGGGACTATGCCGATGTATCGCCGATCGACGGCAGTTTGATCGGCGGCGGGGCGCAGCGCCTGACCACATCGGTCGATATGGTCCCTGTCGACGCGCCGAATGCGGTGTGATGATGCTTACCAGACGAAGCGTCTTGTCCCCATGGGGAACAAGACGCCCGATAATCAGTCCTAGAAACGGAAGCCGAGCTTCGCCCCGAAGGTCCGGGGTTCGGCATAGGTGCCCTGCACGTTGAGGTTCTGGGTCGTCACGCGGCCAAGCGTCGCGATGTTGGTCAGGTTCTGGACGAAGGCCTGGACCGTCATGTGGCCGTCGGCCGTGCGGTAGGTCAGGCGCATGTCGACCTTGGCATAGGCGACCTGTTCGAAGTTAGGCAGCGACGGGCTGAGCAGATAACGGCCGCTGTAGATCACGTCGACTTCCGGCGTCAGCGTGCCGGAATCGCCGAGATCGGCTTCGTAGGCGGCACCGAAATGCGCGCTCCAGTCCGGCACATTCTGCTGCCGCAGCTTCCGGTTGAACACCAGCGACTGATAGGAGGTGACGACACCCGCCGCGTTGGTCGTGAAGGGCACGAACAGTTCGGGATTGGTCAGCGGGTTGGGGAAGAAGCCGCTGCCAAGTCCCGCCATCGACTGGAAATAACTCGCGCCGCTGAAGCCGTTGCACGGATTCTGGCTCGCCGGCGTCCCTGCGGGGGCACTGGAGATGGAGCACAGGCCGCTATAATAGATCGGCTGCGCCGACACATCGGCGCGGGCGTGCATATAGGTCAGCGACCCGTTGAGCGTCAGCGCGCGCACCGGTTTGTAGATGATCTGAAGCTCGGCACCCGGCACGCGCAACTTGCCGCTATTATTGTAGATCGTGGTGATCGTGCCTGGGATCGAGGCGACATATTGCAGGCCCTGCACCTGCACGTCGCTATACGCATTGTAGAAGGCGGTGGCATTGACCTGCAGCCGGTTGTTCAGGAACTGGTTCTTCGTGCCGATCTCGAACGCCTGCACGCTCTCGGTTCCGAAGGTCGCGAAGTCGCCTTGGCTCGTCGTCGCGACCGCGATGCCGGCGCCGAAGCCGCCCGAGTGCACGCCCTTGGAATAGCTGGCATAGATCATATTGTCCGGCGTGATGCGGTAATCGGCGGCGATGCGATAGGTCAGATATTTGAACTTCTTCGCGCCGCAACGCGTCTGGAAATAGTTCGGCACGGTGCCGACCACGGTGTTGCTGCCGGCGGGTGCGAAGTTGCCGGGCGTCAGACCGCCGCAGGTGAAGTTGGCGAAAGTCGCGCTATTGTCGGCGAGCGGGAACACCGCATGATATCCGGCCGCGTTGGGAAAGGGCGCTGGCCGACCCGCCGCGATCGCGGCACTATTCTGCGCCGCGACATAGGTTCCGACAAAGCTGGTCGCCGCTACACTCTGGGTGACGTTCTTGTAGATCTTGTCGTCGACGGTATAGCGCGCGCCCGCCGTCAGCGTCAGCTTTTCGCCGAACGTGTAGGAAAGCTGGCCATAACCGGCATAGGATTTCGTCTTGGCATAGGCCGGGGCGGCCGAATCGGGCGAGTTAAAATTGCTGAGCAGGCACGACGACGGCGTGCTTCCCGGCAGTGGCGAATAGGTGAATCCGCAGGTGTTGCCGACCGCATAGAGCGTAGGCAACCCCTGCGCGGCGGCGCCCGCCGTGGTATAGTCATGCCGCGGATAGAATAATGCCTGCCCATCATTATTCTGGTCGTTCATATAGAATGCGCCGAGCGTATATTGCAGCGGACTGGCGCGGTTGGCGGATTGCAGCTGGACTTCCTGCGTGAACGTCTTCGCCTTCGTAATCGCATAATAGGCCGACAAGGGGATCGGCCCGCCATCGCCGTCGCCGACATTCAAGGAATTGAATTTCGTAAAGCCGGTGATCGAACGCAGGCGTATGTCGCTGCTGATATCGAAATTGACGGTCGCCGTATAATTTTGCGATTTCTGTTCCTGCCGCGCCGGATAGTCATAGACCGATGCGTAGGGACCCGGCACCGGAATGCCGATATCCGCGCCCCCCACGTCGGCGATGCCGTCGCGCAGCGCGGTGCTGTAGGGGTAGAGATTGCCGGTATAGTTGCCGCCATTATAGCCGAACGGCAGCGGATAGGTGACGCCATTATAGGTGAGCGACTGGCCCGGCTGACGGATCAGCGTGGGATCGACGAGCGCACCGATCACCTTGCCGTTGATCGTGTTGAAGCCATGGTCCTTTTCGCGATAATAGGATGCGCGCAGAACGATATCGAGCCGCCCGTCCAGCGACGGCGGCGTCCAGCGCAGGCTGCCCCGCGCGAAGCCATAGTCGAGATCCTGCAGGTCGGCGCGCTTGTTCACGCTGCTCTTGAGATAGCCGTCATGCGAATCGGTTGCCGCAGCCACGCGAACCGCCAATCCTTCGGTGATCGGAATGTTGAGGAAGCCTTCGGCCTTCATACGGTTGTAATTGCCGTAGATCAGGTCCGCTCCCGCTTCGAACTTGTCCTTGGGCGCAGCGGTGGTGAGCGCGATATTGCCGCCCAGGCTGTTACGGCCGAACAGCGTGCCCTGCGGACCCTTCTGCACCTCGACCCGCTCAAGATCGACGAAACCGATGCTGCCCTGCTGCGACCGGGACTGATAGATTTCGTCGATGTAGAAACCGATGCGCGGATCGGAATTGATGCCCGACGCCTCTGTGAAGATACCGCGAATGGCGGGCCGCTCGGCCGGACCCGAACGGGCGATGCGAAGGCCGGGGACGACTTGCTCAAGGCGGTTGATATCCTTGATATCGGCATTCTGAATTTCCGCACCGGTCAGCGCGACGATGGAGATCGGCACGCGCTGCAGCCGTTCCTCGCGGCGCTGGGCCGTGACGACGATATCGGGAACCCCGCCATTATCCCCGGCGGTATCTCCCGCAGGAGCGCGCGGGTTCGCCACGGAACCTGTCTGCGCGCCCGCGGCACCAGCGAACGCAAGCGCCGCGCCGGTTGCCAACAGAGCCGCGCGCGAGCGCTTCAACGAACGCCTGGAAATATCCGTCATGTCAAATCCCCCTTTTTATTTCGGTGCGATCTCGAAGGTCGCCTCGATTCCCACGCTAGACAAATTTTGGTTGCGCATGCAAACTTTTTCTTAATTTTGTCATATATTGTTTAGGATGCACCTAAGATATTTTTCTCTAAAATATTGGAATATAAACTTTTTATATACTCTTGCGGAGGTGGTGACGGGTGCAACCGGCTGGTTGCTTTCTGGCAAGGCATGATAAAGCTGTGGCGGGCTTCGATCACCTGCATCGCCTGTTTCGGTCGAGCCGGTGAAGCGCTATCACGGCCCTGTATGAAAAATTCCAAGTCCCTTCCGCAGACGGATTCCACGCCGCGTCCGACCTCCTACGACGTCGCCCGGCTCGCCGGTGTTTCACAGTCGGCCGTATCACGCTGTTTCCGCCCAGGTTCCAGCATTTCACCCGACAAGAAAAAGGCGATCCAAAAGGCGGCGGCCAAACTGGGCTATCAGCCGAACGCCATCGCTTCGAGCCTGATCACCAAGCGGTCCAATCTTGTCGCGATCCTTATTTCCAACCTGACGAACCTCTATTATCCGGAGGTTTTGGCGGAACTCACGCACCGGCTTACGGCGGAAGGCGTCAGAGTATTGTTATTCGCCCTCCAGTCGGAAAGTGACGTGGATGCCGCGCTCGATCAGGTCTGGCGCTATCGCGTCGATGGCGCGATTTCCGCCGCGCGTCTTTCGGCACCCCAGCTTCGGGCGTTCGTGCGGCACCATGTGCCAGTCGTGCTCTACAACCGCGTCGCCGACGGAGAACCTGCCCCCAGCGTATATTGCGACTCGATCGGCGGGGAACGGCTGCTGGTCGATCGACTGGTGAATGCGGGACACCGGGCCTTTGGGATCATCGCCGGTCCCGCAGACAGCTTCGTCAGCAATCAGCGCGTAGAGGGCGCACTGACCCAATTGGCCCTACATGGCCTGAAAGCGCGGATCGTCCGCGGCACGTTCGATCATGACAGCGGCGCGGCGGCATTGCGTGAATTGATGGAAGGGCTTTCAAGGCCCGATGCGGTGATCTGTGCGAACGACCTGATGGCGATCGGCGCGATCGATGCCGCGCGTCATGAATTCGGCCTGTCGCTGCCCGAGGATTTGTCTGTGGTCGGATTCGATGGCGTCGCCCCGGCAACATGGCCCAGTTACCGCCTGACAACCATTCGCCAGCCGGTTCGCAGGATGACCGCCGCCGCGGTCACGATGTTGCTGGAACGTGTGGTGGATCCGTCGCTGCCCCACGAAGCCCGGTCGTTCGCGGGAACATTGATCGAGGGCGGCTCCGCAAGAATCTGAAGCAAGGTGTTGACTGCGAAATCAACGAACGGCATTGAGAGAGGGTGAATGACAGACATCCCCTTATCAGGCCGGTTCGATCTGACGATCTGGACGCGGTTCTGCGCCTTGCCGAATCGGGGGGCAGTGGCCTGACCAACCTCCCGCCGGACCGGCAAGCGCTCGCGCAGCGGATCGCGTCCGCCGAACAGGCGATCGAGGATCCCGCCGTGCGCGATGCAGGCGCGGCGATCATGCTGGTGGCTGAACTGGGCGAGGATATCGTCGCGACCGGCATGGTCTTTGCCAGGGTCGGCGCCGAATGGCCCTTCTACAGCTATCGCCTGACGCGTCAGGCGTCGGTATCGCGGTCGCTCGGACGGACGAAAGCGCAGATGCTGCTCAACCTGGCCAATGATTTCGACGGCGAAACCGAGGTGGGCGGCCTGTTCGTCGACCCGACGCGGCGCGGCCTGGCGCTCGGTCGTTTGATGGCGCGGGCGCGTTACCTGTTCATCGCCATGCACCGCCCCTGGTTCGGGAACCGTGTGATAGCCGAGCTTCGCGGCTATCAGGACAGCGATGGTCTTGCCCCGGTATGGGAGGCGATCGGTCGCCGCTTCTACGACATGGATTTCCATGAGGCCGACCGGACCGGCGCGATCCATGGCAACCAGTTCATCGCCGATCTGGGTCCGCGCTATCCGATCTATGTGTCGATGCTCCCGGCCGACGCGCAGGCTGCGTTCGGTCGCCCGCACGACGACGGTCGCCCTGCCCGCGACATGCTGTTGACCGAAGGATTTCGCGACGAGGGCTATGTCGATATTTTCGACGGCGGCCCTACGCTCGTCGCCGACATCGATGCCCTGCGGACGGTACGCAACAGCGAACGGCGCACGGTGCGTGCGACCGACGCGTCCCACGACACCGCCCTGCTGACCGGCGCCGGGACCGGGGCCGCGTTCCGCGCGGCGATGGGCGGATCGCATCGTGTTGGCGACGACGAGATCGATATCGGGCCTGGCCTTGCCGGCTTGTTGAACGTCGCTGGCGGTGACGAGATCACCGTCGTAGCGGGCTGAGGAGCAGGAATGACCGACGACCTCCCGTTTGATGTGCCGCAACGGTCTCCCGTAACGAAAGTGCGCCAGCGCGACGCGCGCGCATTGCTTGCGCCGGGCGGCGCCCGCACACAGCCGATGGCAGGGTTCGAGGATCGTTTCACCGACATCGTCGACTATATCGTGCGGATCACCGACGAGATCTGGATGGAACGCGCGGTCGGTTATATCTACGATACCTACGACCCGAGTTGCACCATCTATTCCTCTTATGGCATCGTGCGGTCGGTCGAGGAAGTCATCGCATCGACCGTTTCCACCCTAAATGCGTATCCGGACGGCGAAATTCATCATTTGAACGTCGCATGGAGCGGCGACGAGGATGCGGGTTTCTACACCTCGCATCTGGGGCATAGCCGCTCAACCAATGTCGGGCGGACCGCCTGGGGTCCCGGTACCGGCCGGCGCACCTCGATCCGCTTCGTCGCCGATTGCGTCAGCCGCGATAACCGCGTCCATACCGAATGGCTGGTGCGCGACAATGGCGCGGCCGTCCGCCAACTGGGATATGATCCGCACGAGGTCGCGCGCCGCGCCGCCGCTGCGCAGGGATATGAGACGTTCCTTGTTTCGCCGGAAACGCGGCTGGAGGGGCAGGCACCGCGGCGGCGGCTGGACGTGGACAGGGCGACGGTGGACGGCTGGGCGCGGTCGCTGTTCCACGATATCTGGAACCTGCGCCGGCTCGACTGGGCGGCGGAATCCTATGTGCCCGACATCATCGCGCATGCCGGCGGCGGCCGTTCGGCACAGGGCCTGCGCAATTATCAGGCGCTGGTGCTGCATGTGCTCGCCGCGATTCCCGACGGCGTAATGCGGGTCGAGCATGTCTGCTGGTCGGAGGAAACAGATGGCGTCGTCGTCGCGGTGCGCTGGGTGCTGGAAGGCACGACCGCGCCCGGCGGCGTGCTTGGCGAATGCCCGTCGGGAAAGCCGGTATTCATGATGGGGATGAGCCATTTGCGCGTATCCGGCGGCAAAATCGTGGAGGAATGGATGCTGTTCGACGAGATCGGCGTGCTCGCCCAGGCCTATCGCTGATGACCCGATTTTCTCAGGAGTGGGACCGGAACCCCGAAGTGCTCTCGCCGGTCGGGCGGCCGATGTCGGAGCAGATGGCGACAGGGCCGCGCCGCCAGCCGCTCGACGGGTTCGAACCGGTCTATCGCGACATCGTCGATTATATCGTCCGCTGCACCCACCGCATATGGGAAGAGAAAGACGTTGGCCTGTGCCGCACGCACTATGGGCCGGATTGCGAGCTGCACACGCTCGCCGGCCCGGCGGTCGGCATGGAGGTGGTGACGCAGAACACGATCGGTTCGCTTGCCGCCTATGCCGATCGCGTCGTGATGGCCGAGGACGTGATCTGGAGCGAGGACGCACCCGGCACCTATTATAGTTCGCACCGGATCATGAGCCGCTCGACGCATTTCGGCGACGAACCGCTGATCGGCAACGCGTCGATGATGGGGTCGGGCACGACGACGATCGCCGATTGCAAGGTGGTCGCAAACCGGATTGTCGAGGAATGGCTGGTGCGCGACAATTGCCGCGCGCTGTGGCAGGTCGGGGCCGATCCCCGCGCGCTGGCCGAGACGCAGGCGGCGGCCGACCACGAAGGCGACCAGGCGCGCCATGGCTGGCGTGGCGAGATGATCTGGTCGGTCCGCAGCGAGCCGAGCGTGATCGTTCCGGATGGACATCCCGCAACATTGCCCGCAGCGATGCTGCGGCGCGCATTCGTCGATGATCTTTATGGCGAAGCGGCAGAAGCGCTATCGCCCGCCGCGGACATTCGCTGGCCGTCCAACCGGCGCGGCTTCGGGCGCGGCTACTGGATCGGCTGTGTGATGCAAGTGCGTGCGATGCTTCACGACTGCGCCTATCGGCTGGAACATGTCGCGGCGCGGCCTCTTCCGCATGGCGATGTGGCGGTTGCGCTGCGCTGGTCGCTGGTCGGCACCCATGCCGGTATCGGCGCATGGGGGATGCCATCCGGCCGCGAAGTGCTGCTGATGGCGGTTTCGCATTATCGCCTGCGCGCGGGCGCTATCGTCGAGGACGTGACCGTGTTCGACGAGGTCGCGGCGTTGCGGCAAATCGCCGGGGGGCTGGGCGCATGAGCCTGCACGAAACGCTGGCGGCGCTGTGTGCCGGCCATCGGCCCGCGAATGACGGACTGCTGGGCAATGCGCGGATGGAATGGGGCGGCGGCGAAGCCTATGGCGAGGAGGCGATCCTCGAAAGCTTCCGCGGGACGCCGCTCGATCCGGCGCAAGGCATAGGGGTGCGGGGCGTATCATCCGCCGCCTGGATCGGGGGCGATACGGCGCTCTTCGCCGACCTGTATGACGGCCGGATCGGTCGGCTGTGGCGGCTCGGGCCGGGATCGCCGCCGCCGGCCGAGCCTGCGGTCGCAGTCGCGTTCGACACCGATCTCAAACAGGCGCGCGGCACCGTGGCTTTCCGCGAAGCCGATCATCCCGGCCTCGATGCCTGGGCCACGGAGGCGGTCGTCGCTGCCGGCAACGCCCTGCTCGTTACCGATCATGTTCAACAGCTTCACCGTATCCGTGCCTATGTGATCCGCGCCTTTTCGACCGGTGACGAAGCCGTCGCGCTCTATGCCGTCCACCGGTTAACCGCCGAAACGCCGCGTCGCGCCGGCTTCGGCTATGCTGTCGGCCATATCGGCGTCGGCGCGGAGCCACTTCTGGTGATCGATCCCTGGTCGCCGGCAGACTGGACGCCGCGCCTGTGACGGTGACGACGCCGCTGCTGATTCCAGGCAATATGTGCGATTCGCGATTGTGGACGCAAGCGGTGCGCGACGCATTGCCCGGCGCGGTCGACGCGGATACGACGCGCGACGACACGATCGCCGCGATGGCGGCCCGCGCTTTGTCAGCGACCACCGGTCCGCTGCTGCCAGTCGGCTTCTCGATGGGGGCGATCGTCGCGCTGGAGATAGCGCGGCAGGCACCGGAGCGGCTGGAGGGTCTGATATTGCTGGACGCAAACCCCGCTGCGGATCTACCCGAGCGCGCCGCTGTCCGGCCGCGCCAGCAAGCCGATATTCGCGCCGGGCGGCTTGAAGCTATCATCATTGGCGAGTTGAAACCGCGCTATCTTGCACAGGCCAACCGCGACGATCGGGTGCTGCTCGCTCTTTTGCGCGCGATGGCGCTTGACCTTGGACCCGATGTTTTCGTTGCCCAAAGCGAGGCGTTGCGGACCCGTGCCGATCTTCGCGATGTTCTGCCGCGACTCGATATTCCGGTGCTCGTCGCCTGCGGTGCCGAGGATATGCTCTGTCCGCCCGCATGGCATCAAGCTATGGCCGATCGCGCGCGCCGCGCGACGCTTCATATCGTCGCCGACGCAGGCCATATGCTACCGCTGGAACGGCCGGGGCTTCTGGCGTCCATCATTACCGACTGGAGAACCGCCACATGACCGAGATCCAAACCACGCATGTCGGTTCCCTGCCGCGCGGCGCAGAGATGACCGAGCTGCTGTTTGCCGCCGAACGTGGCGACATCCTCAATGTTGCGCGGTTCGACCGCGTCGCCAGCGAGGAAGTGGCCGATGCCGTTGCACGGCAGGTCCTCGCCGGAATTGATATCGTCTCCGATGGCGAGATGGCCAAGATCAGCTACGCCACCTACATCAAGGACCGGATCAGCGGCTTCGACGGCGACAGTCCGCGCCGTGCGCCCGCCGACCTGGAGGCGTTCCCGGACTTCCTCGCGCGGCAGGCCAAGGGTGGCGGCACGCCGACATATCGCCGCCCCCGCTGCGTCGCCGCGATCCATTCGGTGACGCTTGCGCCGCTACACGACGACCTGCGCCGCTTCGCCATAGCGCGCGCCGCAAACGGCGAACCGGCCGGCTTTATGAACGCCGCGTCGCCGGGCGTCATCGCGCTGTTCCAACCCAACGACTTCTACCCGGACGACGACGCTTATCTGGAGGCGCTGGCCGAGGCGATGCGCCCGGAATATGAAGCGATCGTGGATGCCGGGCTGATCCTTCAACTCGACAGTCCCGATCTCGGTCTGGGACGGCATACGATGTATAAAGACCGCAGCGATGCCGACTATGTCCGGCTGATTGAACGGCACGTCGCCGTGCTCAACCATGCGCTGCGCAACATCGCGCCGGAACGGCTGCGAATGCACGTCTGCTGGGGCAATTACGAAGGCCCCCACCATTGCGATGTCGAGATGGAAATAATCCTTCCGGTCCTGATGAAAGCGCGGCCGGCGGGGCTGTTGTTCGAGACGGCGAACCCGCGCCATCAGCATGACATCGAAGCTTTCGCCGCACAGTTGGCAGCCATCCCAGAGGACAAGATACTGATCCCCGGCGTGATCGATTCGACCACCAATTTCGTTGAGCATCCCAGGGTCGTCGCGAACCGCATCCGCGCATTCGTCGATCTGGTCGGGGCCGAGCGTGTCATTGCGGGCACCGACTGCGGCTTTTCCACTTTTGCCGGGTTCGGCGCGGTCGATCCAGATATCGTTTACGCCAAGCTGGCGACCTTGGCCGAGGGTGCGGCGCTGGCCGGTCGGCGGCTGGCGGCATGATGTTGAAGGACCGTATCGCCGCCGGGGACATATTGCTCGGCACGTTCCTCAAAACGCCGTCGCCGATTCTGGTCGAGGTGCTGGCAAGCTGCGGCCTCGATCTCGTCTGCCTCGATGCAGAACATGCCCCCTTCGATCGCGGCGACCTTGATCTGTGCATCATGGCTGCCCGCGCGGCGGGCATGCCGGTGCTTGTGCGCACTCCGACATCGGCACCGGAGCATATCCTGAATGCGCTTGACTGTGGCGCGGATGGCGTTGTGCTGCCGCACATCCGCAGCGCCGAAGAAGCGGCGGCGGTCGCAAAAGCAGCGGCTTATGGGCCAGGTGGGCGTGGCTATGCCGGATCATCGCGCGCTGCGCGCTATGGCTTGGCGGCGATGGGAGAACATCGCGCCACCTCGGCCGCCAGGACCGTAGTGATCGCGCAAATCGAGGATGTCGAGGCGCTGGACCATATCGATGCCATCGCCGCGACACCCGGTATCGACGCGCTATTCGTCGGTCGGATCGACCTGACGGTCGCGCTGGACGCTGCATCGCCCGATGCGCCGGAGGTGATCGCTGCAGTGGACCGCATCATCGCAGCGGCGCGGGCTGCGGGCCGACCGGTCGGCATGTTCGTGCCGCGCAATGAGGATGTTGCGGGCTGGCGGCACAAGGGGGCAACTTTATTCCTGCAAGGGTCCGATCACGCTTTCCTGCGCACCGGAGCGACGGCGCTGCGCCGCGCTACCGGCGTTTGAGCGCGATCAGGTTCCGCGCACGATAAAGGCGGTTGCGCCGGTATCGCTGCCGTAGCGATGCGATAAATGTTTCGGGACGGTCATCGTGTCACCTGCCGACAGCCGGATAGAGACGCCCGCCGCCTCGACCGCGACCGAGCCTTGCTGCACGAAAATCACTTCCGGGTGATCGCTCGCTGCGCTGTCTTGCACATCGCCAGCCTCGATCTGCAGACGTGACAGGGTGAATCCCTCAGCGGCCGGCAAGGGGCCGCCCGCGCCGATAACCGGGCACTCGCCCGGAATCGTAATGTCCGACGCCCTAGCGATAACTTCGCCTTCCTCATCATTGGTCAGCACGCGCATCGCCGCTACCTGGGCCGCGCTGGTCGGCGGCATCGGCGTGCTGCCCGCCGGTATGATTTGCCCGGCGGCGGTATCGACCAGCGCGCCGTTGTCGAGCAGCACCAGCCCGTAGTTTGCCGCCATATCGAACACCACGGGCGCCCAAGTGACGCGACCGGGATTGTCGCCGCCCAATACCGACCACAGGAAGCCGACATCGTCCCCGATGTTGCGAAACCCACGGAAAGCGTGGATCGGAAAGGATACGACGTCGCCTGGCCCGGCTTCGATATTGGCGTCGTCGGCATGTTCGCCGAAGTCGAAGCTCCAGCGGCCGGAATGGACGACGAACACCTCGGCCGTGTCGTGGCTGTGCTGCGAATTGACGCAGGCCGGCGGCTGGCGCGCGCCGCCGATGTTGAAGCCGTGCGGTTCGGCGATATGGACATACTGGTCGGGATTTTCCGATACGCCCGGCCCGATGATGGTGAAGTTTTCCTTCGCTTCCGATCCCGGCGTGCGCGTGTCAATGAACGCATTCAGGCAGGGAACGAGATCGGCATAGCGCACCACGCGCGCTTCCAGATCGGCATGCGCCCATGTCCGATTTGCCATTGCCATGTCCGTCATCTATCCAAATCCTTCCGCCAAATTCATAATGAGCTTGAAGATTCTTGAATGCGCAGTCAATAGATATGCAGAGATTATCGCGGAGTGGAGATTCGATATGGCGGAATGGTTGAAGCGGGGAACGAGCGCCGAGGTGCGTGCCGAGGCGGACCGCAAGGTGCGCGACGTGGTCGAGGCGACGCTTGCCGATATCGCCACGCGCGGCGACGCGGCGGTGCGCGATCTATCGATAAAATTCGATGGATGGGATCGCGAAGACTACCGGTTGAGCGACCGGGAAATTCAAGACTGCATGGATCAACTGACCGGGCAGGATTTGAAGGATATCGAGTTCGCGCAGACGCAAGTGCGCAATTTTGCTCAGATTCAGCGGGACTCTATGAAGGACGTTGAGGCCGAGACGCTGCCGGGCGTTGTGCTTGGACACACGCACATCCCGGTCAATGCAGCGGGCTGCTATGTTCCCGGCGGTAAATATCCGTTGCTGGCGTCGGCGCATATGAGCGTCATCACCGCCAAGGTTGCGGGCGTCCCGCGCGTCATCACCTGCGCGCCGCCGTTCGAGGGGCGGCCCGCTCCGGCGATCGTGGCGGCGCAGCACATGGCGGGTGCGGACGCGATCTATGCGCTGGGCGGCATCCAGGCAATCGGTGCGATGGCGCTGGGGACGGAAAGCATCGATCCGGTCGACATGCTGGTCGGTCCGGGCAATGCGTTCGTCGCCGAGGCCAAGCGCCAGTTGTTCGGGCGTGTCGGGATCGACCTGTTCGCCGGCCCGACCGAGACGATGGTGATCGCCGATGACAGCGCCGATGGCGAGTTGTGCGCGACCGACCTGCTCGGCCAAGCCGAACATGGTCCCGACAGTCCCGCTATCCTCATCACCACCAGCCGGGCGCTGGCCGAAGATACGCTGCGCGAGATCGAAAGGCTGCTGACGATCCTGCCGACAGCGGCGATCGCCCGCCGCGCATGGGACTCATTTGGCGAAGTGATCCTCTGTGCCGACGAAGCCGAGATGGTGAAGGTGGCCGACGACTATGCCAACGAGCATGTGCAGGTGATGACGCGCGACCCGGACTATTTCCTGAAGAATATGACCAATTACGGCGCTCTGTTCCTGGGGCATCGCACGAACGTCGCCTATGGTGACAAGGTCATCGGCACCAACCATACGTTGCCGACCAAGAAGGCGGCGCGCTATACAGGCGGGCTGTGGGTCGGAAAATTCCTCAAGACCTGCACCTATCAGCGCGTCACGACGGACGAAGCCTCGGCGATGATCGGCGAATATTGCAGCCGGTTGTGCGCGCTGGAAGGTTTTGCGGGCCATGGCGAGCAGGCCAATATCCGGGTGCGTCGTCATGGCGGACGCAATATCCCCTATGCCGGACGTGCCGAGCCGGTTACGGAACCGGCATGAGCTTGCCGGTTACGCCCTCGTTTCGGCTTGACGGTCGCCGCGCGATCGTGACCGGGGCGGGGCGAGGGATCGGCCTTGCGGCGGCCGCTGCGCTGGCCGATGCCGGCGCGGCGGTGACGCTGGTCGCGCGCACGGCGGACGAAATCCGCTCCGGGGCCGAGGCGATTGGGAATGGCGCCGAATGGGCTGTGCTCGACGTCGGCGATCTGACGGCGGTCGCAGCGTTTTTCGCTACGCGACCGGCGTTCGACATTCTGGTCAACAATGCCGGCACCAATCGCCCCAAGCCGATGACCGAAGTCGGCGAAGCCGATTACGACGCCGTGCTCGACCTCAACTTGAAAAGCGCGTTCTTCGTCACGCAGAATGTGGTGAAGGCGATGCTGGCAGAGGG